>JAZGEZ010000136.1:0-8248 GCA_036479055.1 Methylophilaceae bacterium | reverse complement strand
CTAGTGTTAGCACATATGCCATCCACTTGGTCTGCTAGCAACGACAATAATGAACAAGCGCCAATCCGCGTTTTAGAGCATCGGTTTCCTAGTAACGATGCTAACCAATCACCTGAGAATAGCCCTTGTGCGCCAGGCCAGTGTCCAGAACCAGCAGCACCCAGAAATCAACCGCTCAAGAAAACCCCAACAACGCTCACGCCAAAAGCAAAATTTCCTTCTAACGGCAAAGCAATACCGGAACGACCTGCAGCAAAATTCATCCCACCTTTACCTGGTGATAGCCGCCCATATGAGGCCAATCAGTTGCTACTGTTTTTCCCTGATCAGGCCATTGCAAACACCCGTATTCAAGCAATTAAAAAACAATTCCATTTAAGCCCAAGTGACCGCACCCCGTTGAAGGCGCTTGATGGTGAACTTGTACGCTACACCATTAATAAAAATACATTACCTGATATCAAGCAACAGCTAGCAAAGGTCGCCCCAGAGGCAATTGTCGAATTTAACTATTTTTACCAATCCGCTAAAGGCCCTAGGCAATACTTCCAAAAAAGCATTAATCTCGTTGAGCCAACGCATGCTAGCAATAAAATTGCGATTGGCATTGTCGATACAGCTGTCGAGCAGGTTCCGGCTTTAGCGCATGCAACCATTGTCCAAAAAAGCTTTACGCCAACCTCAAACAAGCAAGCTAACACCTCGCATGGCACGAGCGTGGCACTGCTTATTGCTGGCAAAGATAAACAACAGCATTTTTATGGCATTACGCCTAACAGCCCACTTTTTGTTGCCGATGTGATGAGGAGGGTCAACAAGCGCAACAACACTAACTCATTATTACTCGTCCACGCCCTAGACTGGTTAGTTAGCAATCAGGTAAAAGTAATCAACCTAAGTTTAGGCGGGCCAAAAGATGCCATTATGGCTGCCATTTTCAATCAATTAAGAAAACATCCTGTTTTATTGGTGGCAGCAGCTGGCAATAGCGGCCCCCAAGCAACCCCAAGCTACCCTGCTGCTTACCCAGGTGTCATCGCGGTCACAGCAACTAATGCAAATAACCAAATATATAAACACGCCAACCGGGGTCATTACATAGACCTAGCCGCGCCAGGAGAAGACGTTTGGGTACCAAGCTCAAATAATGGTCAATATGTTAGCGGCACGTCTTTCTCAGCTGCACTAGTTTCGGGTATAGCCAGCCTACTCATTTCGCCTCATACTAAGGTTAATACCAATGCAATTAAGCAAGCCTTATGTGAACATGCTATCGACTTAGGTTCAGTAGGTCACGATGAAATATATGGCTGCGGGCTATTACAAAACGCTACAATGCAACTTAAGGCAAACCGATAAATGCACATTTTATAAAGGCCAAACACTATGATGATAAAACACATGATGAAATATCGAATGACACGATGGTATGCCTTAGGTATTGCTCTGCTGGTGATTGCTGCGTATGCAAATGCCGAGCAACCTAAAATCGGTAAATCTATAGAGGTAAAAAAACTTAAAGACATCAAAAAGCCAACCACTATTCAAAAACCTACCCTACAAAAAACACAACCTAACGGCAATCTCACGCACCGCTACACCGCCACATTTAGTCAACCGCTAAAACACAGTGGGACATTGACAATAAACAATATTAGATGGCAATGTAATCGCATCCAAAAGCAGTGCACCGCACTTAATATTAAAAAAGCATTAAGCATGCAAGATTGTCGGCAGCTAGCAAACCACCAAAACCAAAAGTTGAGGAAGTTTGGTGCTCAGAAAAATATGTTTAGCTTCAGCCAACTCAGTCAATGTAATACAACTGTTCGAACAACAGCAAAAACGCAAGCGCCTATTAAACCCGTTAACCAAAATGCTACTTATCAAGCATCCGCACCGAACACGAAAAATATTGGCGTAAGCCCTACTGCCGTACAGCAAGCACAGGTAGCTGGACTTGGGGGAAGCAATATAAGAAGTTCGGCAAAGATAAGTAAATTCAATAATTTATCACATAAAATAAAGCAGAAAATAAAGTTGGATTTAGACCGCGGAACACCAAATGCTTATGGCGGCCATGGACGACGTTTTTCTGGCAGTGATTGTAATGACGACCGACGGGATGCTAATCCAAATGCAACAGAGGTTTGTGACCATATTGATAATGACTGTGACGGGTTAATCGATGAAGGACAAACAATCCCCTACTACTTAGATGCAGATGGTGACAATCATGGTGACCCAGCCAGAAGAATTGATGCATGTCCTGCTGATGTTACGGATGCTACCAATGATGGTGAGTGGTTAGTAAGGGTAGGTAATGATTGTGATGATACAGACCCCGCTAAATGGCATAACTGCAGTTAATTTAACATTAAAAAATATTAGGAATTAAAATGAAAATAAGACTACTCATGTTAATGCTACTTTATGGATTATCAATAAACGCTTTTGCACAGCGTTGTAATACTGCAAATGACTGCTCTGATGGCCTCTTCTGTACTGGAGCAGCGACTTGTCAGAATAATATGTGTGTAGCTGGTACGCCACCAAACTGTGATGATGGTATCGCTTGCACAATTGACTCATGTAATGAAATTGCTAATAGCTGCCAGAACCTTGCGCCAGACCGCGACAATGACGGCTCTGGTGATGCCAGTTGTTTGGATAGATTAGGAGAGCCGCTAGGCAGAGACTGTGATGACAACAACCCAAAACGCTTTGGCGGGAACTTAGAAGTATGTGATGAAAATGACATTGATGAAGACTGTGACCCCTCTACTTTTGGCACGAAAGACACAGATGGTGATGGCTTTGTGGATGCCGAATGTGGTAATTGGGAATTTTATCGATAAATAATAAATGCTCTAATCATCACAGCAATCTTACATATAGTGAAAAGATGTAACCGTACTTTCTAAGTGTACTGCTCAGCAATAGGTCACATACCTAAAACCAGCCCCCAACCCCTGACTAAAATCAAATAAGCGCCTAAGACACTTAGGCGCTTATTGACGTTCTGCTTCAACGCCAAAGATGCAGTCTGTCCATGCTTACAAAATAGTTTGAACCAGAATCCTACTCATTACGACTACCTTGTATCACCTACGCATTCAATAAAACATGCGTACTGATTAAAACCATTTACGAGGAGATCATCATGAAAAGAACAACGAAAAATATCATATTAAGCAATTTAGTTTTAATGGCCACTTTAACTATCGGGCAGGCCTATGCTGACACTGCAATCAAAAACAAAGGTGTGGCGAACAAAAGCAATCCTAGCTTGTCCGTAGGAAGCTCTAAAGTTAAAGCAATAGCAGTGAAAAAGCAGACTGTTTTACCTGCAACAACGAGCAAGCTAAAACAAAACAAAGTAAACCCGACAACCGTTTCCCCTAACCGACCAGCCGTCGCTTCACAGCCACCACTAAGAAAAGGTTTAGGTGCAAATGGTATTGGCAAACATCAAAATAATTTAAATGGTATGAAGGAGCTTGATGGTTTTAAGCATTTGAATCCCATTGAAGCATTCGGCCCAAAAACACAAGGGGCCGATGGCGCCGTTAATGGCGCACCAACAGTCCCCAATACCGCAAGGCCTTCTATTGCAGGCCAGCATGGTGCTACAGGAAATGGTGCAAATGAACAAATGGGTAGCGGATTAAATAGTGGTGGCACAGCTTATGTAAAAGTAGGACGTGACTCCGGTGGTAGGTTAACAATAACAAGCCAAGAACCCGGGTCTGTTGAACAAATTCTTGTTGCGGATACACCATCAAGTGCTCCTTTAGAACAAGGCCGCGTCTACCGAGTCACACGTGATGGTGATATGTATGTAGTAGAGGGTGATAATGGTATAACATTCATCCCCGTGGGTGAGACCGATAATGGAGCAACGGTTACTCAAAGGTCCGGTGGTGGCACAGGTGGTGGCACAGGTGGTGGCACAGGTGGTGATTCAGATGATGATTCAGATGATGATTCAGGTGATGATTCAAGTGATGATTCAAGTGATGATTCAGGTGATGATTCAAGTGATGATTCAAGTGATGATTCAAGTGATGATTCAAGTGATGATTCAGAAAACAGTAACGAGAACAACCATAATGGCAATACTAATGGACACAACACTGCACCTCGTACATCCGCCGCTTATTGTGCTGCCAATCCTTATGAAGCAAGTTGCCAAGATACTGACAAAACACAACCTGAACCCTGCGGTGAAGATGACGGGTCTGGCCGTGTAGCGCAACCGGGTCCAGAAGGTCAAGAAAACTGTGTACCTGGCAACCCTGGGGGTGGCAACGATGATGATGAAGAGAATACGCCGCCAACTATTGATACGAGACCAACAAACACAATAGGCCCTGATTCAGTAGTAAACCCTGGACGTTTTGATGAGCAAAGACCAGATAGCAACCATGCGTTAGATACACTAGAAGCTATTGAAGGAACGATTAATCCAGGAGGAAGGTAATCACCAGTGGGGAAGCATGGTCTACGTGCTTCCTCAGCATTCCAAGTAACCACGCATAATTAAAGCAATTTTCTCTTGAGTAAGTTATATTCATATATTGTATTTTTACTTACTTTTGATAGAAATTTTGAACCATGTAGCAACATGCAACGACTTATGAGCATTAATCATAATTGTTAAAAGGAGTATAGAAATGAAACGACTAACAACCACATTAAAAACCTTAGCAATGCTGCCTATCATTAGCGCGATGTGTTTTTCTACGACAACAGCACATGCTAAAAAAGACACAGCGGAGGTTTCAGGTTCCACCTTAATCACCGCCGAACCGACCTTCTACGTTAAATCTGATGGTCAGAAATATACCGAGTTATCGCATGAGCGCCACCCGCTGATGTCTTGGCAAATTCCCGCCCGTTTTAAATATGAACCAGGAAGTAATGACCGGATAAAAAGCTACCATCTACAGTTGAGGATGCACTGGGAGCATCAGGGCCAAATCAAAAAGTTTGCTGGCAGCCATGTCAGAGAAAGCTATCGATTAGGCACTCGCCCGAAAAAAGTCGATCACAATGTGTCATTCCCACTTGGCGGTAGTGAAATAGAAAGCTTTGTCGTCGATGCATGTAACACGACTGCCAATGGCTTTAGAAATATTGGCCAAAGCAATGACTTAATTTTTAGCAGGGAACATCATGTTAGCGCTCGCATATATGCTAGCCATGCCATCGATACGCAACCTGTTCTACCAGCAACCTTCGGAACAGGGGGATATTTCCTCAATACTAAACCGCGTGCAACCATCGTCTGTATGAAAGCGCCTGCCCCCACTGTTGCGACTGCTGGCGACTTACAAACCAGTAGCGGTGTAACAGATACGTCTCTTACGGTTACTGAGCAATCAACCTTAGGCGGTTCTTGCAAAATAAACCTCTCAAGTGCGATTAAAACCAACTTGCCAAACACGACCGTTAAATATCGCTTTGAACACAGCAATGGCAAAAAAAGTGATCTTAAAACCGTTAAAACCGACCATAGTAAAACGGCGATGGATACACATTGGTATGACGTGCCTAAAAATCCACATGGGGAAGAAGCAGGCAGCATAAGAATCATCGGAGTTTCTCATGATTTTCAGTCTGACTGGAAACCCTATAACATGACGTGTAACGAATCAGGGCCTAATGGATTATCTTTAGTCACGAAGCCAACAGTGCAGATTGACTTACAGCCAACGAATAATGTCATGTATCAAGGCAAGTTATGCCCAACAAAGGTGAAAATAACAGCGACACTCAGCTCAAAGAAAAACTTTAGTGGTACAGGTGTTGTTACTGTTAAAAACGGGCAATTTAGCTTTGCGACACATGATGTTAACTTAAGCCCAAGCATCACATGGCGATATTATGAAACATTTGACTTAAAACCATGGAATACAATAAACAGTCCTGTTGGTAACGCTGGCGGTAGCAACACCTGGCAAACACAGCCAAGCAGTGGGCAAACGACACCTTCTCAGCGTTTTGAATTGCGCTATACTTTAAGTGCAAATAATAAACATGTGATTAAGACGCCATTTAAAACGATTTCTGTGTCTTGCACATCGCCTCAGGTCAATCAGCATGTATTACCGACTCAGAGCCAGGAGCTAAACGTAACGCCAAATGCAAACAGCAGCAAGCAGAAGGTGAACAAAATCAAAGCAGTGCCTGCTCTTAAGCTACCACAGCCAAGGAAGGCACAACCACAAGTGAATAAGCGCGTTATCACAAAGCCAGCTTTGAAAAAACAGTAAACGACTTAACCCTACCACCCCTTCCCCTCACCGCCTACAAGCACTGAGGGGATTTTTTTGTATGCTTACATTGTTCGCCTCACCATGCTTAATAAAATAATCTCTAAAAAATTGAACCGTATTACATCCCTGTTCGACTCAATAATGTACTTATCAATCATTTTGGAGAACAGTTATGAAAACAACCCCGCATTCAATCAAACTTATCGCATTGGCGTTCGCCTGCATATTTGGCGCGAATACCAGCATGGCAGCACCTACTAACAAATCTGATTTAGCCCCCGTCGTCAACGGTTTTAATGCTGGCAAAGCCACTCCTGAATCAAACGAGTTGAACAATAAAAAAATACATATAAAAACAGTAGCCAAACCTATTGGCAGTATCACAAGCAAAGCAAAAGAAAACAAACAGTTCAAGGCTTTAGACAACAAAACAGCTGTTAAGAAACGTCCGAACCAGACAATTGGAAAAACCTTTGGCACGTCTCCAGGAAGACCCGATTTAATTATTATGCCAGCGTATCACAATACGTCATTACCAGAAGGCCAACCAGGACAGAGTTATTGCGAAAAAGCGATTGGAGGTGGGGCTGCAAAAAACATCTGGTTTTATGTTCGAAATACAGGCGATGCATCTTCTGCCGCTTCAGAGGTAAGAACTATGTTCAATACCTTTATTGGCGGTGGCACAAGCTCTGTGAACAACCAAGTAGTACCGGCACTTGCTGCAGGTGCCTCTCAAATGATTAAAGTTCCCGTACCTACTAACTGCTACCCAGGAGGTTTTAGCACCTCTTGTCACTTTAGGATTATTGCAGATGCTGATTACCAAGTCGAAGAAAGTCACGAGCTTAATAATCACATTGACAGTAAATGTGTTAACCCTGCAGGTTAATGATTGCTAGCGAAGCATGTGCGTAAATGCGAACACTCGCGACCTGCGCACCTTTTTACTTTTTTAATTTGAACCAAAATTGAAGCAACCACGACACACTAACAACTTCATAACGAAGTTAACTTATTAACAAGGAGAAATTCAAAATGGAAAAGCAAACGAAACACTCAAAAACGTTATTACTTTCAACACTTTTATTAGTAGGTGCCAGCATATTAGGTAGCACTAATGTCATCAGTCACGAGCATGACTTATTAGCACAATGCCAACTACCTAACGGAAAATGGAAAATGTGTGATGACACCATTCACGACCTTAAATCGAATAAACACGTACTCAAAGACAACGTAGCCAAAGGCGCCACAAAACTAAAAGCGAAAACGAATACTGCTGTTAAGATCAATAAAATAAAAGCTAAAGGAAGTCCCGCTGCTGGGGCTCAACTTCCAAAGGCAACGTTTGGCATTCCATTCTCTGCAAACTGTGCAAACGGATTCACCAAAGCAGGCCAACAAAAACTTGGCAATGGTGACATGGATTGGTACGTCTGTTCCACCCCTGTTCTCACTTGCCCATCTTACACACAAACAAATGGCTTGAAAGCACACGTAACACCTAAAGCCATTGTGCAAATGATCGGTGGATCTCCAGATAGTGGCGGCCCACAAAAATTTCGCGTGCAATACAAGTGTGACTACTCGTTTAACGCACAACCAGAGGGGTAATATTGATTACCTAAAATAAAAAAGCAGGCGATGCCTGCTTTTTACATGAGGCGTTACCGGTTTACGCTAAAGATTCTTAGTAGACAAAGTTAGTGTCGCGTTTGTGCCACCAAAACCAAAACTATTAGACAATGCAGTTTCAATCTTCACATTGTCAATGCGCTTACGCACAATATTCAAACCTTCTGCAGCTAAGTCTAGCGTTTCAATGTTAGCAGATGCCGCAATAAAGTCATTTTCCATCATAATCATCGTGTAAATCGCTTCGTTCACACCCGCGGCACCCAACGCATGGCCTGAAAGTGATTTGGTTGAGGCAATGGCTACCGAGCCATCAGTGCCGAATACTT
>JAZGEZ010000135.1:0-4530 GCA_036479055.1 Methylophilaceae bacterium | reverse complement strand
ATCTAAGTTGGGAATATCCATACCGTTATTATAGCGTCTCAACCGACTTAATGCGTAGCATTTAGCGAGGTTGGGGACACCCCTTGCGGGTGTAGTAACTCTGCAATAAGTAGATTACTCAACCGACTTAATGCGTAGCATTTAGCGAGGTTGGGGACACCCCTTCACTCTTTACTTGCCACTTCAGTGGCGTAGTAAATAGGGGAAGCCCCTTGCGGGCTTGCGGGTGTAGTGGCCTAATAATATAACCACGATGGATTGATACAATTAGTTACAAAAAAGATGATAGTAGGCATGAACTTCTCCCACAAAGAGAAGTCATAATATGCATGGTAACGGAAATTTATGTTTTGTTACCGTTCCGCTTTTTCCTCCCTGAGCGGAAGCCTTACAACAAAGGCATCTTGCCCCAATCAATTCCCCTGATTGGGGTTTTTTTTGCATGCTTGTTTTACCTTAAGATAATGCAACGAGTGCTAAACCAGTGACGATATTGATAGCAAGTGTCATAGATTACTCCTCATTGATTGAGGCTTAATTGTTGTATTCAGCTAGGGGGGTACGAATTGATCCATCTCTTTTTTAAGAATCGGAAACCTTTTTCAACGAGATAACCCAATATAAATAAATTAAGCATAAAGGCAAGATAACGAATGATGAATTTTGGCCATAAGTGAAGCTGCAAAGTAGGGTCTGCCATTAAGGCGCCTTCTATCTCAAAATTCAGATAATAGCTTTCAGGAATCAATAGGTTATCCAATAAACTCCAAGGGTATCCACCAATTGTTATCATCCAACCACTTATGGTGAAACCAAGACAGCTCATGCCGTAACAGCTAACACCTTCTGATGCAACAACTAGTGAAAATAGTGTGCCTAAGAACATGAGCACAGCACTGGTATAAGGAATTTTAGGAATATTCATAATAGATGGTTAAGACCTGTGTGCAAAGAAGAGTAATGGTAAGCATTTTTTAACTGTTTAATCGCTTGAGAACTGTGCAAAAAGTTCAGCGCCTGTCATGTTCTTCGTGTCGTTGGCAAAAGCATAATATTCAGGCTTTTCTTCGATAAATACTTGATGCCCAAAATGGAATTTTACTTCTGCATCAAATAATTCTGAAGACATGAAGTACTGGTTATTTTCTTTTAACCGGTAGAATAGGTTAGTGCCACACTTGGCGCAAAACCCACGTTCCCCCCATTCAGAAGAGTTAAATACTGAGATGTTTTCTTCACCAGAAAATTCGACCTCTTTTTTGCAATCGACGACAAGAAAAACGCCGCCAGCCCATTTTCGACACATACTACAATGGCATGCGCCTACCTCAGGATCCATCGTTTTAGCGGTTACTTCTACTGCGCCACATAGACATTTTCCATGTGCTTCAACTGTTGAGCTCATCAGGTTCTCCGTCATGAATAATTAATCAGCACGCATCGTCCATGTTTCCTCACCGATATAAACACCGCTCGTGTAGTAAAACCTTGTCAGTATTAATGTATGGGCACTGGATGATATTTCGTAAATGGTTTCAGTAATACGGCTAGTTCTACTGTTGGTTTTTTGAGTTTTTCTGACTTTTTCAACTGGGCTCTTATATTTTTTTGCTTGCTTGACCTGTTTAGTTTTTTTATTTTTGGCTGCCGTGTTTTTAGGGTCTGCTTGATAATTGTTTGCTCTTCTATATTTCTCGGAAAGCACTAAGGTATTGTTACGTGGGAACTCAAGGCTGTAAGTATTGTGGACATTGAATAATGTGAAGTTACCAGATTTTTTGATTCTTTCTTCCGTGTAGTTCTTGTTAGCATCGATGCTTAGTTGTGTCCTTGATGCCAATTTTATTTTAGCGCTAACCTTTGCGTTTTTAACTATTTTTCGTGGGGCGCTGTCAGGCCCCCTACATTCAATATGCTGAGAAGTGCCTTTCCATTTTCCAATTGTTTTTCTAAAGAATTGATTGAGTGCTTTTTTTTGCTTATTGGTGAGTTCTACCGTCTCTTCTAGATTGTAGTATTCGTCATTTAAGTCGATTAGGTTTGGTGATGGCTCATAGCACTCTTTTGCAATGACATTACTGGTGAAACCGAATGCGCTTAATAAAAGTATCGTGGATAAAAGCTTAGTTGCTTTATACATGCTTGTTTCCTTCAGCAAATACATGCCATATTAATTTATTTAATGATAAACCATTATCAATATGATAAGTATGATGCCATTGATTAAAGTTCCCAGTTAATGGGTTTTTGGCCTTGCTGTTCTAAATGCTGATTAATGCTAGAAAATTGGTGGTTGCCAAAAAACCCACGATGGGCTGATAACGGAGAAGGATGAACAGATTTGAGCACTAAATGCTTGGTTGCCTCAATTGCGGCGCCTTTTTTTTGTGCGTAGCTCCCCCATAACACAAACACTAGGTTTTTATCCTGCGCATTCAAAGCAGTAATAACGGCATCGGTAAAGGTCTCCCATCCACGCGCTTGATGTGAGCCTGCATTGGCTTTTTCTACCGTCAGCGTGGCATTTAACAGTAATACCCCTTGTTTCGCCCAAGGTGATAAGTCACCACGACCGCTCATTGTAATGCTTAGGTCGGATGCAATTTCTTTAAATATATTCATTAATGATGGGGGAGTCTTAACACCTTCAGGGACAGAAAAACTTAAGCCATGCGCTTGGCCTGGTCCATGATATGGATCTTGCCCGATAATCACAACACGCACCCGATCAAATGGTGTGTGATTAAAAGCATTAAAAATCAGCGGGCTTGGTGGGTAAATGGTTTTACCGGATGCTTTTTCTTGTTTGAGAAAAGCGCGCAATGCTTGCATATAAGGTTGGTCGAATTCTTGACCAATAACAGCTTGCCAAGAAGGATGCAGTTGGCCAG
Organism: Methylophilaceae bacterium; assembly: GCA_036479055.1. Taxonomy (GTDB): domain Bacteria; phylum Pseudomonadota; class Gammaproteobacteria; order Burkholderiales; family Methylophilaceae. The sequence continues at coordinate 1,639 of JAZGEZ010000135.1, read as the reverse complement.
ATTTTTCCAGTGTCATAAAGGCGGGGTGTTAAATGCTAAAGAGGCTACCAGCATAGATTGGATTGTGAGAGGGCGCAAGCGCGTATCCCTGTTAATCAGGCTAGGATGAGGTAGCACAGCAATGAAACAACAACCGCGCCAATGATGTTGAGGAAAAAGTCTATCTTGATGGGTATGCAACGCTTATTAGACTAATTGCTCATCCAGAAGGTCTCTGCCCTCACCACCAAAGTGCGTAGCGAAATACCCCATAATGAAACCGATGATGGCGCCTTCTACCACAAACCAGAAAGGTGAGTTTAACGTACCGTCATAACCAAATATTGCAATTAACATCGTTTGTATTGCGTCGTAAGCAAAGAATGTTAAAACAAAATTCATCCAACCACCAATCAGCGGTGCGCGAATCCACCAAGGCATCGAGAACCTTAAAACGGGATGGTAAGTGACGACGCCAAATACGCCGATGATGGCGCCTAGCGTGATATACCAAAACAAAACACCTATTCTTAATAGTAGGGTGGCTTCTGGCCAGAAGTGCGGTAAGAATATAAAGCCGATTAGCCCAAAAACTAAACCGACGACTTTACCAATTGCGATACGGGTTACTAATGATGGCTTTCCAAACATGAGTTTCTCCTTTGCAATCTATATGGATATTGGACATTCTAAAATAGAATTGATTCCTTGTGCTAATCAATGGAGCCTGAACCCATAGATTTATTGCATTAAGTCCTTAGGTTTAAGGAAGGTGGTTAGTTCAAAAGGCGTTTCAGATACCTCCTGCCAACTACATGCTCGACTTGCTACAAGCTGAATATAGCCGCATGTCGGTATATTTTGTATTTCGCTATTGCTGAGTTGATTGCAAAAATTAGTTAATGCAGGGTTATGGCCGATAATTAAACACTCAGATATTGACTCATCAAGCGACCGAAACCATTCATGCAAGCGACGACTATCAAAGGTATACAGCGCTTCATCAGTTTGCCATTGAAAATTGATAGTTGGTAGCTGCTTACTAATCAGTTCTATGGTTGATTGTGCTCTGGCTGCTGGACTGCAAAATACATGAACAAAAGGACAGCCTGCTTGATGTAGTTGTGAAGCCATATACAAAGCTACGGTAATGCCTCGTGTATTGAGAGACCTATCGATATCAGCAAGTAAATCATCTCCCCAGTCTGATTTTGCATGCCTTAGTAGATGTATTTTTTTCATTGGGCTAATACTTTGTGAGGAATTGCTCAACTTTTTGTATAAATGTTTGTGGTTGTTCTGCATGTACCCAGTGATCTGTTGGCAGGCTGGCAAATTGGGCTTGTGTGAAAAGGACTTTGATGCGCTCAATATCATCATCCCGCACGTAGTCACTGCGCTCACCACGAATAAATAAGCATGGTTTGTCATACGTGCCAGATTCACACACGGCTTGTTGCATGGCAGGATAGTTGGCTTTTAACGCAGCTAAGTTAATGCGCCACTGCAAGCCACCATCTGCACCTTCTTTTTTGACCAGATTCATTAGCAAAAACTGGCGCACCATTGCGTTAGGGATTGTGCTGCTTAATGCTTGGTCAACTGCATTTCGGGTTAGTATCGCTGAAAGATCAACTGCCATCATTGCGTCAATCAAATG
>JAZGEZ010000134.1:0-10907 GCA_036479055.1 Methylophilaceae bacterium | reverse complement strand
GTTGGGATCAATGCATCTTCTTCTGGCGGAAGATGGTATAGATCTTTAGTTGCAGGCTCACCTGGGTGAATTTTGTTCTGCACACCGTCAAGGCCAGCCATCAGCAGTGCTGAGAACGCCAAGTATGGATTTGCAGTTGGGTCTGGGAAGCGTGCTTCAATACGACGCGCTTTATCACTATGCACGAATGGTATGCGGATAGAAGCAGAGCGGTTTTTAGCAGAGTACGCTAATTTAACGGGTGCTTCAAAGCCAGGCACTAAACGCTTATAAGAGTTTGTACTTGGGTTAGTAATCGCATTCAATGCGCGGGCATGTTTGATGATGCCGCCGATGTAGTACAAAGCGAACTCGCTCATGCCAGCATAGCCGTCACCTGCAAATAAGTTTTTGCCGTCTTTCCACACAGATTGATGTACGTGCATACCTGAACCATTGTCGTTATGAACTGGTCTCGGCATGAATGTCGCTGTTTTACCATAGGCATGCGCCGTGTTTAATACAACGTATTTTAGGATTTGAGTCCAATCAGCACGTTCTACTAGGCTTGAAAATTTAGTACCGATTTCACATTGACCAGCTGTCGCCACTTCATGGTGATGCACTTCAACTGGCACACCCATTTCTTCCAATGTCATACACATTGCAGAACGGATGTCGTGTAGTGAATCAACTGGCGGTACAGGGAAATAACCGCCTTTTACTTTTGGACGGTGACCAGTGTTACCACCTTCCAATGTATCTCCTGACTGCCATGCAGCTTCTTCAGAGTTGATTTTAACAAAACTGTTGCCCATGCTAACGTCCCAAGCAACGTTATCAAAAATGAAGAACTCTGGCTCTGGTCCAAAGTAAGCTTCGTCGCCAATGCCACTTGCTTGTAGATAAGCTTCAGCGCGTTTTGCTATAGAACGTGGATCACGGTCATACCCTTTACCATCGGTAGGATCAATCACGTCACAAGTTAAGATTAATGTTGCTTCATCCATGAATGGGTCAATGTTTGCAGTTGAAGCATCTGGCATTAATTGCATATCTGATGCTTGAATGCCTTTCCATCCCCCAATTGAAGAGCCATCAAATGCATGGCCTTCAGTAAACTTTTCTTCGTTAAACGCTGATACAGGCACACTGGTGTGTTGCTCCTTACCACGTGTGTCTGTGAAACGAAAATCGACAAATTTAATGTCGTTTTCCTTGATCAGCTTCATTACATTTGCTACTGACATTGCAATCTCCTAATATTGAATGATTTGAAAAGGTGTGAACTTAATATAATATTTTTTATAAAAACCGTTAACGTAGAATATTAGCAGGAATTATGCCATTAGAAAAAGAATTAAAAGACGCTATGGCTAACATTTTTCAATACTAAATATTTGGATATGCGCCAAAAGCGAACAAATGACCAAAAAATGCACCATAATAGGGCTTTAATGTGCTTGTATAGTTGGCGTGAAAATAACGATATACTTTAAATAGTAGAAACAGAGGTTAATGATTAGGGCTTATTCTAAACAGTCTGTTGTTAATTAGGCGCTAATGATGGGAGAAAGCGATGGAAGCCATAAGTGAAATTCTAGGTCGTGCAAAAAATAGAGCGAAAGAAAGCGGGTTATCTTATGCAGGGACGCTAACACCACAAGAAGTTTATGATGTGCTGCAAAAAACACAGCATGCCATATTGGTGGACGTGCGTTCAAATGCTGAGCTGGCGTTAGTCGGTACTGTACCGAAAACAGTGCATATTGAATGGGCATTTTATCCAGGGATGGTCGCAAATGCAGACTTCCCGTCACATTTAGAGCGGCAAGTTGATAAAGAGTCCCTAGTCGTCTTTATGTGCCGCACAGGCGGGCGTTCACATAACGCTGCTACGTTAGCCGCACAATTGGGGTTTGCAGAGGCCTACAATATGCTGGAAGGCTTTGAAGGTGAGGCGAATGCTGAAAGACAACGCACGCTAATTAATGGATGGCGCCATGCGGGTCTACCTTGGAACAATTAATTAGGGGAACTCAATTAGTATGACAGATAAATATGCCGTTTTAGGTAACCCAATTGCACATAGCCAATCGCCTGCAATTCATGCTGCGTTTGCAAAACAGACGAATCAGGATATGTGTTACGAGAAAGTGTTAGCACCACTTGATGGTTTTAGCAAAGCAGTGAATAAGCTCATTAATCAAGGGTATAAAGGAGCCAATGTAACGGTGCCTTTTAAGTTTGAAGCATGTGGTTTAGCCACTCAATTGAAATTGCCAGCAAAACGAGCGGGTGCTGTTAATACACTTAGCTTCGCGGATGACCATATTAATGGTGATAATACGGATGGTTTAGGTTTGGTACGGGATATTGAACATAACTTACATAAGGGATTGCAAAGTAAACGTATTTTGCTTCTAGGTGCAGGCGGCGCGGCAGAAGGTGTGTTGTATCCGCTGATAGACGCAGCACCCAGCTCGCTGTTTATCGCTAACCGTAGTGTTGAAAAAGCAGTGGCGATGATAGACAAAGTTAAATTACTGCCAGAGTATCAATCGATTCGTTTTTCAGCTAACAGCTATGAAGATTTGAACATGCAAAAATTTGATATTGTGATTAATGCAACATCGGTAGGGTTAAGTGATGTTGCTTTACCTATTTCAGATGCATTATTTGCTGACGGGTGTTTAGCTTACGATATGATGTATGGTCGAGAAACACCATTTATGGCGCAAGCGCGTGAAGCAGGTGCGCAGGTTGCTGATGGCTTGGGTATGTTGGTTGAGCAAGCAGCAGAGGCTTTTTACTTATGGCGCGGTGTTAGACCCGATTCAAAGGCGGTGATCAAGAAAATGAGAGCTTTGTAATTGATCCTTCGGTGGTTTTTCAATAACAAACCAAGAGCCAAGCAGCTAAAGCTTGGTGGCTATATCAACCGTGCTTTAGCGCTACTAGTTCTATGGTTCTTTTTATACAGTCTTTGGATATTCTTACATATTGCTTGGTGGATTAAGTTTAACCCCTCTTCAACTGCCTTTATGGCGTCGCGTTTGACCGTCATGCAAGTTGAGAGCCCCAAAGCTAAACTCAAGCATCGATGGGTTGAATATTCGAAAATATCAAATAATTTAAAACGCGCTGTGATTGCCAGCGAGGATGCTAAATTTTTACAGCATCAGGGCTTTGATTGGGAAGGGATTAAGCTAGCCCTAGAGAAGAACCTGAAAAAAGGTAAGTTGGTCGCAGGCGGTTCTACTATTACACAACAATTAGCTAAGAACTTGTTCTTATCAAGTGACCGTACATTGCTGCGAAAGTTAGAAGAAGTATGGATTACTTTAATGTTGGAAAATATGTTGAGTAAACAGCGCATTTATGAAATTTATTTAAATGTTATTGAGTGGGGTAATGGGGTGTTTGGTGCAGAAGCTGCAGCGCGGCACTATTACAATAAAGGCGTGTATAGCTTATCAACAACACAGGCAGCAAAGTTAGCGGTGATGGTGCCTAATCCACGTTTTTATGACAAGCACCGCAACACTCGGTATTTGAATCGTCGCACCGCAACCATTAGAGCACGATTGCGATTAGTGAAGGTGCCATAATGGCACTAGGAAAAAGTGTTGTAAAGGAGTAACAATGGATTGGTATTGGGTTCTAGCAGGTGTGCTAGTTATTGTAGGTTTTGTGGGTTTGTTTGTGCCAATATTGCCAGGCATTGTTTTTATATTTGCAGGCTTGTTATTGGGCGCTTGGATTGATAGTTTCACCTTAGTTAGCCAAACAACCATGATTGTGATTGGTGTGTTAACCCTGATGGCTTGGGCGGTTGATTTTTTTGCTTCATATTTCACTGCTAAAAAAGCGAAAGCTAGCAAGTTGGCACTGATTGGTACGTTGATTGGCGCTCTATTAGGTATTCTTGGTGGCGTAGTCGGCTTGATCATTGGTCCAATCATTGGTGCTGCTGTTGGCGAATATATTGCCAGGCGCAATTCTGGAGATGCGACCCGTGTTGGTCTTGCAGCGGGCTTAGGTTTTGTATTGGCGTTAGTCGTGAAATTGGCACTGGCAACCACTGTCTTGTTGATTTTTGCTTATACCTATTTTTATTGATTAAAACGATAAATAATATGATTGATTGAGTAACTTTGGATTTCCCCGCCTGTTTAAAGAATTGATATTCTTCATCGTCCATTAGACTGTATTCATTGACTGTGAATATTTTCCGAGGTGACCATGAACTTGATTGATAATTTTTTTGAACAACTCCACACAATGCCTATGTTACCAAAAGTGGTGCAAGAGGTTACGCAATTACTCAATACGGATGACGTAGAGATTAAAACGTTAGCGGACAAAATAAATCACGACCAAGTGCTATCAGCGAGAGTATTAAGCATGTCGAATTCAGCCTACTTTGGCTGTAGCCGTGGTGTTAGCACAATTGAAGAAGCAATTTCTTTGATTGGATTAGGAAAATTAAAGACACTTGTGATTGCATCGGGTGTCACATCAGCTATTACAGATGTGCCAGGTTTGGATTTGAAGCGATTTTGGCGGCACAGCTTGATTACCGCTAGTATTGCGAGAGAGCTTAGTACGGAGTTAAATTTAGAAGAAGATACGGCTTATATAGCAGCCTTGATGCATACCGTTGGTCAATTACCTATTCACATGTTGTTTCCAACAGCAGGTGCAAAAATTGAAGAAGCATGCCAAGGCAGAAACGTCTTAGAGCGCACTAGTGTAGAGCATATGATTCTGGGGATAGACCATACTGACGTAGGGGCAAAACTTGCAAAACATTGGAACTTCCCAGAAGAAATTTCGCAAGTAATCCTCTACTATACAGAGCCACTAAATGAAAAAGCATGTAGCCTAGCACCTGTTGTCTATGCAGCATCACATATCGCATTTGACCTAGAGTCAGGCAAAGAGCCTGAATATATTGCAGAAACATTAAGTGAAGATGTAGCTACTGAACTAAGGCTGGAAGATACAGAAGCACTAGCTGAGCGTATCGAGTCTTACCGTGGCTATGTCGCAGAAGCAAAAGCCTATCTTTAGTAGGGTGCCTAAATGGCAAGTGCTATGTACGTAATGGCAACCCGTATTTATTTCAGCATTTCTTTAAGATATTGACCCGTATAGCTTTTCGTATTTTTAGCGACTTGTTCTGGCGTGCCTTCTGCAATGATAAGGCCACCACCGTCTCCACCTTCAGGGCCCATATCGATAATCCAGTCTGCTGTTTTAATCACATCTAAATTATGCTCGATAATGACAATGGTGTTGCCGGCGTCACGCAAACGATGAATCACATCTAACAATAATTGAATATCTGCAAAGTGCAGTCCTGTTGTCGGTTCATCAAGGATATATAGGGTGCGACCAGTGTCACGTTTACTGAGTTCTAAAGCAAGCTTAACGCGCTGTGCTTCACCACCTGATAAGGTGGTCGCGCTTTGACCGAGTGTGATGTAACCTAAGCCAACATCTAGCAAAGTTTTGAGTTTCCTGGCAATGGTAGGTTGCGCACTAAAGAACGTATGTGCCTGCTCTACGGTTAGCTCTAAAATCTCACGAATGTTTTTTCCTTTGAAATTAATCTCTAGTGTTTCACGGTTATAACGCTGGCCTTTACAAGCATCACAAGGGACATAAACATCTGGTAAAAAGTGCATTTCCACACGAATCACGCCATCACCTTTACAGGCTTCACAGCGCCCACCTTTGACGTTGAATGAATATCTGCCAGGTCCATAACCTCGCGCCCTACTCTCTGGTACGGCAGCGAAAAGGTCGCGGATAGGGGTGAATAATCCCGTGTAGGTAGCAGGGTTGGATCGCGGTGTACGGCCAATCGGGCTTTGGTCTACATCAACGACTTTATCAAAGAAGGCCAGACCTTCGATATCATTGTGCGGGGCAGGCTCTGCATTGCTGCGGTATAAGTGCTGCGCAACGGCGCGGTAAAGCGTGTCGTTAATCAATGTGGATTTACCACTGCCAGAAACACCTGTGACACAACTGAGTAGCCCAACAGGGATTTCTACAGAAATATCACGTAAATTATTACCTGTCGCGTTGGTCAGTTTTATCATACGAGCCGCTTCTGGCTTGGTTCGTGTTTTTTTGTATTCTATTTGTTTTTTGCCACTTAAATACTGGCCTGTGAGCGAGCTTGGGTTAGCCAGCACTTCTTTGGCCGTCCCTTCGGCAACAATTTGGCCGCCATGTTCCCCAGCACCAGGACCAATATCGATCACATAATCAGCAGTCATAATAGCCTCCTGATCATGCTCCACCACTATCACGCTATTGCCAATATCACGCAAGCGTTTGAGTGTTTCTAGCAACCTGTCATTGTCGCGCTGATGTAAGCCGATGGATGGCTCATCTAATACGTACATCACACCTGTTAGCCCACTACCAATTTGGCTGGCTAACCTGATTCGCTGCGCCTCGCCTCCAGAGAGTGTTTCTGCTGAACGTGATAGCGACAAATATTCCAAGCCAACATTTATTAAAAATTTAAGTCGATTGCTAATTTCTTTTACTATTTTATCGGCAATCGCTAATTTCGCACCTTCAAGTGCTAATGTATCAAAGAATGTGAAAGCTTGCTTTAATGGGAGTTCACATATTTCGTGAATGTTTTTGTCGCCGACTTTAACGTGTCGCGCTTCTCGACGTAGTCGTGTGCCACTACAGTCAGGACAGCTAGAGCTATTAATGTATTTTGAAAGTTCTTCACGCACAGCAGCAGAATCGCTTTCGCGGTAACGTCGCTGTAGATTATTTAAAATACCTTCAAACGTGTGTATTTTAGTAAAGAACGTACCACGCTCATTAATATATTTAAAAGTAACCTTTTCTTTACCTGATCCATTGAGCAAAACGTCTTTTGCCTCGGGTGCTAGATCTTCGAAAGCCGTTTCTAGATCAAAGCTATAGTGTGCAGATAGGCTAGAAAGCATTTGGAAATAAAATTGGTTACGTTTGTCCCAGCCTTTAATAGCACCGCTTGCCAGTGATAATGTCGGAAATGCAACCACACGTTTTGGGTCGAAAAAATTAACGTTTCCAAGCCCCTCGCAGGTTGGGCAAGCGCCCATCGGATTATTGAAACTGAATAGCCTAGGCTCTAATTCTGCTAGTGAGTAGTCACATACAGGGCATGAGAATTTTGCAGAAAATAGATGTGCTTCTTCAGTTTCCATTTCTAGCGCTATCGCTTTGCCGTCAGCTAAGCGTAATGCAGTTTCGAAACTTTCAGCAATCCGTTGCTTCATGTCTTCGCGTATTTTTAAGCGATCGACTACCACATCAACATTATGCTTGGTCGTTTTTGCTAACTGAGGTAACGCATCAATTTCATAAATCTTGCCATCAATCCGTAAGCGTACAAAACCCTGCGCTTTTAAATCATCAAACAAATCTAGCTGTTCACCTTTGCGGCCAGATACTACAGGGGCTAGAATCATTAGTTTTGTTTCTTCTGGTAGCTTTAAAATGGCATCAACCATTTGGCTAACCGTTTGTGCTTCTAACTTGGTCTTGTGTTCAGGACATTCGGGATCGCCTGCACGTGCATACAGTAAGCGTAAGTAATCATGAATCTCGGTTACCGTGCCTACAGTAGATCTTGGATTGTGCGACGTCGCTTTTTGCTCAATAGAGATGGCCGGTGACAGGCCTTCAATCAAATCAACATCTGGCTTGTCCATGCGGGCTAAAAATTGACGGGCATATGCGGATAAGCTTTCCACATAGCGTCTTTGACCTTCAGCATACAGCGTATCAAAAGCTAGCGATGACTTTCCTGAACCAGATAAGCCAGTGACGACCACGAGTTTGTTCCGTGGAATATCTAGAGAAATGTTTTTTAAGTTGTGAGTGCGAGCACCACGAATTTTAATAAATTCCATAATTACTTTAACGAAAATAGGGCAACCTGATAATATACGCAATTATTCTGAATTCAGCTAAGGTTTCATGCAAATTTCTGAAAAGATGTCGCAGACAGAACGCCGTGCGACGATAAGTCTTGCCTCAATTTATGCGCTACGCATGCTCGGCATGTTCTTAATTCTGCCGATATTCGCCATTTATGCGCAAACGCTAGAAGGCGGCCAAAACCAAACGATGGTTGGCTTGGCGTTGGGTGCCTACGGCTTAACGCAGGTGTTGCTCCAGTTGCCATTTGGTATTGCCAGTGATAAATACGGGCGTAAAAAAGTTATTTATGTTGGTATGTTGATTTTTGTAGTTGGTAGCGTGGTGGCGGCTATGGGAACAGATATCGTGACCGTGATTATTGGCCGGGCTATACAAGGAGCAGGAGCGGTCTCGGCAGTGGTAATGGCATTGGTTGCAGATTCGACAAGAGAAGAGCATCGCACCAAGGCCATGGCAACCATAGGTGGGACGATAGGCATAACATTTGCATTATCACTAGTGGCTGGGCCTCTGCTTAATCAGTCCATTGGCGTGGCCGGTATTTTTTGGATGACTGCGATCTTATCTCTGTTCGCAATAGGCGTTGTTAAGTTTTTTGTGCCAGATCCAGTGAATAGCCATTTTCATTCAGATACAGAAACAGCCCCAAAAAAAATTAAAGAGGTACTCAGTAATACGCAATTGCTGCGCCTTAATTTTGGTGCTTTTAGTTTGCATGCTGCACAAATGGCAATGTTTGTTGTCGTGCCTTTTGCTTTGAAAGAAACGAGCGGGATGAATGAGAACCAGCATTGGCTGATTTACCTGCCTGTGTTGGTAATTTCTTTTGTGTTGATGTTGCCTGCCATTATTTACGGTGAAAAGCGTGCGAAATTAAAACCAGTCTTTATTGGTGCGGTGGCCATCATGTTAGGGGCGCAGCTTTTATTTGCGGCAACTATCCATCAATTTTGGGGTGTTGTCACTGCTTTGTTCTTTTACTTTTTAGCCTTTAATTTGTTAGAGGCGACATTACCATCTTTGATTTCCAAAATGGCACCCGCTGATTCAAAAGGCACAGCGATTGGTGTACATAATACTGCACAGTCATTTGGCGTGTTCGTTGGTGCGCTTTCAGGTGGTTTTTTGTCGGGACATTATGGGTTTTCAAGTGTATTTATCTTTTGTGCTGTGCTTATTGGTATTTGGTTAATCTCTGCTTTAGGGATGAAAGCGCCACCAAGTGTCAAAACCAAGATGTATCATGTAGAATCATTGAATGAGAATGAAGCGGTTGAACTTAGAAGAAAAATAGAAGAAATGGCCGGTGTGGAAGAGGTTGCAGTGCTTGCGCAAGAACAAACGCTGATTGTTAAAGTGAATAATCAACAAAGTGTTGAAGGCCAAACAGTAATAGAGCAAAATATATTGAAATTGATAGGGAGCAAATAATGGCATCAGTAAATAAAGTGATATTAGTTGGTAATCTAGGACGCGACCCTGAAGTGCGCTACATGCCTAATGGTGAAGCTGTGTGTAACTTTAGTATTGCCACGACAGAAAATTGGAAAGACAAAAGTGGTGTGAAGCAAGAAAAAACAGAGTGGCACAATATTGTGATGTATCGCCGCTTAGCAGAAATTGCAGGAGAATATCTTAAAAAAGGCCGTCCAGTTTATGTAGAAGGCCGTTTGCAAACACGGAAGTGGGAAAAAGATGGCGTAACACGCTATTCTACCGAGATTATTGGCGACCAAATGCAAATGCTCGGCAGTCGGAATGATAGCGGCGGTGCAAGCTATGATGGTGGGCAAGCTGATGCGCCAGATGACTTTAATCAAGCACCCGCTAAAGAATTAGCGGCTAAACCAGCACAGCAAAAAGCCCCAGCTTCTACACCCGCTCCCGCAGGTGGGGGTGCTGCATTTGATAACTTCGATGACGACATTCCTTTTTGAGCGATAAGAGAGCTAATCCTTACTGTATGACATTGGAATACCTTGGCTTAACGTGTTTTTACATAATACATACTCGAGCATAATGTCATGCTGACTCTTCACATATCTGTTATTTGCTGGGAGGGCAAGGAAAGTCAAGCTGAATTTATCGCATCCCAAGTTAACAATTCGGCAGATTATTTAACGGTCATTTATTCTGCAAAGAATGGTTTGACCAAAAGTGGTACAGGTGACTGGGTTCACGTTCCAGATGACTGGTTTTATGGTAAAAAATTTAAAAAATCACTTGATTTAAATAAAGGTGATATACATTTGCAAATACATGCAGATGCTGAATTTGAGAACTGGCCTCAGTTAGTTAATAGGTGCAAGAAAGTCCACTCGGTAAATAAAAAAATAGGGGTATGGGCGCCTGAAGTTAATTACACATACTGGAAAACAGAAAACGTAAAAATATCAAATTATGTTGACGATACATTAATTCATGTTGCGCAGACTGATGTCATTGTATGGAGCTTTACGAAAGATATCTGTAATAAACTACATGGACTTAAGTATGAAAAAAACAACTATGGATGGGGCATAGATTGGGCCGCCATTGCTTTTGCGTTGTCAAATGATTATCTTGTTCTAAGAGACCTGTCGTTAGAGGTGTCACATATTAAAGGGAGGGGGTACCATACAGCGGCAGCTGTCACACAAATGGGCCTATTTCTAGAGCAACTCACACCGCAGGAAAAAACCATCCATAAGCTTTTAATCAATTTTATTAAGAACAATCAAAAATTTAATATAGAAAAATATAAATCAAGATTAAAGAAGCTTTTAGGTTCCATTCGTTAACAACGTTAATAAAAGGACTAGTGAGAAGCCATATTGCATGAACTGTGGATTTAATTAAACTAACAGCTGTTGAAAAAGGTCTTGTATCCAAGGCCTTTTTTATTGTTCTAAACAATTGAATAGATTAACCAAATAGCTGACATCAGTTATAATCTCGCTTTTGATTAAATACAAAGC
>JAZGEZ010000133.1:0-4179 GCA_036479055.1 Methylophilaceae bacterium | reverse complement strand
TTGCATGATCAAGCAGAAAAAGCAGTTAATGATGGCTTTAATGTGTTGATTTTATCTGACCGTGCCGTGTCAGCAACACGTGTAGCCATTCCTGCACTGTTAGCTTGTTCTGCCACACATGAGTTTTTAGTTAAAGCCGGTTTACGTACCAGCACTGGTTTGGTGATTGATACAGGTTCTGCACGTGAAGTACACCATTTCGCATTGTTAGCAGGATACGGAGCCGAAGCCGTATGCCCATGGTTAACTTATGAAACCATTAAGGGTATGACAGAGGATACAGAAACAGCCAATCAAAACTTTGTTAAAGGCATTGGTAAAGGCTTATTTAAAGTGATGTCTAAGATGGGCATTTCAACTTACCAATCTTACTGTGGTGCACAGATATTTGAAGCGATCGGCCTAAATAGTCAATTTATAGAAGAATACTTTACGGGCACGGTAACGCAAATTGAAGGTATCGGCTTGGCCGAGGTTTCTGAAGAGGCGCACCGTGTGCATAACGATGCTTTTGGCACGAATCCTGTTTTAAGTAATGCATTAGATGCCGGTGGTGATTACGCCTTCCGTGTGCGAGGTGAAGAGCATACTTGGACACCAGAGTCCGTGGCTAAGCTGCAAAATGCGACGCGTATAAATCAGTATGATACGTATAAAGAATATGCCAAGCTAATTAATGATCAAACACGCCGTCATATGACATTACGTGGTTTGTTCGACATTAAACTAGCCAGCAAAGCAATACCACTGGAGCAAGTCGAATCAGCTAAAGAGATTGTAAAGCGCTTTGCAACAGGTGCGATGTCACTGGGCTCTATTTCAACAGAGGCGCACGCGACTTTAGCAATTGCCATGAATCGTATTGGTGGCAAATCCAATACAGGTGAAGGTGGCGAAGATAAGAAACGTTTTATTGCAGTGGCCAAAGATACTAGTATGGCCGAAGTGTTTGGTAAAGGGCTGATTGAAAAAGATGTGGCATTAAAGGCCGGCGATTCTATGCGCTCACGTATTAAACAAGTGGCTTCAGGTCGGTTTGGTGTGACGGCTGAATACTTAGCAAGTGCTGATCAAATTCAAATTAAAATGGCACAAGGTGCTAAGCCAGGTGAAGGTGGACAATTGCCTGGCCATAAAGTCTCGCAGTACATTGCGCAGTTACGTTTTTCAGTGCCAGGTGTGGGTTTAATTTCCCCACCACCGCATCACGATATTTATTCAATTGAAGATTTAGCACAATTGATTCATGACCTAAAAAATGCAAATCCTAAGGCGTCTATTTCAACAAAACTAGTGTCTGAAACAGGTGTTGGTACCGTGGCGGCTGGTGTGGCTAAGGCAAAATCAGATCATATTGTAGTGGCTGGTCATGATGGCGGTACTGGTGCTTCACCACTATCATCCATTAAACATGCTGGTACACCTTGGGAACTAGGCTTAGCTGAGACACAGCAAACACTGGTATTAAACCAATTGCGTGGCCGCGTGATTGTGCAAGCCGATGGTCAAATGAAAACGGGGCGTGATGTTGTTATTGGTGCCTTGTTGGGTGCTGATGAGTTCGGTTTTGCAACAGCGCCGCTAGTTGTTGAGGGGTGCATCATGATGCGCAAGTGTCACCTCAATACTTGTCCTGTGGGCGTGGCAACACAAGATCCAGCATTACGTAAGAAATTTACCGGTCAACCAGAACACGTGGTGAATTTCTTCTTCTTTATTGCTGAAGAAATTCGTGAACTGATGGCAAGTATGGGGGTTGCAAAATTCGATGATTTGATTGGCCGTGCAGATTTACTTGACATGAAAAAAGGCATTGAGCATTGGAAAATTAATGGCCTAGATTTCAGTAAAGTCTTCCATTTGCCAGAGGTGCCAGCAAGTGTTTCACGTCGTCATAACGATACGCAAGATCATGGATTGGTCAATGCGCTGGATAATGAGCTGATCAAACTTGCTAAACCAGCACTTGAAAAACGTGAGCAAGTTAAGATTGATATCAATATCACGAATACTAACCGAACAGTTGGTGCGATGCTGTCTAACCAAGTGGCTTCACGCTATGGTAATGATGGCTTGCCGCACGATACTATTCAGGTGAATTTTTCGGGCACATCGGGTCAAAGTTTTGCGGCATTTTTGGCGAAAGGCATTACCTTTAACTTATCTGGCGAAGGCAACGACTATGTCGGTAAAGGTCAATGTGGTGGCCACATTATTATCAAGCCACCTACTGATTTCAGCGGCCTGCCACATGAGAATATCATTGTAGGGAACACAGTGATGTATGGTGCAACGACAGGTGAAAGCTACCTTAGTGGAGTCGCTGGTGAACGCTTTTGTGTGCGTAATTCAGGCGCAACTGCAGTGATTGAAGGTGTAGGTAACCATGGTTGTGAATACATGACTGGTGGTACGGTTGTAGTCTTAGGCACAACAGGTGAAAACTTTGCTGCAGGTATGAGTGGTGGTATTGCTTATGTCTATGACATAGGCGGTATGTTCGCTAAGCATTGCAACATGAGCATGGTGAGTTTGGAAAAAGTATTACCTACTAATGCTGATGTCGGCAACACTCAGCACTTGGGTCAAGCAGATGAGGTATTGTTAAAAGGTATTGTTGAAAAGCATGCTAACTTAACAGACAGTCCAAGGGCTAAAGATCTTTTGAAAGATTGGGATGCCGCACGCGAGAAATTCGTGAAAGTATTCCCAATTGAATATAAACGCGCGTTGACCGAATTGGCAGCTGCGGCGGCAAAAAGCGCAGCTTAAATAAAGAAGAATTAGGAAGAGAATCAATCATGGGGAAAGTAACTGGATTCATGGAGTTTGAACGTTTGTCTGAGGACAATCTACCTGTTCAGGACCGTGTTCAAAATTACAAAGAATTTGTTTTACATCTAACGGATGAGCAAGCCAAGCAACAAGGTGCACGTTGTATGGATTGCGGCATTCCATTTTGTACAACAGGGTGCCCTATTAATAACATTATTCCTGATTGGAATGATTTGGTGTATCAGCAAAATTGGGAAAGTGCCATTGATGTATTGCATTCAACAAATAATTTCCCTGAGTTTACTGGGCGCATCTGCCCTGCACCATGTGAAGCGGCTTGTACGCTCAACATTAATGATGATGCAGTTGGCATCAAATCAATCGAGCATGCGATTATTGATAAAGCTTGGGATAATGACTGGGTTAAACCACAAATTAATCCTAATAAAACAGGTAAAATGGTTGCCGTTGTCGGTTCAGGTCCTGCGGGGTTAGCGACTGCGCAACAATTAGCACGTGCAGGCCATGCCGTAACTGTATTAGAAAAGAGCGACCGTATTGGTGGTTTGCTACGTTATGGCATCCCAGATTTTAAAATGGAGAAGTCACATATTGACAGACGTATGGTGCAGATGGAAGCAGAAGGCGTCACGTTTAAGGTAAATCAATACGTAGGTGAGGGTGTTAAGGCCGATGATTTGCTGAAAGCATATGATGCAGTCGTATTAGCAGGCGGTGCAGAACACCCACGTGACTTGCCTGTACCAGGTCGAGAATTAGACGGTGTGCACTTTGCGATGGATTTTTTAGCGCCAAATAATAAAGTGGTGGCAGGTGATAGCATCCCTGATCAAATCAGAGCGACCGATAAACACGTTATTGTAATTGGTGGCGGTGATACAGGTTCTGATTGCGTGGGGACGTCTAACCGTCACGGAGCAGCGAACATCACACAATTTGAACTGATGCCACAGCCGCCAGAGCAAGAAAATAGAGCGCTAACATGGCCAAACTGGCCATTAAAAATGCGTACTTCTAGCTCGCATCAAGAAGGTGCTGATCGTGATTGGTCTGTTGCGACTAAAGAGCTGATAGGTGAAAACGGACAGCTTACTGGGTTAAAAGCAGTTAGGCTTGAGTGGGAAGGTCGCAATATGAAAGAAGTGCCAGGTTCTGAGTTCACCATAAAAGCGAATTTAGTTTTGTTAGCGATGGGCTTTGTTTCACCATTACAAAAAGTGCTAGATGCTTTCGGTGTAGAAAAAGATCAGCGTGGTAATGCAAAAGCAACAACAGATGGCGAGGGTTGTTACAAAACAAGTAAAGCCAAAGTATTTGCTGCCGGTGATATGCGTCGTGGTCAATCATTGGTTGTTTGGGCAATACGTGAGGGTCGGCAATGTG
>JAZGEZ010000132.1:0-10045 GCA_036479055.1 Methylophilaceae bacterium | reverse complement strand
CGCGTCGTTTAGGCCGCGTGTTGGTACTTTCTGCTCGGTTGCCAGACAATGAAGCATTGGAAGGCTTTATGATGCTAGAGTTTTTTGGGCCAGGGACGCCAGTCCGTTAAAACAGTGTATGGGGTGGAGACTGTGGTTTTTTCTTCAAGGTTATTGGGGGCCTAAAAAATCACGCTTGCCCAGCTCAACGCCATTATGGCGCAAGATGTTATAGGTAGTGGCGATGTGGAAATAAACGTTTGGTTGTACCCATCGTAATAAGTAATCTAAGCCAACAAACGTTCGCTTAGAACGGCGCACCATGAGTTCAACATGACGTGTTTCTGCACCCTCTAATTGCGCAGACGTAATGCCTTCTAAGAAGGTAATGGTTTTAGTTAGGCGTGTTAGCAGTTCTTCAAAAGTTGTTTCATTGTCTTCATAACTTGGCACCTCTAATCCAGCCAACCGTGCACCAGCACCTTTACTCATATCGGTTGCAATTTGCACTTGGCGTATCAGTGGATACATGTTTGGAAATAAACGGCTGTTGAGCAATACAGCATGGTCAATATCACGTGCATCCGCGTATCTTTTTCCTGTTTTTAAAATATGCCCCAAATTGTTTAAGGCTAAAATAAGTGGTGAGATAGTAATGTCATGCATATTGATCATGTCTAGGCTCCTTAAAATTTTACTGTAATTGTTGCAATTCTAAATGGCGTAATTTTGGAGCGGCTTTGGCAGTAATACCAACCACGCCAAGGGTCACTAAGCCACCAAATATAACCGATGGCACTAAACCCATCAATCGTGCCGCTACACCAGATTCAAATGCTCCGAGCTCATTAGAAGATCCAATAAAAATGCCATTAATAGCAGAGACCCTACCGCGCATTTCATCTGGCGTTGCCAGTTGCATAATCGTGCTACGCAATATAACAGAAATGCCATCCAATGCGCCTGCAGCCATTAATATGACAGCTGATAACCAGAAGTGTGTGCTAATCGCAAAGGCGATCATACAGAGACCAAAGCCAGCAACAGCCGCTAATAGCCAACGTCCAGCATGCAAGTTTATCGGGTGTTTGGTAATCCAGATGCCGGTCAAAATGGCGCCTAACGCTGGCGTAGCCCGTAGGATGCCAAGACCTTCAGGCCCCATTTGGTAGACATCATGTACAAAGGCTGGCAATAAGGCCATCGCGCCACCGAAAAGCACGGCAAACATATCTAGCATTTGGGCACTAAAGAGGATTTGATTACGCCAAACAAAACCTAACCCTTCACCAATACTTTTGAATATAGGTGTGCTTTCTTGTGCTGGAGGCTCTTTAATTTTTAATCGTAACATTGCCAATACAGCGCCAGCACAAAAAATACTAGCCAAACTATATGCGGCAGTCTTGCTAGCAAAACCAACCAACAAACCACCGATTGCTGGGCCAACAACCGCGCCGATTTGAAAGAAAGAGCTACCGATGCTGGCGCCACGTGCAAACGTTTCTCGTGGGACGATAATGGCAAATAGCGTGTTATAACTGGGCGAAATAAATGCGCGAGCAAGGCCTGTGAGCGCAATCGCTGCATAAATCCAAAAAGTGATGTTGCCCTGAATAAAGTCCATGGAAATGGCAGTAAGTGCCAAGGCGCTGATGCCCAGTACTGTTGATGACAGTATGGCAAAGAATCGACGTGAATAATAATGATCGACTGCATGGCCAGCAAATAAGGCAGTAGAAAAATAAGGAATGACTTCAGCTAATCCGATTAAGCCTAAAGCTAGCGGATCATGCGTGAGTTCATAGATATGCCAGCCTGCCACTACTGCCATAATTTGATAGGCTAATAGCATTTGCACGCGAAAAGCCAGCAGCTTGGTAAATGCAAATTGATGGTTAGCGAAAAGCTGATTGATGGAAAGAGGCATGGGGCATTATAAATTTAAAACTAAACGTACAACGTAACTATTTGTGATTGTGTAAAATAGGGGTTGTTAGCACAGTGAATAAAGCAGTAAGTATGCGCAAGCATATGGATGAGCCATCGTTGACCTAGTGTGATTCTGCTGATATAGATTAGGCGTGCTAACCCATTAACTTTTTGATTTAATAAAATTAATATGATGTTGAGACCCTTAAATGTCTGTTTGACACTCTTCCTATCGCTCTTGCTTTTGTCTGGCCATGTATTTGCAAAAGTAGAAGAACAGCAAAAAATTAAAATCTACGTAACAGTGGATTGGGAGGGCATGTCACTAGATGAAGAAAACATTGCGGCCATGCAAGCCTTCCGAAAAAAATTCCCACATGTTTCCATGCTGCAACTACTCAACCCATCCTACTTTTTGCGCGACCATCCAGATAATGCGCATTTAACAAGCCTGATTAAATCCACTTTTTTGCCAATAGACACACAAGGCTTGCATGTGCATGCATGGAAATCGTTAACTGATTATTGTGGTGTTAAATATCAACACACGCATTCGTTTGCTGATGTCGATGAAAGTTGTAAAACAGGGGATTGTGGTTATACCATTAGTTTAGAAAATGCCTACTCACAGAGTGCTTTAACAAAGTTAATCGCGTGTAGTAATCGTGTACTTGTCAAAAATGGATTCAACAAGTCGGTACATTTTCGTGCAGGGGGCTGGCAACTAGGTTCTAAACTCATTGCTGCATTAGAAGCAGACGGCTTTGTTTGGGATAGCTCAGAAATAGATGCTGATTTACTGACTACGCGCTGGCATGAGAGCAGTAGCATGGTAAGAATGTTGCGTCAATTGCATCCTAAACGTACACCATTAGACCAGCCTTATGCGCTTACAGCTAAGTTAACTGAGTATCCGAATAATGCCGCGCTGGCTGATTACACCACCACCCTACAGCTGGTGACCATGTTTAGAAACTTAATTACATCAAATAAGAGAGTAATGGTGCTAGGTTTTCATCAAGAAACGGCGGCAGACTTTTTGGGGCGTATTGAAAAAGCGATTCCACAAATGGAAGCGATTGCTAAAAAGAAAAATATACAGATAGACTGGATCAGCAAGTAGTGACTCAGAGTCTGAACATCAAGAAACATGATTGTTTAAGGGGTGTAAAATGAGATTTTTAAAATCTCGTGAAATTTAAATGCGTGTAAATTTAGAGCAAGCAGTCGCAAAGCTAAAAAATGGTGAAGCTGTTGCCATCCCAACTGAAACGGTTTATGGGTTGGCAGCTGATGCGCGAAATGAAACGGCTTTGCGTCAAATTTATGCGATAAAAGAGCGGCCTGCAAGTAATCCCTTGATTGTACATCTCGGCTCTAGCGAACAAGTTAGCGATTGGGCAGAAGAGTTCCCTCCACTGGCACAACAGTTAGCTTCTGCTTTTTGGCCTGGTCCTTTTACCCTAGTTTTACCGGCTAAGGATACGGTTTCTAATGTCGTGCGCGCAGGCGAGCCAACCGTTGCTTTACGTGTTCCAGCACATCCGATAACACAGCAACTTTTACAGCAGAGTGGCTTAGGGTTGGCTGCACCATCTGCCAATAAATATACACAGCTGAGCCCGACAACGGCACAACATGTAGAACAAAGTTTAGGCCAGCATGTGCCAGTGCTTGATGGTGGTGCTTGTAAGGTGGGTATAGAATCTACAATTGTTGCCGTTAACGGTAACCAGTGGCATTTGTTACGCTTAGGGATGGTTGCTGAAGAGGATATTATTGCTGTTGCAGGGAAGCTGGCATTAAGTAGTGTACAGAATCTACCGAAAGCCCCAGGGCAACACTTGTTGCATTACTCACCTGCCACACCAATACAGTTATTTGATTCAAAAGCGGGTTTATTGGCTTTTGCTGAAACACAGAGCAATTACGCGGCTTTGTTAATAGGTGATGGCACCATTAAAAATGGAAGTACCTATCATTTACCGAATAATCCTGAAGAAATGGCTGAAAGCTTATATGACACCTTGCATCAAATGGACAGTTTGAATGTCGCATTGCTATTAATTGAAATGCCACCTAAGCAATCAGAGTGGCTAGCCATTAGAGACCGGTTAAGGCGAGCGTCATATACGCCTAGCCCCGATATTTAATTAAATACTGCTTGTAATCCCGTTTAAAAGCGAGTAATTTTCATATTACGTTGGTTATTCTTTGTGGGGGTTTTCAATGGACAATAAGTATGGTTTAGGTGGTAACAAAGTTGCGCAGGTAAAACATGATGAGCATCATAAAGATGTTGTGATACATCCCACCGAATGTAAATTTTGTGGGAGTAATGAGTTAACGTCGAGCCCTACCATGCACGACCATCTGTGTGACGCATGTGGAGAGTGGCAAAATGACATTCCACAAGGCTATTCAACAGGCCGTAGTAGCGATTATTAATTTAGCTAATACCTGTCATCGCATTTTTCAACAACCGCTTCCTCAACACATTCAAGTCCTAATATAGCGGCAGGATGTTGGGGGTGTAGTTTTAAGGTTTCTTGGTAGCGTTGTTTGGCTTGGTCTAGTTTTCCAAGTTTTTCTTTCGCGATACCGGCATAGAAAAAAGCTTCAGATGAGGCTGGTTCTTGCTTTATCCAAAGTTCGGCAATACGGCTTACTTCATCCCATTTTTTATTTTTATAGGGTAAGACCACTTGCATAAAGAAGGGCCGCATCCCCTCAGGGGCATCCCAAAATGGTAATACATCTGTTTGCATTGATTGGATATCTGGTTGCTTTAGTAATGCTTTCACCCATTTCACTGGTAGATTATAGTAATAAGCATTTCTCCCAGGGCTTTTAAACGCGCTGATCGCTAGCAATTTCCCTTCTTTATCAAATACTGGGCTGCCACTAGCACCCATTACGAAGGATGCGCTCGTGCGCACAATGGCGCTGTCATCTAAAGGATAAAGGGCCTTAATTTTGCCTTCTGTGTATTGCGGTTTTGGCGGCCCACCCGGAAAGCCAATAGAGAAAATTTCTTGTTCATATTTCAAAGTTTCAGAGTCACCTAGCTCAACGGGTGTAAGGCCTGCATACTTAAAACGCAAAATACATAAGTCGTGCTTCCAATCAGCTTTTAATGCGACAGGCACGAGGCCGTCCCCAAATTTAGTCACCTTCACGCCTACACTATTCGCTAATATATGACAACTAGTCACAACCAGATCTTCACCAACGGCAACGCCTGTACCAACACCATGCCCGCCTGATTTAGTACCAACATGTACTTTAACGACAGAAGCTTTTAGTCTAAAAGTAAGTTCATTGCGAGACTCTGCGTAAATGTGCGTATGCAAAAGGGTTAAGGCTAAAAAAGCAGCAAACTTGTACATAATCTAAGGCCTTGGTTCACATGGCAAGAATATAACAACTTAATGGAACATTGCATCCAAGTAAAGTAACTTTGGTTACAATAATGTCGATAAGATTTTATTAATTAAACTTAAAAAATTAATTAATACTTAAGAATAAGGGTGAAAGAGCTTTCAAAGCCTTGTAGAATAGTCGATGAGATTAATCATTTTGGATCTAGCTTATGTTAATTCAATCAGAAGTCATTGATTTGGCTACGCCCACAGGCACAATGCGTTGCTACGTGCATCGCCCAGCGCATAATAAGGCAGCGCCAGCGATACTGTTTTACTCTGAAATATTTCAGCAAACCGGCCCTATTGAGCGTGCCGCTATTTTTATGGCGGGTCATGGTTATGCGGTTGTTGTGCCAGAAGTCTTTCATGAGCTGAACCCCATTGGCACAGTGCTGGGCTACGACGATGCGGGCCGTGAAAAAGGCAATGCTGATAAAATGGCAAAAAATATACAAGGCTATGACACCGATAACCAGGCCATGATCCAATATCTTGCTACGCAAGACTGGTACAATGGCAGTGTAGGCGCTATGGGTTACTGTATTGGCGGTCATTTAGCCTTTCGTGCGGCGCTACAGCCTGAAGTGAAATCGACCGCTTGTTTTTATGCAACTGATTTACACCTCAATACGATTCCGAATAAGCCTAATCAGCATAGTATGGAAAGATTAGCCGATATTAAAGGCGAGTTAATGATGATTTGGGGTAAGCAAGATACGCATATCTCAACAGAAGGTCGTCGTTTGGTGCTGGATAAGCTAACTGAAACTGACATAAAATTTACTTGGCATGAACTGAATGCCCAGCATGGTTTTATGCGTGATGGTGATCCACGTAACGATCCGCAATTAGTTGCTATTTGTTATCAAATGGCATTGCAGATGTTTAGTAATACCTTGTAGAATATTAAGTTGGGCTGAGTAACTCAGCCTGAGTAGTATTTGTATTTCCCGAAGCTCTAGTCATAAGCAAGAGCCTATTTACATTAAATTACCCATTTAAGAGAAAGAATTATGACCACAAAGAATGCTGATATTGGCCTAATGGGCCTTGCCGTTATGGGACAAAACCTTGTCCTAAATATGGCGGATCATGGTTATACCGTTGCTGTGTATAACCGTAGTACCGATAAAATGACAGACTTCCTAGAGGAATGTAAAGAACATGAGCCTTCACATGAGCGCGTGGTTGGCCATGCTGATATGGCTACATTTGTATTGAGTATTAAACGCCCACGTAAAATCGTATTGCTCATTAAAGCGGGTAAACCTACTGATTTGACTATTAATGCTTTGTTGCCATTTTTAGAAGAAGGCGACATTATTATTGATGGTGGTAATGCTTTGTGGACGGACACAATCCGCCGAGAAAAAGAATTGACCGCTAAAGGGATTGATTTTATCGGTTCTGGTATTTCGGGTGGCGAAACAGGAGCACGTTTTGGCCCATCATTGATGCCATCTGGCACACGTAAAGCTTGGGCAAGCCTAGAGCCTATCTGGCGTGATATTGCTGCAAAAGTAGACCCTGAAACGGGCGAGCCAATGGAAGATGCTGAGCCAGGAAAGCCGGTAGAAGGTGGTTTTTCTTGTGCTGAATATATTGGTCCTGATGGTGCTGGTCACTATGTAAAAATGGTGCACAATGGTATTGAATACATTGATATGCAGTTGATTTGTGAAGCCTACTGGCTTATGAAAACCTTACTAGGTATGAAGTCTGACGAAATCGGCAAAATATTTGAAGAGTGGAACAAAGGCAAGTTATCTAGTTACTTGGTTGAAATTACCGCTGATATCTTGCAACAAAAAGACCCAATGTCTAAAGAGTTTTTGGTTGATATGATTTTAGATACAGCGGGCCAGAAAGGTACCGGTCAATGGACAGCCGCGAATGCGCTTGAATTAGGTGCCCCTGCTAATGCAATTGCTGCTGCGGTTTATGCACGTGCACTTTCTAGTGTGAAAGAAGAGCGTGTCGCAGCAAGCAAAATTCTAAAAGGACCTAAAATAACACCAGTTCCTGATAAAGATAAGAAAGCGGTGATTGATTCAATTAAAGACGCGCTATATTGCTCAAAAATATGTGCTTACGCACAAGGCTTTCAGCTAATTGATAAAGCACAAGTTGCCTATAATTGGAAACTTAATTTTGGTGAGATTTCACAAATTTGGCGTGGCGGCTGTATTATCCGCGCACGTTTCTTGCAAAAAATTACAGAAGCCTATGCACAGGATTCACGTCTGAAGAACCTAATGCTAAACCCACATTTCACGGATGCGATGAATGACGGTCAAGAAGGATGGCGTAAAGTCATTGCTTTAGCTGTTACGAATGGTATTCCTGCACAAGGATTTGCTGCAGCACTAGCTTACTATGATGGTTATAGAAGTGCTGATTTACCAGCTAACTTATTGCAAGGTCAACGTGACTACTTCGGCGCACACTCTTATGAGCGTAAGGATAAGGAACGCGGTCAATTCTTCCACTTAGATTGGCCAGAGCCAGGACGTCCTCAGATCGAAATCGAGTAGTGTAATTGAGCAAAAGCAGTTTGATTGCTATCACTTTAGAAGTGGCTTGATTAAAGAGGGTGGCTGATGCCATCCTCTTTTTTGTACTGCGTATTTAAATTATATAGGACTCGTGGTTAAGCCCTAGTCAATTAAACGCAGTCGCAACTAGCTTCTAAGAAACGGTTAATGCGATTCTCTTTTTGTAAATGCAGCTCATTTTTGTTGGCTTTGTTTACTTTTGTCGCACTAGTTGTTTTTTGGGTTGATGCTTTTACAGTACTATCTTTTTTAACGGCTTGTTTCATGATGTCTATGTTTCCTTTTGGGAGTTAAAATTACTGAAATTTTGTTTCAGCTATGTAGTTGATTGCAATCTAGCAAAAAAGTTCATGTTTTGCAATAGGTTTATTAGTTAAACCATTAAAATCATTAGATTTTCTTAGGTAAGTATCTTAGATGTTGCAAAATGCATACATGTCACCATTAACGGCGGCATATTCGGTAACTTTAAAAGTTACAAAGATATTGTGGTTTAATGGTTTTAATTTGGATACCGAAGTGGTTAAGAAGAAAGTTTTAAAATGCAAATATCAGTGAATGGCAACACCAAATCATTTGAAGTTAATAGCATAACAATTGCAGTGCTAGTGCATGAATTGAACATTGTTGGCAAAAGAGTCGCCGTAGAATGTAACGGTGAAATAGTACCAAAAAGCAAATATGCAGAAGTGCACTTAGAAGATGGTGATAAGCGTGAAGCCTTTTTAGCGGGTCGTATGGCGAAAAAGTTATACACGGCAAGCCCAAGCTCACCAACAACTGGCATGATCACTTAGTGGCAGGCCAATATATGTTTTCGGTCAGTGTGAAAACCGCTTACTTATCCAAGCAATCGAGCGTAGAAGATAACCGTTATGCTTTTTCTTATACGATCACCATTACTAACGTTGGCGACGTTGCCGCGCAGTTAATTAGTCGACACTGGGTGATTACCGATGCTGATGGTCATAAAGATGAAGTTAGAGGTTTAGGAGTTGTTGGGGCGCAGCCACTCTTAGAACCTAATGAAGCGTTTGAATATACCAGTGGCACTGTGCTTGGAACCACTGCAGGGTCAATGGAGGGTACGTATCAAATTGTTGCTGTTGATGGCACACAATTTGAAGCTGTCATTCCTCCCTTTACATTAGCTGCACCACGCGTGTTACATTAAAATATGAAAAAAGTGTTTTTATTGTGTTGGGTCATATTAGCCACTGTTGCTTGTTCAAAGTCTGCAGTAAAACCTACTGAGCCAGTACCAGTAGAGGCGTCCTGTCCCTGCCCTGACCCTAACGAATTACCACCAATACAATTACCAGAAAAACAAACGACTACTGGTGTTGAGCCTGCAGCAGCGCCGTTACCGACCAGTGTAAAAAAAGCTGCACAATATGATTTATTAAAGCCAGCAAGTTGGCAAGACTTAGACAGCTTGTTGCAAGACAATTTATCCGCAGCTTGGCCAGCTTGGCTACAAAGCTGTACGAGCTTAATTAAACAGACTGAGTGGAAGGCCGTATGCAGTGTTGCTAATACACTTAAAAAGCCAACTAGTGCCACGATTGCGGATTATTTCTCAACGCACTTTAGCGTTTATCGTGCACAAAATGAAGATGGCTCTACTACAGGTTTGGTGACGGGTTATTACCAGCCACTATTAAAAGGGAGTAAGGAAAAATCATCTAAATACCCATACCCTTTATATCGCCAACCGGATGACTTAATTACAGTTGAGTTGGCTGATAGCTATCCATCGCTTAAATACAAACGTGTCCGCGGTAAGTTGGTGGGTAATAAACTAGTGCCTTATAGTACGCGAGCTGAAATTGATGCTAAACCTTCACCTTTAGCAGGGACAGAAATTTTTTGGATTAATGATATTGTTGATGTCTTCTTTTTACAGATACAAGGTTCAGGTGTTGTACAGCTAGAGAATGGTACGCAAGTGCAAGTTGGTTATGCCAATCAAAACGGACATAGCTATCAGTCGATTGGTCGGCTGTTAGTGAAACGTGGTGAGCTTTCTCTTGAAAAGGCATCAATGCAGGGGATTAAGAACTGGGCACGTAATAATCTAGACAAATTACAAGCATTACTAAACAGTAATCCGAGTTATGTCTTCTTTAGAGAGTTGCCTGCAGGCCTACCGGG
>JAZGEZ010000131.1:0-12261 GCA_036479055.1 Methylophilaceae bacterium | reverse complement strand
CCAGCAGTTGTGGCTGGCCGTATGATGCTGAAACGTGTCATGGGCAAAGCCAGCTTTGCTACCGTGCAAGATGGAACAGGGCGCATACAACTATTCATCAGTAAAAACAACTTAACCGATGTTAATAGTGAAGCACTTTACGAGGCGTTTAAGCATTGGGATTTAGGCGATATTATCGGCGCTACTGGCGTTATGTTTAAAACCAAAACGGGGGAGCTCTCGGTTAAAGTGTTCGAGCTACGCTTACTTACTAAATCATTGCGCCCATTGCCTGAAAAATATCATGGCTTAAGTGATCAAGAAATTAAATATCGCCAACGCTATGTTGATTTAATCACCTCAGAAGAAACACGCAACACCTTTGCTGCACGTTCAAAAGTGGTTTCTGCCATGCGTAATTTTATGACAGGTAACCAATTTTTAGAGGTGGAAACACCTATGTTGCACGCGATTCCTGGCGGCGCATCGGCTAAGCCTTTTTCCACACACCATAATGCGCTCGATATGAAAATGTTTATGCGTATCGCGCCCGAGCTTTATTTAAAACGTCTAGTCGTCGGTGGTTTTGAGCGTGTGTTTGAGCTAAACCGTAACTTCCGTAACGAAGGCTTAAGCGTACGTCATAACCCAGAGTTCACCATGATGGAGTTTTATGCGGCCTATACTGATTACAACTGGCTAATGGATTTTACTGAAGAATGTATCCGTGCAGCGGCGATTGCGGCGCGCGGTACTGCCGTGCTGAGTTACGATGGTAAAGAGGTCGATTTAAGTAAACCGTTTGCGCGTTTAACCATTGTAGAAGCCATGCAAAAACACGCACCACAGTACACCTTAGAGCAGCTTAACGATACTGCTTTTTTACGTGAAGAAATTCTAAAACAAGGCAGCAAACCATTTGACCATGCAGGCTTAGGTGCATTGCAACTCGGCTTGTTTGAAGAGGTGGCCGAAAGTAAATTATGGCAACCAACTTATATTGTAGATTACCCAGTAGAGGTGTCACCGCTTGCACGTGCGTCTGACACTAATCCTGAAATTACTGAGCGTTTTGAGCTGTTTATCACAGGGCGTGAAATTGCAAATGGCTTTAGCGAGCTGAATGATGCTGAAGACCAAGCAGCTCGTTTTAAAGCACAAGTCGCAGCTAAAGAAGCTGGCGATGATGAAGCCATGTACTACGATGCAGACTATATCCGCGCGCTAGAGTATGGCATGCCACCAACAGGCGGTTGTGGTATTGGTATTGATAGGCTAGTGATGTTGATTACCGATAGCCCAAGCATTCGCGATGTGATTTTATTTCCTCAGATGCGACCTGAGGTTTAACGGTTATATGGCGTTGGGGTTTACTGGAATAAAGGGGAGGGGAATAAGTCGTCCAAGGGTACTCAACGCTTTGCGTTGCGCTCTTTTAGTAGAATGCCTTATGAAATTAACATTTCAACACTAACCTACGTCGGGTGTCACTTAACTCACCATTATGCGTCTCATTATTTTATTCAGTCTAGTCTTTTCCGCCGTTTTGTTATGGCAACTATACAAGTATGTACGCCGTACGCGCAGGCAAAAGTTATTTAACACACCATTGGATGCTAATCGGATTGCACTTCTGCAAGAGTATGTAACGATTTATTCAAAGTTACCACAAACCTTGCGCGAAGAATTGCATGGTCATATCAATATATTTTTAGATGAAAAGAAGTTTATCGGACGTGACGGTATTGCACTTACAGATGAAATGCGTGTCGTTGTGGCGGGTAATGCTTGCTTATTATTGTTACAAGGTAATAAACGTCGTTTCACTGGGTTTTCATCTATCTTAATTTATCCAAATGCCTACACAGCACATGAAGTACAGCATGAAGGTTTACTGACTACTAAAAAACCTAGTACACGGGCTGGTGAGTCATGGGTGCGGGGGCCGATTGTGTTGTCATGGGCAGATGCTCGTCGTGGGTCGGTTAATGCTGAGGATGGCCACAATGTGGTGATACACGAATTTGCCCATAAATTAGATGAGCAAAGCGGCCATATGAATGGTTTGCCCGTGCTTGGGAATGCGTCGGACTATAAAGCGTGGAATAAGGTATTAAGCGAAGAGTACAACGCACTGCATGAACGCGCAAAACAAGGTGGCAATAAGGTGTTAGATGCGTATGGTATGGTTTCACCTGCTGAGTTTTTTGCGGTGGCGAGTGAGTCTTTTTTTGAAAAGCCAGTGCAAATGAAAAAGAGACTACCGGAATTATATAGGCAACTACAAACGTTTTATAACATCGACCCTGTTGCATGGCATTAATTAATGATTGAATAAAAGTTTATGAACGGTCTGATGTAAACCCGATAAGAAGCATGATGCCAACACTCGAAAATAAGATTCCACCACCTATTATCGCTGCGTTGCTTGCGGTTGCCATGTGGTGGGGTTCATCGGTTGCTCCTGCTGTCGAACTCAACTCATCGGTAAGACAAATTATCATTGTGCTGTTGTTGGTTTTGGGTGCTAGTGTTGATATTGCCGCTATTCTTGCTTTCAGGCGAGCAATAACAACGGTTAACCCCATCAAACCTGAAAAAGCATCCTCATTAGTTCGTTCTGGTATTTATCAAGTTTCACGAAACCCGATGTATGTTGGCTTAGCACTGTTCTTGCTGGCATGGGCGGTTTACTTATCATCTGTTTGGGCCTGTTTAGGCGTGTTGGGGTTTGTTCTTTACATAAACCGATTTCAAATTGCACCAGAAGAGCAAGCGCTGACAAAAAACTTTGGCGCTGAATATGTTAATTATCAATCGAAGGTTCGTCGCTGGCTGTAAGCGGTAGCAGATTAATGGCATTGTTGTCGCAGGGCAACACTTTAAAATCAGTTTATTTATTGTCATCAAATTGTCATATTGAACTATCAAAATAGCTCCGTTATTATTCAATTACTTTATTAACGGGAGCTATCTCATGCACTTTACATTACATAAAATTACTGTGGCAACCCTTGCAAGCTTGGTGTTGGGTTTTAGTGCAAGTGCTTTGGCCGATTCAACGGATGATATTGTTAATATCTTGGTGGCTAAAGGCGTATTGACAGAAGAAGAGGGTGCGTTGATTAGAAATAGCCGCACTGAAGAAAAAGAAGCTACAGAAAAAATGGCAAAAAAACAGGCTAAAGTAGAAGTTGGTAAAAAAGGCTTAGTGGTAAAAAGTGATGATGGCAGTTTTTCTATGCAAGTGGGTGGTCGCTTGCATGCGGATGCTTTTAAGCATGCCGATGATGATAATTTAACCAGTGGCAAGGCCATTGACGGCACTGAAATTCGCAGAGCGCGAATTTACCTTAAAGGCAAAGCACATCAAGATTTTAAGTATCATATTGAAACCGACTTTGCTGATAATAAAGTGGCTGTAAAAGATTTATTTTTAGGCTATACCGGCTTTAATGCACCATTAGAGTTAATTGTGGGCAACCAAAAACATGCCATGAGTATGGAAGTTGAGGAAAGCTCTAACGATATTATGTTTACAGAGCGTTCAATGCTAACGGCGTTGACAACGCCTTATTTTGATCGAGCGTTAGGGGTGAGTTTAAGAGGCTACGGTGAACATTGGCACGTAAAAGGTGGTTTTTACGGTGATGGAATTTCACCTGGCAGCTCAAAAAATGATGAAGGACATGGTGTTGCTATCCGAGGTAGTTTTGCGCCCATTATGGATAAAGATAAGTTGTTACACATAGGTGCTAGCTTAGGCAAACGTTCATTAAGTGATGATAATAAAACGCCTAATGTTAAATCAGCTTCCTTTTCGCATGAAACAACACATGGCTCAAGTTTGAAGCTATTAAATACAGGGACTGTTGCAGGTGTTGATGATGTGCAAACGGGCATTATCGAGCTGGCGGCCAAATACGGACCGTTGTCTTTTCAATCTGAAATTGCTAAAACAAAAGTCGATAGAGAGATCGGGTCTGATTTAGATTTTACTGGGTTTTATGCACAAGTTGGCTATACGTTAACGGGAGAATCTCGCCGCTATAAAGGGTCTGAAGGTGAGTTTAAAGGTCTGAAACCAGCCAACCACTTTAGTTTAAAAAAGGGCACTTGGGGCGCATGGGAAGTGGCTGCACGCTATGACCAATTAGATTTGAATGATGGCTTAATAGCAGGCGGTGATGGTAAGCGCTATACGGTTGCTTTGAACTGGTACTTAAACGACAACATGCGGATTTTGGGCAATTATTCAAGAACGTTTGATATCAGCAAAGGGCCAGTCACTAAGCTCAATGGCTCAGATGCAGATGACATTGATGTGTTTACGCTAAGAACACAGTGGTTTTTTTAACAACGGGTATTTTAAGATTAGCGTAAAGCAAAAGTGATGCTTCAATAAAAAGCCTGTGTAAGTGGGCTTTTTTTATGGCTGAAATTATATTGGCTCAGGTATAATCTCAAGCAGGTAAACAAAGCCTTAGACAAGGATCGTGCATGTATAAACACCCACTGTTAGATCGTGACAAGATGTCACCGCAAGAAGCGTTGGATATCTTGGTTGAAGGTAATCACCGCTTCGTTAATAATTTATCGGTGAATAAAGATTTAAGCAACTTAGTGACAATGACAAAAGATAAGCAACATCCTTTTGTCTCTACGCTAAGTTGTAGTGATTCGCGCGCACCCGTTGAAATGCTGTTTGATCAAGCATTGGGTGATGTGTTTAGTGTACGCTTGGCTGGTAACATTGCCTCAGATAAGGCCATTGGTAGTTTAGAGTTTGGTTGTAAATATCTAGGTAGTAAATTGGTGTTAGTGCTTGGGCACAGCGGCTGCGGCGCGGTAAAAGCAGCTTGTGATAATTTTAGAGATGGACACATTGGTGAAATCATCAATTTTATTAAGCCTGCTGTACGACAAGAAAAAGTGACTAAAGAAGACCGTAGCTCTAGCAATGAAGCTTTTGTTGCGAATGTTTGTGAGCTAAGCGTGAAATGGCAGATTGATGAAATTTTGCATTCTAGTGAAATTATTCAAGATATGCTTAGTAGTAAGCAAATTGGAATGGTTGGCGGTATTTATAACCTAGCAACTGGCGAGGTAGATTTTTTGCAAGATACGTTCATGTTGTAAAAGAAAGCGGCTAGTATTAGCCTTCTTTTGCCATATTAATCGAGTATTTAGGAATCTCCACCACTAAATCATCCTCATCTACAATGGCTTGACATGATAGTCGTGAAAGTGGTTCCAAGCCCCAAGCTTTATCTAGCAAATCATCTTCATCTTCTTCTGCTTCATTGAGCGTGTTGTAGCCTTCACGCACGATTACGTGGCAAGTGGTGCAAGCACAGACTTGATCGCAAGCATGCTCCATATCAATGTCGTTATCTAACAAGTTTTGACAAATAGACTCACCTTTTTTAGCTTCAAATGCGGCGCCGTCTGGGCAAAGTTCTTCGTGCGGTAATACAATTATTTGTACCATTTATTTCTTCTCTAATCTTTTCAATTTATAGGTTAACTTCGTCAATGTTTTTACCTGCTAATGCACGGCTGACGCTGGCATCCATCCGCTTAGCGGCAAAACCTTCGGTCGCTGTATTTAAATCCGCTGAGGCTTTCAACATAGCTTCTTTATCATTTGCATTAGAAAAGCCCTCTAGTTCGGTGAGCTTAGCCATGATGGCTTGCTTTTCATTATCATCAATTAAGTGACCATCTTGTTCTAATGCGGCTTTAATCGCAGTGGTTAGGCTTAGCGCATCTACTTTAGCTTCTGCCAGCATACGCGCCTCTTTATCTTCGTCAGCAGCACCAAAGCTGCTTCTCAACATTGCTAATATTTGTTCTTCATCCAAGCCGTAAGATGGTTTCACTACAATATTAGCCTCACGATTGCTGGTCGTTTCACGTGCTGACACGCTGAGTAAGCCATCGGCATCTACCGTAAAAGTGACTAATATACGTGCAGAGCCTGCCACCATGGGGGGTATATCGCGTAATTCAAACTTTGCCAGTGAACGGCAATCAGTGACTAAATCACGCTCACCTTGTAATACATGGATGCTCATGGCTGTTTGACCATCTTTAAAAGTGGTAAATTCTTGTGCGCGTGCAATGGGTAATACGCTGTTACGCGGAATGACTTTTTCCACTAAACCGCCCATGGTTTCAAGGCCGAGTGAAAGCGGTATCACATCCAATAATAGCAAGTCCTCGTCGCTCTTGTTACCAGCTAATGTGTTGGCTTGTATCGCAGCACCTAGTGCAACAACAGTATCAGGGTCTAAATTTGTCAACGGTGTCTGTTTAAAGAATGTTTCAACTGCAGATTGAATGTGCGGCATACGGGTTGAACCACCCACCATCACAACGCCATTCACATCATCTGTACTTAAACCAGCATCCCGTAATGCTTTTTTAGTGCTACGTAGTGTTTTTTTAACTAAACCCTGCGTCAGTTCAGCAAACATTTCAGCACTTAAGCTTAAATCAATTACATCACCCGTGCTTAATGTGCTGGTGATTGTTATTGTTGCTTGTTTTGTTAATGCTTCTTTGGCTGTGCGTGCTTTGGTGAGTAGTAAGCGCGTGTCTTGCGCATTCAGGTCTGTCACTTTACTTTGTGTTTGTATCCAATCAAAAATCAGGCGGTCAAAATCATCGCCACCCAAAGCAGAATCACCATTGGTCGCGAGCACTTCAAACACGCCTTTAGCCAGCTTCAAGATAGAGACATCAAATGTGCCTCCACCTAAGTCATAGATGACATACACACCCTCAGAGCCGTTATCAAGACCGTAAGCCACTGCAGCAGCCGTAGGCTCATTGAGTAGGCGTAGGACGTTTATACCCGCAATACGCGCGGCATCTTTTGTAGCTTGTCGCTGGGCATCGTCAAAGTAGGCTGGTACGGTAATGACGGCGCCAACAAGTTCACCGCCTAGCGAGGCTTCTGCACGTATTTTTAGATGGTTTAGAATCTCAGCAGAAATTTCGACAGGGCTTTTAATGCCTGCACGTGTTTCTATTTGCAGCATGCCGCTTTTTTCTACAAAAATATACGGATGGTCTGCTGCATTAATGTCTTTTAAATCACGCCCCATGAAGCGTTTGACAGAAACAATGCTGTTTTGCGGGTCCTTAGACTGTGCTGACTGCGCGCGGTAGCCAACGTCAATCGAACTATTGGGCAAATAACGGACGACAGATGGCAGCAAGGTGTTGCCGTCTTCATCTGTCAGTATAGTGCTCGTGCCACTTTTAACCGTAGCGACAAGTGAATTGGTTGTCCCCAAATCAATACCGACTGCTAATCGGTGTTGATGCGGTTCAGTAGACATACCTGGTTCTGATATTTGTAAAAGTGCCATTAGCTTTCTAACCATTCAATTGCTTTAATAATGTCGGCACAAACTTTATCAATGAAGATGAGTTTGCGCGTTGTATCGGTTGCTGCTACTAGATCGTTTTTCTCATCAATTGACGTGCTTAATTCGCCTGTAAGTGATTGTGCTTCTTGCCGCATTTCATCCAGCAAGCTTTCTAAACCATCAATATTTTTTTCTGCTTTCAAGTCTTCTAATGCTTCACGCCATTCCATTTGCTGCATTAAAAAATCTGCTGGCATACTGGTGTTTGTTTCTTGTGTGGCATCAATGCCCTGTAATTGCAATATATATTGCGCGCGTGAAGATGGCTTTTTCAGAATTTGGTACGCTTCATTGGCCAACGTTGCTAGCTGCATAGACTGTAGCTTTTCAGCGGGGGTGGCAGACACAAAGCGATCAGGGTGTGACTCAGACTGTATCGCACGGTAATTTTGCTTTAAGACTACTGTGTCGATATTGAACGCTGGACTGAGTTTAAAGAAGGTAAAATGGTTCTTCAATTGCTTGCTCGTTAAACTGTAAAGCTTTCACCACAACCGCATTCGTCTTTCACGTTAGGGTTGTTAAATTGAAAGCCTTCGTTCAAGCCTTCTTTAGCAAAATCCAGCTCGGTGCCATCAATGTAAGTTAAGCTTTTTGGATCGACAATGATTTTTACACCATTGCTGTCGAATGCAACATCCTCTGCATTCATCTCATCCACAAATTCCAGTGTATAAGCCATGCCAGAGCAACCTGTGGTTTTAACGCCCAAGCGCAAACCAATGCCTTTGCCACGGTTAGCAAGGAATTTCTCAACGCGCTCTGCTGCTACTGGTGTCAAACTAATCGCCATACTTTAGTTCGCCTCTTTTGCAGCCGCTTGCTTTTCTCTGATGTCTGCTACAGCCGCTTTAATGGCATCCTCTGCTAAGACAGAACAGTGAATTTTCACTGGCGGCAAAGCTAACTCTTCAGCAATTGCTGAGTTTTTGATCTCGTATGCTTCATCAACTGTTTTACCTTTTAACCACTCTGTTACCAGTGAGCTAGAGGCAATCGCTGAACCACAGCCGTAAGTTTTAAACTTAGCGTCTTCGATTAAGCCAGTGTCATTGACTTTAATCATGAGTTTCATCACATCACCACAAGCCGGTGCGCCAACCATGCCGGTACCGACGTTAGGGTCGTTTTTGTCTAAAGAGCCGACGTTACGAGGGTTCTCGTAGTGGTCTAGGACTTTGTCTGAATATGCCATTTTACTTCTCCTTAAAACTAAAATACTTCATTAATTCTGTGTTGGCTTAGCTTGCCGTACTACCCGT
Organism: Methylophilaceae bacterium; assembly: GCA_036479055.1. Lineage (GTDB taxonomy): Bacteria > Pseudomonadota > Gammaproteobacteria > Burkholderiales > Methylophilaceae. The sequence goes on along the minus strand of JAZGEZ010000131.1, from coordinate 3,581 downwards.
ACTGTCTTCACTTTTCCGCCTTGAGTTAATTTTATCTTTTAACTTTTCCATATTAAATAATAATTTCTAATGTGCTGCCCATTCAACTTTGGAAATATCGATGCCATCTTGAAACATTTCCCAAAGCGGGGATAGTTCACGCAACTTGCCGATTTTTTCTGCTAATAATTTAATCGTGTAATCCACATCAGCCTCAGTTGTAAAGCGACCGATTGAGAAGCGAATTGAGCTATGGGCTAATTCATCTGTACGGCCAAGCGCACGCAATACATAGCTAGGTTCCAAACTGGCAGATGTGCAGGCGGAACCGCTTGAAACGGCAATACCTTTAATCGCCATAATGAGTGATTCACCCTCAACATAATTAAAGCTGATATTTAAATTATGTGGCACGCGGTGCGTCAAGTCGCCGTTGACATAAGTCTCTTCAATCTTCTGTAAGCCATTCAATAGCCTGTCGTGCAATGTCTGAATGCGTGCATTCTCTTCTGCCATTTCTAAACGTGCGATTCTAAATGCTTCACCCATACCTACAATTTGATGTGGTGCTAGTGTGCCAGAACGCATGCCACGCTCATGACCGCCACCGTGCATTTGTGCTTCGATACGAATACGTGGTTTACGGCGTACATATAATGCGCCGACCCCCTTGGGACCATATGTTTTATGCGCCGAAAAACTCATTAAATCGACCGGTAGTTTCCCCAAGTCAATGGTTACTTTGCCCGTTGCCTGTGCAGCATCTACATGGAAGATGATGCCATTTTCTCGGCAAACATTGCCAATCGCTTCAATATCTTGCACCACACCAATCTCATTGTTTACCAGCATGACTGATGCTAAAACGGTGTCTGGTTGAATCGCTGCTTTGAATGTTTCAATATCAACCAAGCCATCATCATTTGGCTCTATAAAGGTAGCAGTAAACCCTTGGCGCTCAAGTTCACGCACGGGATCAATCACAGCTTTATGCTCAGTCGCTACCGTAATAATATGCTTACCTTTACCACTGTAAAAGTTAGCTGCGCCTTTAATGGCAAGGTTGTCAGATTCAGTAGCACCAGAAGTCCATACGATCTCACGTGGATCCGCATTCACTAATTTCGCCACTTCTTTGCGCGCATCTTCAACTGCTTTTTCTGCCGTCCAACCATAAGGGTGGCTGCGAGAAGCAGGGTTGCCATATGACTCTGTTAAGTACGGAATCATTTTTTCTGCCACACGCGGATCTACCGGTGTGGTGGCAGAGTAATCTAAATAAATTGGCATTCTTTCCATTGCGTTCTTACTTCCTTTTACTTTTTAATATTGAGCTTATGCAGCGACTGCAGTCATCTGCCTTAAATCTTGTAATGCTTGTTTTAATGCTTTTAAAAAATCTGCTACTTGTTGTTTTGTGTTGTCAGCATTGAAGCTGACACGTATAGCCCCGCGAGCCAAATCGGGATTAACGCCCATGGCTAATAACACGTGGCTAGGCTCACTACTTGCACTGGAGCAAGCTGAACCGCTAGCGACAGCAAACCCTAGCTTATCCAGCGCCGTAACCAATGTTTCGCCATCGATGTTTTTAAAGGCAAAAAAACTTGTATTAGGTAGGCGATTGGACTTTTGCCCAAAAATAATGGCATCAGTCCTATGTAAGCCGACTTCTAGGTATTGTCTAAGCATTAACGTGTGCGATGCAAAATTACTTAGCTCTTGCTTGGCAAGCTCACAGGCCGCCCCAAACCCAACGATTGCAGCAATATTTTCGGTCCCGCTACGCAAACCTTTTTCTTGCCCACCGCCCAGCAGTAAAGGCTGAATATCAACGCGTTTGTTTAACACTAATGCACCAGCCCCTAACGGCCCGCCAATTTTATGGCTGGATATAGTCATTGCATGTACATTCATTTCAGTAAAGTTAACATTGATTTTACCTAGTGCTTGCACTGCGTCGGTGTGGATAAAGGCTTTTTTCCTTGATGCCAGCTCAACAATTCTTACTATGTTTTGTATCGCCCCTGTTTCATTATTTGCCATCATGACTGAGACTAAATCAGTGGGTGCTTCTAGCTGTTTTTGGAAAGCCATCAAATCTAAGCTGCCATTAGCATCCACTTTGATGCTATTGGATTGCCAGCCGCGGTGTTGCATTGCCTTAGCTGGATTTGAAACACAAGGGTGCTCAATACTGCTTGTTAATATTTGTGTTTGATTTAAGTTGCTAGCAATGCCAGTCACCGCAAAATTATTTGCTTCAGTGCCGCTTGCAGTAAAAACAACTTGATTGGCTTGTGCGCCGGTCGCTTTTGCCACTTGTTGGCGTGCTTGCTCTATTGCCTCACGCGCACTTCGGCCATAGCTATGTTGGCTGGTTGGGTTGCCGTGCTGCTTTGTCATATACGGCAACATTGCCTCCAGCACTGTTGGCTTGAGAGCAGTCGTACTATTATGATCGAAATAAACATTAGCCATTAATAACAGCCTCTTCATTTGAATCGCATGATTTTCGTGCAGCAAAAACAACTTTCTCAACATCACAGTCTTGCTGTGAATCCACCATATCTGCCAAACTTACACCAGATAAGTAATCTAAGATTTTAAAGTTAAGCGTTGCCCATAAATCATGCGTCATGCAACGACCGTCTGTGCCGTGGCAGTCTTCTTTTCCACCACACTGTGTTGCATCAATATCTTCATCTACGGCAGAAATAATGGCAGAAACCGAGATGTCAGCCTTTTCTTTTGCAAGGTTATAACCACCGCCTGGACCGCGCACACTGCTTACTAGGCCTTGGCGCCGTAAACGACTAAAAAGCTGCTCTAAGTAAGAGAGTGATATGTCTTGACGCTCACTAATGCCGGCTAACGTCACTGGTTTCAGCGCGCCCTCAGAGCTGACCTCACTAATAGCAAGGTCGAGCATTGCGGTTACTGCAAATCTGCCCTTAGTGGTTAGTCTCATTATTTATTCAATTCTCTGATTAAAATTGGTTGCAAGTTAATAGGCTATTTTATAATAACCTAGTAATTTAGTCAATTATTATGGGGTTAAGTTCAATGCCTTAGTCTGCGGTAATTTTACGCGGCTTACGTTTTGTTTTTTTAACAGAAAAAGCGCTAGCCACTTTCTTCTCTGACTTGATATCTGTCAGCTTTGTAAGCTGAGCTTTTAATGACGCTATCTCACTTAATAGCGGCTGCAACGCCTTGTGGATAGGGTCGTTTTCATCATCGCTCACGGCATAAGCGTTAAATTTAGCTTTTTCTGCTTTGGTTTTTTCTTCGTCCAACAGCCGTGCGGGAATACCAACAGCCGTTGCATTTTCTGGAACGTCTTTTACGACCACTGCATTGGAGCCGATTTTAGCGTTTTTTCCGATGGTAATAGGGCCAAGCACTTTTGCTCCTGCACCAATCACAACTCCATCTTCTAAAGTAGGGTGGCGTTTACCTTTGTTCCAAGATGTGCCGCCTAATGTAACACCATGATACAAGGTGCAATCATCGCCAATAACAGCTGTTTCACCAATCACAATGCCCATGCCATGGTCCATAAAAAAACGACGACCTATTGTTGCGCCTGGGTGAATCTC
>JAZGEZ010000130.1:0-7002 GCA_036479055.1 Methylophilaceae bacterium | reverse complement strand
GTAGGCATTTCCACTACACATAATACTGAGGCATCCCGTTTTTCTGATGTACAGACAGTACAAGTCGGCTGTTCGCTAAAGTTGTTGCAAAGTTGGCAGTGCCCAACGGTCTCCAAGGCATCACTTAGTGCATTGGCTAGACTGTTAGCCCCTTTTCTGTCCCGCTGTAATAAGTAATAAGCCATGCGTAGGGCAGACTTAGGCCCAACACCCGGTAAGCAACTTAGTGACGTAATCAAATGCTCTAGCGCTGGAGGATTTTTCACAGAGGATTCTTCACAGAGGGTCGGCTAGAAGGGCAGCTTCATGCCGGCGGGCATTAAGCTACTCATGTGCGCTGATGACGTTGCTTCAGCTTTTTGAGCTGCATCTTTTAGTGCAATGACCAGTAAGTCTTCTAACATTTCTCTATCATCCATGACGCTTTCATCAATATTGACACGTTTAATTTCATTGCGACAAGTCATGGTTACTTTTACTAGACCATTACTCGCCACGCCTTCCACATCAATGTTGGCTAGTTCTGCTTGCGCCTTTTGCATGTTAGCTTGCATCATTTGTGCTTGTTTCATCATGTTGCCCATACCACCCTTCATCTTGAGTCTCCTTTATGTTGTGGGTTTAATGCTATTGGGAATTACTTTTGCATCTAAATCCTGAATGAGTGACTGCACAAACTCGTCATTCATCATGGCTTCTTCTACACCTGACTGTATCACAGCTCTCTCTTCTGCATTCTGTTTTGCCGGTGTGTTAGCTTCGTTATCAATGTTGATCGTTAACTTTATTTTGCGGCTAAAGTGATTGTTAATCGCAACTGATAATTTATCTTGGTAATTAGCACTCGCTAAGTGTTTTTGGCTTTCTGTCACGCGTAACGTAATGCTGTTATCATCATAAGATAGCATTTCACAATGCTGCGCTAATGCGCGAGCCAATCCTAATTTTAAATGATTTTCTACTAATTTTCGCCAGTTACCATCAAATGTAACAGGATCATCAGATCCGCTGCTAACAGCTTGCTCAGGAGCTGCTTGCGTTGATGTTTTTGTGGGCTGTTCTGGCGGATTTTCTTGTACTGTTTGTATCGAAGGTGCAACAGGGTTGCTCTCTGCAATTTCACTTGCTACTGGATTTTCCTTTGTGGTGTGCTGTTTTAGTGCGGCTGTTGTTAGTTCTTGAGTTGAACTAGAGGTTTGCGCTTTAGCGTTTACGCTATTTTTTTTTTGACCAGATACGTTATCTTTTGGTGAGAACGCTAGCATCCGTAACAGACTCATTGTAAATCCGGCATATTCATCGGGTGCAAGGCTAATATCTCTGCCACCAAGTAATGCGATTTGATAATAGAGTTGTAATGATTCTGCCGGGATAGTTTGTGCTAATTGCAAGAGCGTTTCACGTTCAGGTAAGTCGTGACTAATACTATCTGGCACTGTTTGAGCAATCGCAATTTGATGTAGTAATTTAGCGAAATCATTTAATGCTGCTTCAAAAGAAATGCTACGTTCTTCCATTTCTTTTGCTTTTGCAATTAAGGTATTACCATCTGCATTCAGCAGTGCGTTAATAATATCGAATAAATAGCTTTGATCAATTGCACCAAGCATGTCGCGTACTTCTGCCTCATTTACTGCTTGATTGCCATAGGCAATCGCTTGATCTGTTAGCGATAGTGCATCACGCATGCTACCTTCCGCTGCCCGTGCAATGAGGTGAATGCCTGGCACTTCAAAAGGGATATTTTCTTCTGTTAGCACATGTTGCAAATGTTCAACAATTGTCGTGCTGGCAATTTGCCGTAAATTAAATTGCAAACAACGCGATAGGACGGTAACTGGCACTTTTTGTGGGTCAGTGGTCGCCAATATGAACTTAACGTGCTCAGGTGGTTCTTCTAGCGTTTTGAGCATAGCATTGAAGGCGCTTTTAGACAGCATATGCACTTCATCAATGATGTAGACCTTAAAGCGACCAGTAGTTGGCGCGTATTGTGCGTTTTCTAGCAACTCACGCATGGCCTCGACTTGTGTGGTGCTAGCCGCATCGACTTCTAATAAATCGATAAAACGGCCTTTATCAATTTCGGTGCAGGCGTTACAGGTGCCGCATGGCTTTGCTGTAATCCCCGTTTCGCAGTTGAGTGATTTTGCAATGATGCGGGCTAGCGTCGTTTTCCCTACCCCGCGCGTGCCGGTGAATAAATAGGCATGATGAATTCTTTGTTGCTCAAGCGCATTAGTGAGCGCCCGCACGACATGCGGCTGACCCACGAGTGTTTCGAATGATTTAGGACGCCATTTGCGTGCTAGAACTTGATGTGACATAACACTATTTTAGCTGATAAATGCATGAGGGTAACCGTGCGCATAAAAGAAAAAAGGAGGCGAGCCTTACCCCCGGCACTTGCTCAATAGTTATGGCTGCTTGCTTCCACATCTGACCAGGTTGGCTACTTTGCAATGCGAGGAGACCCGCCAGCGCGTATTTTACAATATTAAGACATTAAACGCAGTGTTTAACAGGATTTTTTTCTAAATAAGCCCATTCATCATCATTATAAAGGCGTGAGCGAATATGAAAACGTTTGCCAGTGCCGTTATCGTAAGAAAATTGCCCACCCATACCATCGACAACATCTAGCGTTAAATGCGTATGCTCCCAATAGGAAAACTGACTTTCGCTCATATAAAAACCGACACCATGCACTTCACCAATGCATACATCCGCTGGTCCAAGTTGAAACTCATCTTTTCCGAAACACATAGGAGAGCTGCCATCACAACAACCACCAGATTGGTGAAACATTAACGCACCGTATTTTTCGCGCAATTGGTCTATGAGCTGGTTAGCAGCCCCTGTACTTTCAATACGTAAAACCTGTCTGTCAGCTTTGTTCGTATCCATTTCTTGCTTCCTAAAAAAACAACAGTAAACATAAAGGGCAAGGATCAACCTTGCCCTTTATGAAAGTGCTTTTAACGCAGGCTAAAAGAAACCAAGCTTGTCTTCACTATAGCTCACCAGTAAGTTCTTGGTTTGCTGGTAATGATCTAACATCATTTTGTGGTTTTCTCGGCCGATGCCTGATTGTTTGTAACCGCCAAATGCTGCATGAGCAGGGTAAAGATGGTAGCAATTAGTCCAAACGCGGCCTGCTTGAATGGCTCGACCCATACGATAGGCAATATTGCCATTTCGTGACCAGACGCCAGCACCTAGTCCGTAAAGGGTATCGTTCGCAATTTCTAGTGCTTCGGCTTCATCTTTAAAGGTAGTTACTGATAACACAGGCCCAAAGATTTCCTCTTGGAAAATACGCATTTTATTGTGGCCTTTAAAGATAGTTGGCTCAATATAAAACCCATCTTTAATATCGCCTGTTTGTGTTTTACGTTTACCACCAACAATCAGCTCAGCGCCTTCTTCTTGACCTATCTTAATATAGCTCATAATTTTTTCTACTTGCTCTTCAGAAGCTTGCGCACCTACCATGGTGTCCATATCTAATGGGCTGCCTTGTTTCACTGCCTTAACGCGTTCTAGCACACGCGCCATAAATTTTTCGTAAATAGATTCTTGAATCAGTGCGCGGGAAGGGCAAGTGCACACCTCGCCTTGATTAACCAAATACAAGACCAAACCTTCTATTGCTTTGTCAAAATAGGCGTCATCGGCATCCATAATATCGGCAAAGAAAATGTTAGGGGATTTACCACCAAGTTCTAGTGTTGCCGGAATCAAGTTTTGCGCCGCATAGCCGCCAATTAAACGGCCGGTAGAGGTTTCGCCAGTGAAGGCTATTTTTGCAATGCGTGTTGAGCTGGCAAGTGGTTTGCCCGCCTCTAAGCCGAAGCCATTAACAATGTTTAGTACGCCAGCAGGCAATAAATCGCTAATTAATTCCATGACCACTAAAATAGAGGCTGGTGTTTGTTCTGCTGGTTTTAAAACAATGCAGTTACCTGCTGCTAATGCAGGGGCCAGTTTCCAAGTAGCCATTAAAATAGGGAAGTTCCAAGGAATAATTTGCCCAACAACACCTAATGGCTCATGATAATGGTAAGCCACTGTTGTTTCATCCACCTCACAGACCGAGCCTTCTTGCGCTCTAATACATCCTGCAAAGTATCTAAAGTGATCAATGGCTAATGGGATATCCACAAACGTACATTCGCGAAGGGGCTTGCCATTGTCGATGGTTTCAGCAATCGCGATTGATTCTAAATTTGCCTCCATCACATCAGCAATTTTATTTAAAATATTAGCGCGTTCAGCGTATGAAGTTTTGCCCCAAGCATCTTTTGCCGCATGCGCGGCATCTAATGCTAAATTAATATCTTTTTCTGTTGAGCGAGCAGCTTGGCAAAACACCTTCCCAGTGACGGGGCTCACATTGTCGAAATACTGTCCATCAACAGGAGTAAGCCATTTGCCACCAATGAAATTGTCGTACTTTTCTTTGAAAGGGTGCTTCACCCCAAGTCCACTTAATGTCTCCAAACTCATGTTAACTCCTATTCTATTTGTAATAATTACGCTGTACTTCTTATCCTTCTAAATGAACGCCAAACCACCTTTTAAAACTTAATTTTGATCAAAATTAGTTGGTTTAAAGCCCCCCTTGCTATCAACGACTATTAAAGGGTTTGTTAGGATGACTGTAAGCGCATGTGGCGTATAAATCAAGTGTAGGGATTGTTATTTAGCGAATAGTTAGTTCATTTAATTAGTGCATTAGGCTATAGTTTGCTTGTTAACTAATGAACAACGATTTTTTATCTGAGGGTGATATTGATAGATGGCTGAGCCGCATTCCAATTTTGGCATTGCTACAAGAGATTTCTGGAAGCGCATCAGCCGACCAACAGACTCCACATTAAGCAATGCTATCTTAGCGATATTGGTTTTTGCAGAAAGCCTTGTTTGCATACTCTGGATATATACCCTATCTGGTCTCGGTGAGGGCTACGCTTTAATGGCGTTATTCCCATACCTATATATTATTTTTTCCTATACTAGCCTGCTACTTTTTTATCGCTATAAGAAGTTTGAGCACCTCACCTTTACTCAACTTATTATGTTGCTTGTGATGCCTTTTCTTATGCAATGGGTCATTGGTGGATATGAGGCTTCTAGCGGTATTGCTATTTGGGCAATATTGTCACCGATAGGCGCGCTGATGATTCTGGGTACGCGCCAATCAACTTCTTGGTTTGCTTTGTTTGTAATGTTGGCAGTTGTTTCTTGGTATTTGAATGACTTGTTCGCTGGCGTGTCATTACCCATTCCCTTACACATTAAAAATATTTTCTTTGTAGTCAATATGATGGGAACAACCTGTTTGCTGTATGTCGTTATGCGTTATTTTCAGAGTCAAAAAGAGCGCACATTGCAAGCGCTGGCAACCGAGCAAGCGCGATCGGAAAAGCTGTTGCTTAATGTGCTACCTCAGTCTATTGCAAACCGCTTAAAAGATAATGATATGCGTATTGCAGACAGCCATGAATCTGTCACAGTTCTTTTTGCAGATATAGCAGGCTTTACACAACTGACTTCTTCAATGGCACCAACTGAGCTGGTGGATTTACTTAGTCAGCTATTTTCAGCATTTGATGCGCTCGCAAATAAGCATGGCTTAGAAAAAATAAAAACGATTGGTGATGGCTATATGGTCGTAGGTGGTGCACCTGCTCACTTAGATGGTCATGCAACAATTGTAACGATGCTAGCTTTAGAAATGTTTGATGCCTTGGCTACTTTTAATCAACAGACAAATAACGCATTAAAAATGCGAATTGGTATCAGTAGCGGGCCTGTGGTGGCGGGTGTAATAGGCACTTCGAAATTTGCTTATGATTTATGGGGTGACCCCGTGAATATGGCCAGTCGAATGGAGCAAACAGCCTTAACAAACACCATACAATTAAGCCAAGCAAGCTATCAATTAATTACTAAGCGCAAGTTAACAAGTAATCGCTTTAACTTTGAAGCGCGTAAGCAGGTGCAGGTTAAAGGCAAGGGTAAGGTTGGCACCTATATGCTTAAGCCTGATTTAGTCGAAACAGAATAGTTGAAGTGACAGCGGCGTCTATTTTTGTTTAAAACTGTGACGTCAGCTATAATCCAGCCCTGATTAATCAGGGTAGACTTGATTGAATATGCGGAGAGTTGGCTGAGTGGTCGAAAGCGCCACCCTGGAAAGGTGGTATAGGGGCAACTCTATCGAGGGTTCGAATCCCTCACTCTCCGCCAAAAGTTAAAATCACATCGTATCAACCAATACCAAATTTCCCAACCCCTCATAAGACGTTCGAGCTAGATACATTTTTGTTTAGGCGTTAGTATTAAGGTTTGAAGATTAAAAAACACGATGAAAAAGTCTTTTTATATCGATTACCCACAAGAGCACCTTGAAGACCAGGCGCATAGTTATCGTTGTGCTTATTGCAAAGTCGGGACAACTGTTATTAATGGCAGTTTGGAAGGGCATCTCCCATCTTGTGAATACAGAATAAAGCTAGAGCAGGCTGGTTTTGAAGTAAACCAATCATCAGCTCAGGTAGTGTCCACTGCTTGTGATGACGTTGATTGACCGGTACTAACTTTACATGGCTTTGCTCACTCAATACTTAGAAGCTAGACGACAAACAGAGCCATTATGTAAGCCGCTTAATGTTGAGGACGATGTTCCTCAAGCGGTTCACATGGGCCGCAATATTGTCTAATCAATAAGTGCTAAGAAAGGCTTTAAGTTAGAGCGTTTTACCATATAACATGGTTAGCATATGTGGACTTGGTTAATACGTTAGTCCATTAGGGCTATTGGTAGGAAAGGCTAGCTAGCTGATAATTTACACTGGTAGAAGTTAGGTTAGCTATTTTGTAATAATTCTTTGAATATAAGTTTTTAACAGTTAGGGCAGCAGTTAATGGGAGTTGATTTAGCCTTTGAAGTGATTGAAGTCGGTTTTGATGAATTTGAACGGAGAAAAACACCGA
>JAZGEZ010000129.1:0-5622 GCA_036479055.1 Methylophilaceae bacterium | reverse complement strand
ACTGTTTGAGCAAAAATGAGCCATATTTTCCGCATAGACTTGGTTTTTATCATCATAATTGTTTAGTATAGGCGAAAATGTAGTAATTATTAATAATTAGGAATGCCTTAATGAAGTTAGACGAGTTAAATAACTATTTAACAGAATTTTTAGCACCAGAGCGCTTTAGTGATTATTGTCCGAATGGTTTGCAGGTCGAGGGTAAGCCAGAGATTAAAAAAATCGTGACAGGGGTTACGGCTAGCCTAGAATTGCTGCAACGTGCACAGGCGGTAAATGCAGATGTAATTTTAGTGCATCATGGTTACTTTTGGCGCGGCGAATCATCAGTAATCATCGGTATAAAAATGCGACGTTTAAAGTTTCTGTTGGCGCATGAGATTAATCTTTTTGCTTATCACTTACCATTAGATGCACATTCTGAAGTTGGTAACAATATTATGCTGGGTAAAGTGTTAGGGCTAAAGATTGATGGGTGGCTAGACGATAAAGGTATGATTGCCCTATGTCGTTTGCCGAAAGCTCAAACCTTGCAAGAGGTGGCCAATAATGTAAACGCCAAATTAAACCGAACAGCACTAGTGGTCGGTGATATGAATAAACCTGTGCATACAATCGCTTGGTGTACAGGCGCTGCACAAGGTTATATAGAGCAAGCCATTGCTAAAAATATTGATGTGTTTATCAGTGGCGAAATTTCTGAGCCTACGGTGCATTCAGCCAGAGAGTCGAACACGTCATATATAGCAGCTGGGCACCACGCAACTGAACGCTATGGAATACAGGCTTTGGGCAGACACCTTGCAGATAAGTTTAATGTTCAGCATGAGTTTATTGATGTTGATAATCCAGTTTAGCTTTATTATTCATGTGCTTACATAATAAAGTTTGGTTTAATTTTTAGGAAAATGTATAATAACTTTCGTTATTTAAGTGCTGAATGGCACTTTATTAAAAATGGGGACTTGGGAAGCTAATGTCAGATAAAAATATAAAGAAAAGAAAATCAGCAAACAGTAGCGAGCTTTCATTTCAGGCGCCCACCCCAGCTGATTTGGAAAAAAGAAAATTCTTAACCCTTGCAACTGCCGCAGTTGGAGCGGTGGGAGTCTCTGTAGGTGCGGTGCCCTTTATTGGTAGTATGTTGCCAAGCGAGCGTGCCAAGGCTGCAGGTGCGCCAGTGGAAGTGGATATTAGTGATATTGCGCCAGGCACAATCAAAACCGCTGAGTGGCGAGGTAAGCCAGTATGGATTATTAACCGTACAGATGAAATGACGGCTGAGCTAGCAACCCTCAATGATCAATTATCAGACCCTAAGTGTGAAGTGGAAAGTCAGCAGCCTGTTTACTGCAAAAACACCAGTCGGGCGATCAAACCAAATATCGGCGTTGTGGTCGGTATTTGTACGCATTTAGGGTGTGCGCCTACGGCCAAAATAGAAGAGGGTGGAGATATGGGTGACAATTGGGTAGGTGGGTTTTTCTGTCCTTGTCATGGTTCTAAGTTTGATTTGGCAGGGCGCGTGTTCAAAGGATCGCCAGCGCCAACTAACTTAGTGGTACCGCCACATTCATATTTGGATGACGATACGCTTGTGATTGGCATCGAAACAAAGGTGGAGGCGTAACATGGCTGAGAAAAAACAAGAAGCCAATGGGCAGGGAGCTGTTGCTACTGCAGTTGGTTGGATAGACCGTCGTTTTCCATTTACTAGTACGATTAAAGCGCATTTAACAGAGTACTACGCACCGAAAAATTTCAATTTTTGGTATTTCTTTGGTTCTTTAGCCATGTTGGTGTTAGTCATGCAAATTTTGACTGGCATCTTTTTGACGATGCATTACCAGCCTTCGGCAGCTGAGGCGTTTGCATCGGTTGAATACATTATGCGGGATGTGTTTGGCGGCAATATTATTCGCTACATGCACTCAACAGGGGCATCGATGTTTTTTGTCGTAGTATATTTGCATATGTTCCGCGGTATTATCTACGGTTCTTATCGAGCACCACGTGAGCTGGTTTGGTTGTTCGGTGTAGGACTATTCTTGGTGCTAATGGGCGAAGCCTTTTTTGGTTACCTGCTGCCTTGGGGGCAAATGTCTTATTGGGGCGCGCAAGTCATTACCAGCCTATTCGGCACGATTCCACTTATTGGTCCAGATGTCGCTGAATGGCTTCGTGGTGATTATTTAACCTCTGACGCCACATTAAACCGCTTCTTTGCTTTTCATGTAATTGCATTGCCACTGGTATTGCTGGGCTTGGTCATGGTGCATTTGGTTGCGCTACATGAAGTAGGGTCAAACAATCCAGATGGCGTCGAAATTAAAAAGCATAAAGATAAGAAAACAGGTATTCCTTTAGATGGTATTCCGTTCCACCCTTATTACACAGTGAAAGACTTAGTCGGCATCGTTGTGTTTTTGATTGTGTTTGCTTCTATTGTTTTCTTTGCGCCAGAGATGGGGGGCTATTTCTTAGAGCACAATAATTTTCTCCCTGCAGATTCGTTAAAAACGCCAGAACACATTGCACCAGTATGGTATTTCACCCCTTACTATTCAATTTTGCGCGCTGTTCCTCCGGTTATGAATTCACAGTTTCCAGGTGTTGCTGCAATGGGGTTGTCTGTCATGGTGTTTGCTTTGTTGCCATGGCTGGATAAAAGCCCAGTGAAGTCGATTCGTTACCGCGGAAAATTATATAAACGTTGGTTAGCTGCATTTGTCGTTAGCTTTCTTGTGTTGGGTTATCTTGGCACTGTGCCTTCAAATGTGTGGGGTCAGTTTGGGGACTGGGCCGGAAGAGCTGATGTGGCAACGGTAGTCGCGCGTATTTTTACAGCCATTTATTTCTTGTTCTTCTTGTTAATGCCTTGGTATACAGCACGCGACAAAACAAAACCTGTGCCAGAAAGGGTGACGTACTGATATGAAAAAACTACTAGTAGCCACTATGGCATTCTTACCGGTTATTGTCTTTGCGGCAAGCGGAGCAAAAATCGGCGTTTCTGTGTCGATTGACCCCAGTGATCACGCTTCTTTACAACGCGGTGCGCGTACATTTATTAATAATTGTTTGAACTGTCATAGCGCAAACTACATGCGTTATAACCGCCTGGTTGATATTGGGCTAACAAAAGAAGACATCGAAGATAACCTATTGTTTGCAGCAGACAAGATTGGTGACACCATGCAGGTCGCCATGGATCCCAAAGAGGCAAAAAAATGGTTCGGCGTTACACCACCAGATTTGACGTTAGTAGTGCGTGCACGTGGTGCTAATTGGCTGTATGCGTATATGCGCGGTTTTTATAAGGATGGGGCAACGCCAAGCGGCTGGAATAATATTGTATTTGATAAAGTGGCGATGCCGCATGTGCTTTATGAGCTACAAGGTGAGCAAATACTGAATCACGACACGCATAAACTGGAGCTTGTTAAGCCGGGTAAGTTAAGTCCGCCAGAATATAACGCTTTTGTTCGTGATTTAACTAACTATATGGCCTATATGGCAGAGCCTGGAAAAGAACAACGTCAACGTATTGGGCTATGGGTACTATTGTTCTTAGGTGTATTGCTCGTGTTGATGAAAAAGCTAAAAACGGCTTATTGGAAAGATATTAAATAAAGTAGATAACGGATGCTTAGTAATAGGCAAATTTAAACAAATTTAAGTAAATTTAGGAAGTAATAATAGTTATGATGAAATTGTACTCAGGCTCGGTAGACCCTTTTAGCCACCGCTGTCGTATCGTCTTGTTTGAAAAAGGCATGGATTTTGAAGTGATTGATGTCGATTTAGCGAACAAAACTGAAGACCTTGCTGTTTTAAACCCCTATGGTAGCGTGCCTGTATTGGTGGAGCGTGATTTGGTTTTATCCGAAGCAAATATTATCAATGAGTATATTGATGAGCGCTTCCCACACCCGCAATTAATGCCAGCAGACCCAGTGATGCGCGCACGTGCTAGGTTATTCTTGTATAACTTCGAAAAAGACTTGTTTAGTTATATTCCTGAATTGGAGTCGGCGAATGAAGAAACCGCTGATAAAGCACGCAAAACAGTGCGTGATAATTTGACGCAAATTGTACCTATTTTTAGCCACCAGAATTATCTGCTGGACGATGATTACTCTATGCTTGATGTGGCTATCACCCCGTTATTATGGCGTTTAGAACATTATGGCATTCAGATGCCTAATCAAGCAGCGCCACTATTGAAATATGCTGAGCGGTTATTCTCACGCCCGCTTTATACTGAGGCGATGACTCCGTCAGAAAAGGTAATGCGTAGATAATCATGGCTGACGAGCTAACTACTACTAAGCCTTATATGATGCGCGCCATTCACGAATGGTGTGTTGATAATGGCTTAACGCCACACTTGTTAGTTGTTGTTAATAATCAAACAAAGGTGCCGAAAGCTTTTGTTAAAGAAGGTGAAATTGTGCTTAATTTAAGTCACTCGGCAACCAAAGACTTGCATATTGACAATGATGCTGTGATGTTTTCAGCAAGGTTTGGCGGGGCCTCTCAAAACCTATTTGTACCGATGGATGCGGTGCGAGGCATTTACGCGCGGGAGAATGGCCAAGGAATGTTTTTTGAGTTGGGTACGCAAGAGGCGCTTTTTTCTGCGAGTGAAGATGATAATGTTGATGCTGAAGAGGTTAAGTCTAAGGATGATGCCAATAAGAAACGCCCAACGTTAACAATTGTGAAATAAAGTACTTTTGTGAAGTGAAGCACTTTCGGCCAGTTTTAAATTTTCTCAAAAAATGCTAGCGCTTAATTTATAAAAAATGCTATAGTCACGCCTCAAATAAAAACGCCGGATTAGCTCAGATGGTAGAGCAGCGCACTTGTAATGCGAAGGTCATCAGTTCGATTCCGATATCCGGCACCAAAAATCTTAAAAGAATCATTGCAGTAGAAATAAAAAATATGCCACTTAAAGTGGCTTTTTTATGCTTTATTTGTTTGACAGCAGGTCAAAATATAAGCATAATCGCGGGTTCGGTTAGGAGGGGTGGCCGAGTGGTTAAAGGCGACGGACTGTAAATCCGTTCTCTCTGAGTACGAAGGTTCGAATCCTTCTCCCTCCACCAGAGATGTGTTGTGTGGTTGTAAGTGTTAAGAAGTTAATTTGATGAGTCGCAGTGCGGGAGTAGCTCAGTTGGTAGAGCTTCAGTTTTCCAAACTGAATGTCGCGAGTTCGAGTCTCGTCTCCCGCTCCAAACAAGGCATTCGTTTGGAAAGCTTAATAGCCCATGTGGCTCAGTGGTAGAGCACTCCCTTGGTAAGGGAGAGGTCGCGGGTCCGATTCCCGCCATGGGCACCATGAGGTGAGTAGGGTTTGGATGGTTGGATGTTGGTGGGTTAAATTTAAAAGGTTAAAGTTTTATTAAGTTAAATAAAACTTTTTATGAAGCAACATAATTAAGTTAATAAAATTTTAGGTAAAACTAATTTAAGTAAAGGATTGAAAAATGGCAAAAGGCAAATTTGAACGGACCAAGCCACACGTAAACGTGGGGACAATTGGTCACGTGGATCATGGTAAGACAACGTTGACAGCGGCGATTTCAACGGTGCTAACGAAGAAATTTGGTGGAG
>JAZGEZ010000128.1:0-6547 GCA_036479055.1 Methylophilaceae bacterium | reverse complement strand
ATACGCTAAAAAAACGCTAGTAAGTTTTGGGGGAAATTATTGCGTAATATTGTTACTTGCAACACTTTTGCGTTCAGTAAAAATTTGATTTATTGGTAGTATCTTCAGTTAGATAGGAAAACCTATGTAATAAATATAAAGAAGTATTAGCTATTTATCACCCCTAAGGAGGAACAAACAATGAAAAGTTTACGAGGAATAATACTAGGTGTTGCAGTAACATCATTAACAATAGTCTCAACAACTCAAGTCTTTGCAGAGAAAGTAATGCGCGTTGGTTCTTGGTTACCACCCAAGCACACCATGAATGCTGATGTACTACCAACATGGGGAAAGTGGATTAAAGAAGCAACGGATGGACGAGTTACGCTTAAAATAGAATACCCTGGCGGTCATCCAAAAGCTTTATTGGACCAAGTTCAAGACGGCGCATTTGATGCGGCATGGACATTCCATGGATATTTTCCAGGACGTTTTAAACTGACTAAAATTGTCGAGCTTCCTAATCTTGGCGCTGGAGCAGAAGCAGCCTCAATAGCGCATTGGCGTATTAATGAAAAATACCTATCAAAAGCAGGTGAACATAAAGGCATTACCCTTGGGGCGCTTTTTACACACGGCCCAGGACAGGTTCACTTACGTAAGCCAATCAAAACCATTGCTGATTTAAAAGGTAAAAAAATCCGTATTGGTGGTGGCGTACAAACTGATATAGCAAAGCGTATGGGAATTGAAGGGGTAGCTGCTCCAGGTTCTAAGGTTTATGAGATTCTCTCACAAGGTGTTGCTGATGGTGTCTTTATGCCAATGGGTGAAAAAAGAACATTACGACTAAAAGAAGTTGCACCCTTTACGCTTAAATTCCCTCATGGAATGTACCTTGGTAGTTTTGGTGTTTTCTTAAATGATGGGTTCTTAGCAGGTTTGGATAAGAAAGACCGTGACGCTATCATGTCTGTTTCAGGTGAAAAGCTATCCGCACTTGCTGGAAAATATTGGGGTGCTGATGTTGTAGTAGGCGAGAAAGATGCTCGTGCAGCGGGTAATACTATTATGGATGCAAGCCCAGAAATTCTAGCCAGTTTTGATACGTTAACGGCTGACATGGAAGATGAGTGGCTTAAATCAGTAAAAAATCGTGGTATTGATGCAGTTGCCGCATTAAAAGAGCTTCGTGATATAGCCCGTTCGATTAAATAGTTGTCTTCTGAAAGAATACAAGCTCTCTCTGAAAAAGGGCCAATCAAATGGCTGGCCCTTTTTCTTAACGGCTTGGCGGCCATTACATTATTTGCACTGATGCTAATCACCTGCGTTGATGTTATTGGACGCTATGTTTTTAATAGCCCATTAGTTGGCTCAACAGAGCTTACAGAAATGGCGGTAGGTATTGTTGTTTTCTCTACTTTCCCGATTATTTCATGGCGCAGAGAAAATATTGTCGTAGATATTTTAGATAACTATGTATCCCCAAAACTTGATTTTATTCGCACTATTATTATCAATTGTGTATCAACAATAGCGCTTTATTTCATTGGCCAAAGAATCATTCTTTTGGGTAAGCGCTCGCTAGGCTATGGTGAGGTGAGTGAATATCTTGCAATTCCAACGGGCTGGATGATTAATTTCATTGGCATCATGTGTTGGGTCACCGCCTTTCTTTTGGTGACTGTGGGAATTTACAGAAGCTTAAAAGTGTTACAAATTTCCAACAATACCTTACTTAAGGATTCCATCTAGTGACCACTTCTCTTATAGGCTTTGCCTGTTTGTTATTACTCATCATGGTAAGAGTTCCTATCGGTTTTGCCATGGGTCTTGTTGGCTTTTTTGGCTTTGTTTATCTTAATGATATGAATTGGGTGGCTGCTCTTTCGATGTCATCAAGAAGAGTAATAGACACTTCACAAGATTATGGTTTATCGGTTATTCCTTTATTTATTTTAATGGGAAACTTAGTCACCCGATCAGGTTTATCTAGTGAATTATACAAGGCATCCTTTTCTTTTCTTGGTCATTTAAAAGGCGGTTTATCATTAGCGACTGTGGTCGCATGTGGTGCCTTTTCAGCCATATGTGGTTCTAGTTTAGCTACTGCCGCAACAATGGCAAAAGTCTCAATGCCTCCCATGCGTAAGTATGGCTATAGTGACTCATTAGCCACGGCATCAATCGCCGCTGGTGGTACTTTGGGCATTCTTATCCCTCCCAGTGTCATCCTTGTTATTTATGGGATTATGACAGAGCAAAGTATCCGAGAGTTATTTGCAGCAGGTTTTTTACCCGGATTACTCGGCATAATTTTATACATGGGAGCTGTTTCTTGGACGGTATGGCGAGACCCAGATGCAGGTCCTAGGGGAGAGAAGAAGAATGCAAAACAACGCATTCAAGCATTGAAAGGTGTTTGGGGTGTCTTGATTTTGTTCTCCGTCGTTATGGGGGGCATATACGGTGGTATATTTACGCCAACCGAAGCTGCAGGTATCGGTGCTGCAGGTGCTTTTATAATTGCTCTTTTACGAAAATCACTTAACTTCAAAGTGCTTTTTGATGTCCTCTCTGAAACGGCACAAACAACAGCATCTCTATTTGTTGTTGTAATTGGCGCTTTAATATTTTCAAACTTCATCAATCGTGCAGGCCTACCCGATGAATTATTAAAACTAATTACAGGTTATGACCTTAGCCCAATGATGGTCATTTTTGTGATTATTGGAATATACATCGTTCTTGGAGCCGTTTTTGAAAGTTTATCCATGTTGCTATTAACCGTTCCAATCTTTTACCCTGTTGTAGAGAGCCTAGGCTTTGATTTAGTTTGGTTTGGCATAGTCGTAGTCGTGGTTACAGAAATTAGTTTGATTACCCCGCCCGTAGGTTTAAATGTATTCGTATTAAGTGGCGTACTAAAAGATGTGAGCACAGGAACCATTTTTAAAGGCGTAACTCCGTTCTGGACAGCAGATATTATTCGTTTATTACTAATCGTATTAATACCAACAATCGCAACATTGCTACCTAACTGGTTATATCATTAGCTGTAGGCATTATTAGAAGTAAGCTAAGGGAGCTCTGATTAAGTCGATTAGAATTAAGCGCAGAAAAAACTGTCGCTATTTTTCATGAAGTGAGACGTAATAGTTATTCTATTGTGCCGATCTTCGTGGAAAATATCGGCAGTTTTAGCCAGTTTAAAATAATTGGACTTGATCGGAGGTCCCTTAAGTACACCCCCCCACTTTTTTGCCCTTTTGTAGAATATACTTCAGACGAAGCATAGAAATGTAAGTCAAAAGACCTGCTATAGCTATACCGCCTGCCATAACGGAGGCAGTGCTTGTTTGTAAACTACCAATAATAATACCAAAAATGGCCACTAACATCATTTGAGTAAACCCAAGTAAGGCAGAAGCTGATCCTGCATTTTTAGGGAAATGGCCTAATGCACCTGCCATTGAAAGAGGCATTGTGATACCAACTGCAATCATAAAAAAGAAATGAGGCGCTATGATGATAGCCACATTTCGACTATCAGATAAACTTAAAAGAAACATAATTGCCCCAGAAATAAATGCAAGCACGCTACCATAGTGAATAAGCGTAAAAGCACCATAGCGTTTGCTATATCGGGCAGAAAGCTGAGAACCAATAATGTAACCAATAACAATAATTGCAAATAAAAAGCCATAGGCATATTCACTAACGCCCATATAACTGATTAAAACAAATGAAGAGCTAGTCAAAAAGGCAAATAAACCCGCAAAAACAAAGCTACAGACGAGCGTATATAACCTCCATTCTTGGCTTTTGATAATCATCCTATAGTTTGCCAATAGATGCTGGGGCTTCATGGCATCAGGGTTTTTGTGCTTATTTGTTTCTGATAAACTAAAC
This sequence comes from Methylophilaceae bacterium, assembly GCA_036479055.1. Taxonomy (GTDB): domain Bacteria; phylum Pseudomonadota; class Gammaproteobacteria; order Burkholderiales; family Methylophilaceae. The sequence continues at coordinate 2,650 of JAZGEZ010000128.1, read as the reverse complement.
GTTAACGTTGCCAATGCAAGTAAGCCATAGCCAAATAAAAACCAAAAGTTTGCTTGCCAACCATATTCAACGGTTAGAACACTACCAATAATAGGCGCTATTGCAGGGGCAAGTGCCATTGCAGATGCTATATGAGAAAGTACACGCCCAGATTCTTCTGGACTAAACATATCCCGCACCATTGCCCTACCTAATACTGGCCCAGCACATCCGCCTATCGCTTGAAAAAGCCGAGCGACAATCAGAGCTTCTATGGTCGTAGCCATGCTAGCAATAGCGCTACTTACCACAAATATTACTAAGCCTATTTGTAAAATAGGTTTCCTGCCATAACGATCAGATAATGGCCCGTAGATTAATTGGCCGATAGCAAAGCCAAAGAAATAAATACTGAGAGTCAGCTGTACATTTGAAGTAGTTGTATTTAATGATTCTGTTAGCGTGGGTAATGATGGCAAATACATATCCGTTGCCATTGGCCCAAGAGCAACCAGTAATGCAATAATGACTATTATTTTAAGTGAATGTTTATTTGCCATTTTATAGCTGACTTACCAAAAGTATTTAACCACGTTCAACCGCTAATGCAATTCCCATACCGCCACCAATACATAGAGTTGCTAACCCTTTCTTTGCATCACGACGTTTCATTTCATGTAATAGCGTGACCAAAATACGTGCGCCAGAAGCACCAATCGGATGACCTAGTGCTATAGCCCCGCCATTAACATTGATTATTTCTGCATCCCAACCTAAATCTTTATTAACCGACAAGGCTTGTGCGGCAAAGGCTTCGTTAGCCTCAATAAGATCAAGATCATCAACCGCCCAGTTTGCTTTTTGAAGGCATTTTTGACTTGCACTGATTGGCCCTGTACCCATAATTTTAGGGTCAACACCCGTAGATGCATAAGCCACAATATTCGCTAATGGCTCTAACTTAAGCGCCTTTGCCATTTCTTTGCTCATTACCATAACGGCTGCGGCGCCATCGTTAATGCCAGAAGCATTACCTGCTGTTACGGTCCCTTCTTTGGAAAAAGCGGGGTAAAGTTTTGCCAAACTTTCTGTGCTGGTTCCGTGCCGAGGAAATTCATCAGCATCAATAATGAGTGGATCTCCTTTTCGTTGTGGTATTTCAACAGGAATAATCTCATCATCAAACTTGCCAGCCTTTTGAGCGACCTCTGCTTTTTGTTGCGAACCTGCTGCAAAGTCATCTTGTAATTCTCGGCTAAAATTGTATTTATTAGCAATATTTTCAGCCGTCACACCCATGTGATAATCATTAAAAGCATCCCATAAACCATCACTAATCATGGTGTCTTTTAGTTTCCAATCCATCATTTTCTGACCACTTCGAGAATGAGGAAGGACATGAGAAGATGCGCTCATATTTTCTTGCCCACCCGCAATAATAATATCAGCATCGCCACAGGCAATTGCCTGAAAAGCCAATTGCACCGCTTTTAAGCCACTGCCACAGACTTTATTAATGGTCATGGCTGGCACGGTTTCTGGCAAGCCTGCTTCCATTCCCGCTTGACGGGCTGGGTTTTGACCTAAACCGGCAGTAAGTACATGCCCCATAATGACTTCATCAACACTTGCGGGGTCCACCTTCGTTTGATCAAGCAAGCTCTTGATCACTTTTGCACCTAGCGATGATGCAGGAATAGTGGATAAACCTCCTGTAAAATTGCCAATTGCAGTTCGTCCTGCAGCAACGATAACAATGTCTTTATTCATAACTCCTCATACCTAGTTACACAGCTCATCTCTTGAAGCATATTCCGCTAAGGCCTCAGGATTTGCGAGAGATTCGCTGTTCTTAATTGGCTCACCATGCACTACATTTCTAACGGCTAGCTCAACAATTTTGCCACTTTTAGTGCGTGGAATATCTTGCACCTGTAAAACTTTTGCAGGGACGTGGCGTGGTGTAGTATTTATTCTGACCTGTAGTTTTATTTTATTTACCAATTCTTCATCTAAATTTTTACCATCAACTAATTTGACAAAAAGTACAACACGAACATCATCTTGCCACTGTTGGCCAATAACTATGGACTCTTGAACTTCGGTTAATTTTTCAACCTGCCGATAAATTTCTGCTGTGCCAATGCGAACCCCACCAGGGTTTAATACCGTATCTGAGCGACCATAAAAAACAAGCCCGCCCTGCTCAGTTTCCATCACATAATCACCATGACACCAGATATTTTTATAGGTCTCAAAATAGGCTTCACGGTATTTTTTCTTGTCAGGGTCATTCCAAAAATAAATTGGCATACAAGGAAAAGTTTGAGTACACACTAACTCACCTTTTTGATTAACAACTGCCTCTCCCTTGTCACCCCATACTTCGACTGATAGCCCCAGTCCTTTACATTGCAGCTCTCCACGCCTTACAGGAAGCGTAGGGCAACCCAGTGCAAAACAGGAAATAATATCAGTGCCGCCAGAGATAGATGATAGACACAGCTCGGCTTTAATATGTTGATACACATAATCATAGCTTTCGGGAGATAACACGGAACCTGTAGAGAGGAGCGTTCGTAAGCTTGCAAGTGAGTGAATTTTATTAATTTCAACGCTGTCATTATTGAGTACATCAATATATTTGGCTGATGTGCCAAAAACAGTGATT
>JAZGEZ010000127.1:0-18547 GCA_036479055.1 Methylophilaceae bacterium | reverse complement strand
ACACTAGAGCGTATTTGTTTCGCGATAAAAAACGCAACATCTTCATGTAGGTTGATTTTAGACGCTTCTGCTTTTTTAAGCAAAATGGCCACACGCATTTCTAACTCAGGTGGCTCCACAGCAACCGTTAACCCCCAGCTAAAACGAGTACGTAAGCGCTCATCTACATCGGTAATTTCTTTTGGGTACGTATCACAAGTAATCACGATTTGTTTTTTCTCTTCAATTAATGTGTTGAAAGCATAAAAAAACTCTTCTTGGGTACGTGTTTTTTTACCAAAAAACTGAATATCATCAATCAGTAATAAATCTAATGAGTGGTACTGTTTTTTAAAAGCGTCAAATGCTTTGTTTTCATAAGCTTTTACCACATCAGAAACATAACGTTCAGCATGTAGGTAACGTATTTTCGCATCTGGATTTTGTTGTTTTAGCTGGTTGCCAATGGCTTGTAATAAGTGGGTTTTTCCCAAACCCACACCACCGTATATAAAGAGTGGGTTATAAGCCTGCCCAGCATTATCTGCTACTTGTAAGGCGGCAGCACGTGCGAGTTGGTTTGCACGACCAGTGACGTAATTATCAAAATTAAAACTAGGGTTTAAGCCCGAAGAAAAATCATTTTTTTTATTTTTTATTTTTTTTGAATCAGGTCTGTTATTAATAACGGGTGAATTAAGTTTTTCGTTGGTGCCAATACCAACTTCTTTTTTTGTAACTGGTCTTTTTGCACTGGTTGATACACTTTGTTTGTTGCTTGTGGTGATTTCAATCAATACATGATGAGAGAACAGCTCATCAGCGATGCCCTCAATTTTATTAAGAAACCGCTCTTTGACCCACCTCTGTACAAATTTATTAGGGGCAACAACACGTATGCTGGTATCGGTAACTTCAGTTTTAAGTGGTTTAATCCAGGTGTTGAATTGCTGTGCAGAAAGCTCTTGTTCGAAGCGGCTAAGGCAGGTAGGCCAAAATTTTTCCATCGGTATACCAACGCCCCAGTAAATGATTGATTAAACAAAAGGTTTACTATGTTTATCTCAATAAACAAGTTTATTTGTTATTAATATTAGAATGTAGATTCTAACCTGTTTGTTTAGACTTATCCACAGGCGATTGTAAATTTATTTAAGTAAATTGTCATTGACAAATGTACCCATATTCGGGTTTAATGTAGGGCTTTGTAGCATTCTCAATTGGAGATTTAAATGAAACGTACTTACCAACCATCTAAAACACGTCGCGCACGCACGCACGGATTCTTGGTACGCATGAAAACAAAAGGTGGCCGTAAAATTATAGCGGCACGCCGTGCAAAAGGCCGTAAGCGCATAGGGCTTTAATAGTATATCAATTATTGTTGATTTTGCTCTAAACATTAAGCATGTATGGCAATGCCTAATAAAATAGCCACTAAATTAGTAATGATTAGAAAAACGGATGAATTTTCATCCGTTTTTGGTTTTAGAAAGCGTTTTTCTGGTGCGTTTTTAATTGTGCACTATAGACCTAATAAAACCACCAGTGAGGTTTTAAGTGTTCGGGTTGGTTTTGTTGTGGCAAAAAAAGTAGCAAAATTAGCAGTGGATAGAAATTATATGCGCCGTGTACTGCGTGAGCTATGCAGGCAAGAGTTATCTGTGTTAAACCATGTGGATGTGGTGATACAAGTTAAAAAACCTTTTAAAAGTAGCAATTTCTTAAGTTTAAAACAAGAACTTGCTACGCTGCTTGATAAAATACAGCATCAAGTAGTGCTGGAAAAAAAAACTAATGAGTAATTTCTTTGTGTTTTTAATAAAGCTGTATCAGTGGTGTTTAAGTCCATTTGTTGGACCAAGTTGTAGATTTGAGCCAAGTTGCTCTAGCTATGCAATCCAGGCGATTAGTAAACATGGCGTATTAAGAGGGTTGTATCTAGCTGTGTTTAGATTGGGGCGGTGTCATCCGTGGTGTAAAGGCGGACATGATCCAGTACCTTAACATTTTCATTTAACAGTAATTTTATTTAATAAAGAATTGTATGGATATCAGACGTTTAGTTTTATTTGTTGTATTTTCATTTTCAGTAATGATGTTATGGGATGCTTGGCAAGTTAAAGAGGCACCTGAAAATATAGCCGCATCAACCGAACCAGCTGTAGATACTAGTATTCCAACAGCTTCATCAGATACTGTAAGTAGTGCACAAGTAGGTAGTGATCAGTTTAAATTGGTTGAAGGTGAAAACATAAAGGTTGGTACTGATTTATATCAAGCTGAAATCAGCACGACAGGCGGAGATTTACGTCATTTAACACTAAAGAAACATCGTGCAGACGGCAAGGCCGCCGGTTATTTTTCTTTAATGGATGATGCCGCCGATCCAATGTTATATGTGGCGCAAACTGGCTTGATTGGAGCGGATTTACCAAACCATAAATCGCAGTTCACAAGTACTGTTAATCATCGCACGTTGGCAGAAGATGCAAAAACATTAGACGTTAAGCTTTCATGGGAGGCTAATGGCATTAGCGTTGATAAAGTGTATACCTTTCATCGTGGTAGTTATGTGATTGATGTGGCTTATCATATTAATAATGCAAGTAGCAGTGAGATTACACCATCTGTTTACTATCAGATTACGCATGATAGCGAGTCTAATCAAGGTTCTGCTTTCATGCCAACGTTTACTGGCGGTGCTTATTACACGGCGGAAAACAACTTTAATAAAATTAGTTTTGCAGATATGGCAGACACTAATTTATCTTTAAAAAGTAAAGATGGTTGGATCGGCATTATTCAACACTATTTTGCTAGTGCTTGGATTCCTAAAGCCGGGGTCTCAAATGAGTTTTATACGAAGCAATTAGCAGATGACATGTATGCGGTAGGGACCGTTAACCCAATAGGTAAAATTGGAGCGGGTGCGAGCACGGATGTAAAAGCAAAACTATTCGCTGGCCCACAAACAGCACCAGACCTTGAAGCAGCGGCACCGGGCATGGAGTATGCGGTTGATTATGGCTGGTTAACTATTATTGCTAAACCACTTTTTTGGTTGTTATCAAAGATTTACAGTTTTATTGGTAACTGGGGTGTTGCAATTATTGTGCTAACTATTTTAATTAAAGCGGTTTTCTTTAAACTTTCGGCAGCGAGTTACCGTAGCATGGCGCATATGCGAGAGCTGGCACCACGTATGCAAAGTTTGAAAGAAAAGTTTGGTGACGATAAGCAAAAAATGCAACAAGCTATGATGGAAATGTATAAAACAGAAAAAATTAATCCGTTAAGTGGCTGTTTGCCAATATTGGTACAAATACCTGTTTTTATTGCACTTTATTGGGTTTTGTTAGGTTCTGTAGAGTTGCGTCACGCGCCATTTTTCGGCTGGATTCAAGATTTATCCGCAACAGACCCTTACTATATTTTGCCGATTTTAATGGGCGCAACCATGATTTTTCAGACTTATCTGAACCCTGCACCAACTGATCCAATCCAAGCGAAAGTAATGAAAATTATGCCGATTGTCTTCAGTATATTCTTCTTCTTCTTCCCCGCTGGTCTGGTCTTATATTGGCTGGTGAATAATATTTTATCGATTGCGCAGCAATGGTATATCAATAAAACAATTCATGCAGCAGCATTAGCTAAAAAAGGCCGTGCTAAACGCTAGCTCACAAGATACTATTGCCGCTATTGCTACGGCTAGTGGTGCTGGCGGCATTGGTATTGTTCGGGTTTCTGGGCCTTTAAGCCAGCTGATTGCTACTCAAATTTTAGGACAGTGTCCAAGTCCTCGGCATGCTGCTTATTTAGATTTTAAGCAAGATAATGGTGATCTCATTGATCGTGGTATCGCCATTTATTACAAGGCTCCCCATTCTTATACAGGTGAAGAGGTGTTTGAGTTGCAAGCGCACGGCGGGACTGCGCTAATGCAGATTCTTCTAGCACGCTGTATTGAGTTGGGTGCACGTCAAGCATTGCCAGGTGAGTTTACGCGACGTGCATACCTAAATGATAAGCTAGATCTTGCTCAAGCCGAGGCTGTTGCTGATGTCATTAATGCGGCTACCACTGAAGCCGCAAAAAGTGCTGTACGCTCTCTTTCAGGTGAGTTTTCACAAACTGTTAATCAGTTACTCCATCAGCTAGTTGAGTTACGCATGTATGTTGAGGCTTGTCTTGATTTTCCTGAAGAAGAAATTGATTTTATTACGCAAGGACGTGTCGCAGAAAAAATTGAGCGTAATCAAAAAGCACTAGATGAAATTTTTAGCAAAGCCAGACAAGGGGCATTATTACGTGACGGGATTAATGTTGTTTTAATTGGGCAGCCCAACGTTGGTAAATCAAGCTTGATGAATGCACTGTCTGGTGAAGAGGTTGCAATTGTGACACCAATAGCCGGCACAACACGTGATGCAATCAAAAGTGCGATTCAAATTAATGGGGTGCCCCTGCATGTTATTGATACGGCCGGTTTACGTGAAACAGACGATGAGGTAGAAAAAATTGGTATAGCTCGAGCATACCAAGCCACACAATCGGCCCATATCGCATTATTGTTGTTAGATGCAACTTCTGGTATTGGTGATCAAGAAAAGGCTATTTTAAGCCGCCTGCCAGAAGAAATCACCAAAATTTGGGTACATAATAAAATTGATGTGTCTCAAGAAACGGCACAAGTGCTAGAAAAAGATAATGAGATGCATATTTACCTTTCGGCCAAGACAGGTGAAGGCTTGGGTTTGTTGAAAGATTATTTATTGGTTTTGGTCGGTTATCAGCAAAATTCTGAAGGTGTGTTTATGGCACGTGCTAGACATTTGGAGGCATTAAGCCAGGTGAAGCAACACCTAGCGTTAGCACAACAGCAAATGAATTCAGCTGAATTGGTCGCAGAAGAGTTGCGCTTATCACAAGAAGCGCTGAGCACCATTACAGGTGAGTTTACGCCAGATGATTTATTGGGTGAAATATTTAGTAAGTTTTGTGTAGGCAAATAAAAAACCTCTAGCCCTTAAGCAAGAGGTTTTTTTAGGGCCTATCTTTTAAGCAGATAAATTAAGCAAAGACACCTAATTTATTATATTTTTCGGCAAGTAGATAATAAAACACTAAACGATTTTTCATGCGATCTTCTTTCATTGTTGCGCAAACAGCTTCAACTCCAGCATCTAAATCATTATCAGAGTTAGTTAAGCCAAGCTTTTTCTTAAGAAAGTTATCACGAACGGTTTCTTTTTCAGCAGGGTCTCCACATGCTACATTTTTAGCATCCTTGTTAGACATTACTAAAGCATAGGTTTTTGCCATTTGTTCTAAAGCACCATCATTGATGTTGGAAGTATATTTCGCAAGTGCCGCTTTGTATTCGTTAGTATCAGCCATTTTCTTCTCCAAAATTATTACAAATTAATTGATTAAAAACCATTTATCACAACACCAAACATAAAATCTAGATATTTTTAATTGTATGGTTTTATACTTTACTACCCTACCACTATAGGCGTTAACTTATACATCCGTCAATATATTCTGGTTTTTTTGTAAAGTTTAATTTTTTAGTTTCAGTGCTGTTAAGGGACCGTTAATCTGCAAACGTGCGTTTATGGGGTTTCTTTTGACATCTATTGTTGATGCAATTACACCAGACACATGATGCTCTGGTGAAAGTTTTAAATGGCCTCTTGCACTTAATTGGTTATCGCGTAATAAAAGGTTGGTAAATCGATAGGTTTTATTAGTGAGCGCAGCATAGCCTGACAGTTTAGTAAACTTAGTATGTCCACTTAAGTTACCCCTTCGCATGGCCTCAGTTAAATCTACTGTTCTTAAGTGTCCGTTTTTTATATTAAATGTTGTTGTTAGTTGAGCATTAACTATTTTATTTAATGGTTTGCTGAATTTAAAAGAAAACCTCCCTTTGGCATTTAATTTGCCATCTACCACTGTGTTTAATTTAAGCTCTTCTGCCATATCAGCAAGAAAGAAATTGTTTAATTTAAACCGACCTTTAGAAGCTAATTTTTCTGATGCTAAATCTATATTGAGGTTTGCATCTAAGCTTCCATTATATAACTCGCCAGTGATACTGGAAAAGGTCATGACATTTTCATTAATAGTACCTTTCGCTCGGAGTTTAGTGAATATAGGGTATGGTAACAATGGCGCGCGCCAGCTGATGGCGTCGATATTGATTGAATGTATATTATTAGTATGCCTAATAATAGCGGTAAGATTTTTATTTTCTGTTGCGATAGTGGCTTCTTTTAGCTGCCCGGCATTATCTAATAAAATTTCGCCATTAAAGTTAGGTAACTCTATGTTGTTAAGGTGAATAGACATGTTTTTTAATGATATTTTATTTATTTTTAACTGCTGATCTCTTGAAGATGCATCTTTCCATGAGACGATACGCGGTAAATCTTTCTGCGCAATTTTAAAGTTCTCAATAGAGATGGACCCGACTTTATAAGGTGAGTTAGATGCGTTAAGTAGTTTTTCTTTTAGGTTCAGAAGGTTTGGGTAGACACGTATTCTTTCAGCCGTGATTGTTGTTGAGTCGGCAATGGTTAGGCCTTCTAATAGCAAGTGTGGACTTGGAAAAAATGAGATGCGGACAGACTTTATGTTTACGCTATCTTGTATATTTTCCTCAGCGACTCTTTCAATCGGGTTAATCCATATATGGAAGTTGATAAACTGTGCTGCGATGATGAGCAAAAATAGCACAGCAATTGCATAAATAGATAAAGGCTTAATGCTTTTAAAAACATTTTTAATCCATTTTTTTATTAGCGGAGTAAAATTGACTTTATTCGGAGTTCGGTCTTTCCCCTCTGCTGCTAGCCTAGCCTCCTCTCTTTTTTCAGCTTTTATTCTCGCCCGCCCTTCTTTTTTCACAACAGCTTCTAACCGCGCTTGTTCTTTAGCAGCCGCTTTTTCTAGTGCTTTTTCCTCTGCTACAAGCTTAGCCTCTTCTTTTTTCTCAGTTTTCACTTTCGCTTGTTCTTCTTTCTTCGCGACAGCCTCTAACCGTACCTGCTCTTTAGCAGCCGCTTTTTCTAGCGCCTCAACTTCCGCTCTTTCTCGCGCTTCTTCTTCAGTTTTAGCTAGTGCTTCCAGTTTGGCTTTCTCTTCAGTTTCTAATTTTTCTTTTTTCTCGGCTGCTGCTTTGGTTTCCGATTTTGTTCTTGCTTGGTCTTCTTTTGCGGTCTTGTCCGCCTCTGCTTGCGCTCGGGCCTCTATTTCTGCTCTTTCACGCGCTTCTTCATCTAACTTCTTTTTTTCTTTTGTTGTTTCCGCCTCTAACTTAGCTTTTAATGCAGCTTCTGCTCTTTCACGTGCTTCGATATCTGCTTGCTCTAATGCTTTTATTTTAGCGCTGTCTTCATCACTCAGTTCTTCCCTAGTCTCTTTTTTTTTGGCGGCTGTTTTTGTAATAGCAATAGAAGGCTTTTCAGAGACGGTGAATTGATCTAAGTTGATTTCATCAACTTGTACAGCGCCATGCATAGCTGCCGCATCCCAAACGGAGTCAGAAAAAGGATCTTTGGCTACAGGCTTGATGAAGCCGCCCTCAAGCAGCCAAGTGATAGCACTGTCAAAGTCTTCCCGATTTATATTAGTCAGTTTAGATGATATGTCTTCAGACGTTAGGTCGCCGTCTATTTTAGATAGCACAAGCCCTGCATTACGAGGCAGCTTCTTTATTAGTGCGCGAAGGCCCCTACTCGTTTTTGTATAAGTGGCGTTTGAATTCATATAAATTTCTAGCGTTTAATATTAAACTTAAATAAAATTATAGATTGATAATAAAGATTATCACGATGTTATTAACTTTGGAACAGAACTTTATGTTTTTATTGATATTTTTCCCTATTGCAAGACATATGTTTCACGTGAAACAACACAGCTAAAGAGTTTTTGTGCGCTTCACCATCCAAAATAAAGGTTTGATTCAATATTTCACGTGAAACATAGCCAGATAAAATGACGTGTTAACTTGTTTTTACGTTAAAATTCTATCTTAAGTATCTCTTTAGGCTATGGTCGCGATAAGTATGCAGTTTCCTGATAAGTTTGATGTAATTGTTGTTGGTGGCGGCCATGCGGGCACAGAGGCCGCCCTAGCGGCTGCGCGGATGGGTCAAAAAACTTTACTGCTATCACATAACATAGAAACGCTAGGGCAAATGTCATGCAATCCTTCTGTTGGCGGCATTGGTAAGGGGCATTTGGTCAAAGAAGTGGATGCGCTTGGCGGTGTTATGGCGCAGGCGGCGGATGAGAGTGGAATACAGTTCCGAATTTTAAACTCCAGCAAGGGCCCTGCTGTTCGTGCGACACGGGTGCAGGCAGATCGTGTTTTGTATAAAGCGGCCATTCGTCGTCGTTTAGAGAATCAGCCTAATTTATGGCTGTTTCAGCAAGCGGTAGATGACATTCTTTTAGAGGGTGATAAGGCTGTTGGCGTTGTTACGCAAATAGGCTTGCGCTTTGCTTCGAGGTCGGTTGTTCTGACTGCGGGCACGTTTTTGGGCGGGTTAATACATGTCGGTATGCAAAACTATAGCGCTGGCCGAGCTGGCGACCCCTCGGCGACTTCTCTGGCGGCAAAGTTGCGCGAAATTGGCTTGCCAGCAGCGCGATTAAAAACAGGCACGCCGCCACGTATAGATGGTCGTACTATAGATTATAGTGTGATGACGGAGCAGCCTGGCGATAGTCCGCTACCCGTATTCTCTTTCTTGGGAAAGGTGGCGCAGCACCCTGCCCAGCTATCTTGCTGGATTACACATACGAACGAAAACACACATGAAGTGATTCGCCAAGGCTTGGATCGTTCTCCTATGTATACAGGGGCAATTGCAGGTGTTGGTCCGCGTTATTGCCCTAGCATAGAAGATAAGATTCATCGTTTTGCCGACAAAAATTCGCATCAGATATTTTTAGAGCCAGAAGGTCTGGATACGCATGAGGTTTACCCTAATGGTATTTCAACTAGCTTACCATTCGATGTGCAGTTGGATTTGGTGCGCTCTATTAAGGGTTTGGAGGGTGCGCATATTTTGCGCCCGGGTTACGCAATCGAATATGACTACTATGACCCTAGAGGACTTAAAAGCTCTTTAGAAACTAAAGCGATTCAAGGTTTGTTCTTTGCAGGGCAAATTAATGGGACTACGGGTTATGAAGAGGCTGCTGCACAAGGCTTGTTGGCGGGCGCAAACGCCGCGCTGTATACGCAAGACAAGGATGGTTGGTGCCCTGCCCGTGATGAGGCTTATTTAGGTGTGTTGGTTGATGACTTGATTACAACAGGTGTGACAGAGCCCTATCGTATGTTTACCAGCCGTGCTGAGTATCGTTTACAGCTGCGAGAGGATAACGCTGATATGCGCTTAACAGAGACTGGTCGCAAGTTGGGCTTGGTAGATGATGTGCGCTGGGAAGTGTTTAATCGCAAGCAAGAGGCCGTTGTGCACGAACGCGAGCGTTTAAAAAAGACTTTTGTGCAGCCTGCTAACGTTTCACGTGAAACACAAATCGCTGTTCTCGGCAAGGTATTGGACCATGAGTATAGTTTGTTTGAATTGCTACGACGTCCGGAAGTTAGCTATGATGGCCTGCTAGATTTGATGCCACATGGAGAAGTATTATCTGATGATGTGCGTGAACAAGTAGAGATTGCGGCTAAGTATCAAGGATATATTGATAGACAAAAAGATGAGATAGCCAAACAAAAAGGTAGTGAGCATATTAAGTTAGGCAGTCGCATTGATTATGACAACGTGCATGGCCTCAGTATTGAGGCGCGTCAGAAGTTGTCCGAGTATCGGCCGGAAACGATAGGCCAGGCTGGCCGCGTCTCAGGTATTACGCCTGCTACTATTTCAATATTATTGGTGTATATCAAGCGTAAATATAAAAAAGAGGCTGGTCAAGTTAATATAGAGGCTGCATGAGTCAGTTAGCAGATAAGTTGTCTGCTGGCGTGGCTGCAATGGGTTTGCCTGTTTCGTCGGCGACACAAAAAGTGCTCTTAACGTACTTGGTTTTGCTTGGTAAGTGGAACAAGGTGTATAACTTAACGGCAGTACGTGACCCAGTAGAAATGGTGACATTGCATTTGCTAGATAGTTTGAGCGTGTTGCCGTTTATTAAGAGTAAGAATTTGTTGGATGTTGGTAGTGGTGGCGGCTTGCCAGGGATAGTATTGGCGATTTGTTTGCCGGAGTTGCAAGTGACAACGATAGATGCCGTGCAAAAGAAAGTGATTTTTATGCGTCAAGTCAAGGGTGAATTAGGCTTGAATAATTTAAACGTCATACATGAGCGTGTAGAGCGTTTTGAATCAAAAGAGTCATTTGAGGTTATTATTTCTCGTGCATTTTCTGAGATTAACGTTTTTATGGCGCTTACTCAGCATTTGTTAGCGAAGGATGGTGTTTGGTTGGCGATGAAAGGTGTGTCGCCAAGTGAAGAGTTGCAAGGGCTGGGTGTTAAAAACAGCCAGGTTTATCCCCTGCCAGTGGCAGGTTTAGAGGCTGAGCGGCATTTGGCTGTGATAGAGAAATTTTAGAAAAATCATTGAAAAGTAAGTGATGAAAACATTAGCAATTACAAATCAAAAAGGTGGTGTTGGTAAAACCACAACCTCGGTTAACTTGGCGGCAAGTTTGGCGGCTAGAGGTAAAAAAGTATTACTGGTGGACTTGGATCCGCAAGGTAATGCTAGTACAGGTAGTGGTATTGATAAAACACGACTTAAAAATAGTATTTATCATGTTCTTATTGGCGAAAAAACAATGGGTGATGTCATTGTGAAAAGTGAAAAAGGTGGTTTTGATATTGCGCCGTCAAATCGAGAGTTGGCTGGTGCAGAAGTCGAGCTGGTTAATGAGATTGCGCGAGAAACGAGATTAAAGCAGGCTATTTCTACCATCAGTGGATATGATTATATATTGCTTGATTGCCCCCCTTCCCTCAATTTTGTAACGGTAAATGCCTTAACGGCAGCTGATACAGTGATGATTCCGATGCAGTGTGAGTATTATGCTTTAGAAGGGTTGTCTGATTTGGTGAATACCATTAAGAAAGTGCGCGCACATCTTAACGCTAAGCTAGAGATAGAGGGGCTATTGAGAACGATGTTTGATACACGGAATATGCTTGCACAACAGGTGTCTGCACAGCTAGAGAGCCATTTTGGTGACAAGGTCTATAAAACCGTGATTCCACGCAACATTCGCTTGGCAGAAGCGCCAAGTTATGGTTTGCCAGCGCTTGTTTATGATAAGACCTCCAAAGGTGCAGTTGCCTATTTAGATCTAGCGAAAGAAATCATTTCAAAAAATAAATCAATAAAATCAATTAGTTAAAGCATGAGGATAGTGTTATGGCAAAACAAAAAGGATTAGGGCGTGGTTTAGATGCGCTATTGGCAGGTGATATGTCAACGGTAAATGAAGGCAGTGCGATGCAAATGTTGCGAGTCAGTCAACTGCAACCAGGCAAATATCAGCCGCGCTCGCATATGGATGATGCCGCGTTACAGACTTTAGCAAAATCTATAAAGAGTAAAGGGGTTATGCAGCCAATCTTGGTGAGAGAAATCGCTACAGATAAGTATGAAATTATTGCAGGTGAACGACGTTGGCGTGCTTGTCGGATTGCTGGTTTAGAAGATGTGCCAGTGTTGATTCGTGATATTGAGGATGAGTCAGCATTAGAAATGGCGTTGATAGAGAATATTCAGCGTGAAAACCTCAACCCTATAGAAGAGGCCTTAGGGATTAAGCGCTTAATAGATGAGTTTGCGATGACGCATGAAACAGCAGCAAGTGCGGTGGGCAGGTCTCGTGTGGCAGTCTCTAATTTATTGCGTTTATTGCGGTTAGCGGACAGTGTGCAGTGGATGGTGATAAAAAATAAACTTGATATGGGACATGCGCGCGCTTTGGTTGGTTTGGATGCAGCAAGCCAAGTCATGTTAGCAAACCAAATAATCCAGAAAAAGCTGTCTGTACGTGAAGCAGAAAGTTTAGTTAAAAAGGTCGGACAAGAAGCCAAGCCAAAAACGCAGAAACCGAATGTGATGAGTCGTGATGTGATTGCTTTACAAAATACGTTAAGTGAGAAACTTGGCACAGGCGTAACAATCTTAAGTAAGGTTAATGGGGCGGGTGCGATGAAAATTAATTACAGTAATTTAGATCAACTAGATGAGATTATTAAACGCCTTACGCGGTAAGAGGTGCTTTTTTAAGTAGCAATGGCCCCATTAGTGCTTGACTAAACTGAAGGATTAATTCAGAATCGCTGGCTGGATAAAGGGTCTATTTCGAGTTTGATGGTTTTAGTGAATTTTAAAAAATGAACGATAAAGAAACAGGCTTGGTAATAGAAAGCACTTTCGGCGAGATGTTGCGTTCACAAGTTCTTGCAACGGCAGCGGTTGCGGTTATTGCCTTCGCAGTCTCTGGAATGAATGCAGGATTATCAGCAATCGCAGGAGGCCTATCAGTTGCTCTAGCGGCATTTATTGCTTCAAAAGTGGCGATAAGTAAGCGTAAAGATGCAGCGTCAATATTAGGCAGCATGTTGAAAGCAGAATTAATCAAGATTTTGTTGATTGTTTTGTTCTTATACATAACTATTACAGCTTTTAAAGCATTGGTGCCATGGGCGCTGATTGTAGGATTAGCAGCAGCGGCAATTATTTCCGGTGCTGCCATGAGTAAACGAAACGAACATTTGAAAATATAAATCATTATGGCAACAGAACATACAACAGAACATTCAGGTGAGATGACGACGGCAAGTGATTATATTGATCATCACTTGAAGTTTAATGAGCAGGCTGTTGGTCAGGGCGGCGACAGTTTCTGGAATGTTATTCACTTCGATATGTTTATCATCTCATTGGTACTGGGCATCATGGTGGCAGGTGCTGTTTGGTTAGTCGCGCGTAAAGCCCATGCGGGTGTCCCAAGTAAAACACAAGCGTTTGTTGAGCTCATTTTTGATTTCGTGGATGGCCAAGTAAAGGGCATGTTTCATGGTGATCGCCATGCGTTTATTGCACCAACTGCACTAACCATCTTTTTATGGGTGTTGGCCATGAATCTGATGGATTTATTGCCGATTGATATATTTGCTAAAGTTATTCAATGGGTGTCAGGTAACGAGCATATAGCTTTCAGACCCCTGCCTACCGCTGACGTGAATACTACATTTGCACTTGCCCTATCGGTTTGGATATTAATGATTTTCTTCTCTATCAAGGCTAAAGGCTTAGGTGGTTGGATACATGAAGTTTTTGGCGCACCATTCGGTATGCCAAAGTTGTTTAAGCCTAAGAGCGTAATGGGGTTTATTGGCTTGATTGCTAGCCCTTTATTATTGCTAGCGAACTTCATGTTTAACATGATTGAGTACATTTCAAAACCACTCTCACACTCTATGCGTCTGTTCGGTAACTTGTACGCCAGTGAGGTGATTTTTTTGTTAATAGGTTTATTAGCGGCAACGGGTATTCTCGGGATGTTCGGCGCAGTAATTTTAGGTGCTGTCTGGGCAATATTCCATATCTTAGTAGTGCCGCTACAAGCATTTATTTTTATGATGATGACAATTGTGTATCTATCAATGGCACACGAAAGTCATTAGTAATAGTTTAGAAGTAGTTTAATTAAGTAATATTTAAAGAGAGGGTAATAAAATGGAAATGATTCAAGCATATACGGCGATTGGCATTGGCCTTATGGTAGGTATTGGTGCAGCAGGCGCTTGTATCGGTATCGGTAACATGTGTTCAAGCTTTTTGGATGGTGCGGCGCGTCAACCAGAAATGATTCCAGAGTTGCAAGGTAAAGTATTCTTACTATTAGGCTTGATTGATGCGTCATTCATTATTGCTGTTGGTGTGGCGCTATTGTTTGCATTTGCAAACCCACTATTAAGCGCAGTAGCGTAATTTTTAGGATTGCTTAGGATGGTTGGGTTAATCAATGCATTAACCCAAATGATTAAGTTTTAAACTTGGAGCAAACATGAACTTTAATTTAACGCTCATTGCACAGGCAATTACGTTTGCGATACTGATTTTAGTTATCGTCAAATTTGTTTGGCCGCCGCTTTTGAATGCAATTGAAGCGCGTCAAAAAGAGATTGCAGATGGCTTGGCCGCTGCACAAGAGGGTAAAAGTGCTTTAGAAAATGCGTCCAAAAAGTCAGAAGTGACTTTGAACGAAGCGAAACAAAAAGCAAGCGAGATTATCGGCCAAGCTGAGAAGCGCGCTGGTCAGATTGTTGACGAAGCTAAAGGGACAGCAAAGGCGGAAGGTGATCGCATTATTGAAAGTGCTAAATCAGAGATTGATCAAGAAGTAAACCGTGCAAAAGAAGGTTTACGTGCGCAAGTTTCAATATTAGCCGTTTCCGGCGCTGAAAAAATATTGCGTAAAGAAATTGATGCAAAAGCACATACAGCGATGCTTTCGCAGCTTGCGGCGGAGTTATAAGCCATGGCTGAGATTTCCACCATCGCACGCCCTTACGCTGTAGCCGCTTTTAAGCTGGCTAAAGATAAGAAAGCACTGGCTAAATGGTCAGAAATGCTGTGTTTAGCGGCGGCGGTTAGTAATGATGAAAAGTTAAGTGCTTATATTCAAAATCCGCAAATAGAAGGCCCGGTGTTGCAAGATGCTTTTTTAAAGGTCTGTGGTGATAAGCTAGATGTAGGCGGAAAAAACCTTATTAAGGTTTTAGTCGAATATAAACGCTTATCTATTTTGCCAGCAATTAGCAGTGCTTTTGAAGAGTTAAAAGCAGAAGAAGAAGGTTCAATTGATGCACAAATTGTTGCAGCAGTGAAACCAAATGCGGCCACAACTAAAGACTTAGTAAAAAAATTAGAAACTAAGTTTGGTAAAAAAGTATCAGCCACCGTCGTGGTAGATCCTGAAATTATTGGCGGCATGAAAATTATTGTGGGCGACTCCGTAATCGATGCGTCCGTTAAAGGTCAGTTACAAAATTTAGCTTATTCGCTAACAGCATAAGCAAGCGATAAAAACTTTAGGAGTTTAGTAATGCAATTATCTACATCAGAAATCAGTGAACTGATTAAAAGCAGATTAGAAGACTTTGAGGTAAGCAACGAAGCGCGTACGCAAGGGACTGTAATCTCAGTGACTGACGGTATTGTTCGTATCCACGGCCTTTCAAACGTCATGTCTGGCGAAATGATTGAGTTCCCGGGTAATACATATGGTTTAGCACTTAACCTTGAGCGCGATTCAGTTGGCGCGGTGGTTTTAGGGGATTATGAACATATTACTGAAGGCGACATCTGCAAATGTACCGGCCGCATTCTGGAAGTGCCTGTTGGCCCAGAGTTAATGGGCCGTGTAGTAAATGCATTGGGTCAACCCATCGATGGTAAAGGCCCAGTTAAAACGAAATTAACCGATAAAATTGAGAAAGTCGCACCAGGCGTGATTGATCGGAAATCTGTTTCAGAGCCGGTACAAACTGGCTTGAAAGCAATTGACTCCATGGTGCCGGTTGGCCGTGGCCAACGGGAATTGATTATTGGTGATCGTCAAACAGGTAAAACAGCCGTTGCTATTGATGCAATTATTAACCAAAAAGGCCAAAATATGGCCTGTGTATATGTTGCGATTGGTCAAAAAGCATCAACGATTGCTAATGTGGTGCGCAAATTAGAAGAAAACGGCGCAATGGAATACACCATTGTTGTGGCTGCAACAGCTTCTGATTCTGCAGCACTACAATTTTTAGCGCCATATGCAGGTTGCACCATGGGCGAATACTTCCGTGATCGTGGTGAAGACTCATTAATTGTTTATGATGATTTAACGAAACAAGCGATTGCTTATCGTCAAATTTCACTCTTGCTACGTCGCCCACCAGGTCGTGAAGCTTATCCAGGCGATGTTTTCTACATTCACTCACGTTTACTAGAGCGTTCAGCGCGTGTTAACGAAGCGTATGTTGAGAAATTTACTAAAGGTAAGGTTAAAGGAAAAACGGGCTCACTAACTGCATTGCCAGTAATTGAAACGGCTGCGGGTGACGTATCTGCATTCGTTCCAACTAACGTGATTTCAATTACCGATGGCCAGATCTTCTTAGAAACTGATTTGTTTAACGCAGGTATTCGCCCAGCGATTAATGCAGGTATTTCAGTCTCTCGTGTGGGTGGTGCAGCGCAAACTAAAGTGATTAAAAAGTTAGGTGGTGGTGTACGTTTAGCCCTAGCGCAATACCGTGAGTTAGCCGCATTTGCGCAGTTCGCTTCTGATTTGGATGAGGCAACACGTCAACAGCTAGATCGTGGTCGTATGTTTACTGAGTTAATGAAACAAGCGCAATATTCACCATTAAGCGTATCTAATATGGCGGTGTCATTGCTAGCAGCTAACAAAGGTTATTTTGATGATGTGCCAACAGAAAAAGTACTGGCTTTTGAAGCGGGTTTACATGGCCACATGAAATCTAAATACAAAAAACTGATCAGTGCCATTGAGAAAAATAAAGCATTAAGCGGCGATGATGAAAAAGCAGTTGAAGATGCTATTAAAGACTTTAAAACAACAACTGCATATTAATCTCTAGAAAATTAGGACAAATAAATGGCTGGCAGTAAAGAGATTAGAACCAAGATTAAGTCGGTAGAAAATACCCGCAAGATTACGAAAGCTATGGAAATGGTTGCCGCTTCTAAAATGCGCAAAGCGCAGGATAGAATGCGCGCATCACGCCCCTATACTGAAAAAATTCGCCAAGTGGCGGCGCATCTTTCCTATACACAACCTGAATACAAACATCCTTTTTTAATTAAACGTGATGTGGTTAAAAATGTTGGCCTGATTGTAGTTAGTTCTGATAAAGGTTTATGCGGTGGTTTAAATACCAACATGTTGCGATTATCTGTTAACCAAATGAAAACTTGGGAGACAGAAGGCAAAGGGATTAAAGTCAGTGCGTTTGGTAATAAAGGCCTAAGTTTTATGACGCGCGTAGGTGCAGATGTGGTATCTAACGTAATAGGTTTAGGTGATGTGCCACATTTAGAAACATTGATTGGCTCTATTAAAGTGATGTTAGATGCTTTTGAGACGGGTGAAATAGATCAGTTATTTATCAGCCACACCAAGTTCATTAACACCATGAAACAAGAGCCAGTCATTGAACAGTTGTTACCACTTTCTGGTGACAAAATGGGTAGCCCAGAAGGTAATTGGGGGTATATCTATGAGCCAGAAGCAGAACCTGTGATTGATGAGTTGATGACACGTTATATCGAATCATTAATTTATAACGCAGTGGCAGAGAACATGGCATCGGAACAGTCATCACGTATGGTGGCAATGAAGTCTGCTTCTGATAATGCGGAGACGGTGATTGATGAATTGAAACTTGTTTATAACAAGGCTCGTCAAGCAGCAATTACTAAAGAGATTTCAGAGATTGTTGGTGGAGCGGCCGCAGTCGCTAGTTAATTTTATTAAAAGTTTATATTTATAAAGAGTATCTGACTAAATAGTAAGTTAGGAAAAAAGATGGCAAAAGCAAATCAAGCAGTGGTAGGTAAAGTAGTTCAATGTATTGGCGCGGTTGTGGACGTTGAGTTCCCTCGCGATAATATGCCAAAAGTATATGACGCATTGATTATTGATGATAAAAAATCGCAAGCTGAAGCTGGCTTAACATTAGAAGTGCAACAACAGTTAGGTGATGGCATCGTGCGTACCATTGCAATGGGATCATCAGATGGCCTAGCACGAGGTACTGCATTTAAAACAACAGGTTCACAAATTACTGTACCTGTCGGTACAGGTACTTTGGGTCGCATTATGGATGTGTTGGGCCGCCCAATTGATGAAGCCGGTCCAATTAATTCTAAAGAGCGCCGCTCAATTCACCAAAAAGCACCTGCTTTTGAAGAGCTGTCACCATCTGTTGATTTGCTAGAAACAGGAATTAAAGTGATTGACTTGGTTTGTCCATTTGCTAAGGGTGGTAAAGTTGGTTTGTTTGGCGGTGCTGGTGTTGGTAAAACCGTTAACATGCTTGAGTTGATTAACAATATTGCCAAACAACATTCAGGCTTATCAGTTTTTGCTGGTGTGGGTGAGCGTACACGTGAAGGTAATGACTTCTATCATGAAATGGCAGAAGCCGGTGTGATTAAGCTTGACGACATAAAAGAGTCAAAAGTAGCCATGGTGTTTGGTCAAATGAACGAACCACCTGGTAACCGTTTACGTGTTGCACTTTCTGGCCTAACGATGGCTGAAAAATTCCGTGATGAAGGCCGTGATGTTCTGTTCTTTGTTGACAACATCTATCGTTACACATTGGCGGGTACAGAAGTATCTGCGTTGTTGGGTCGTATGCCTTCAGCGGTGGGTTACCAACCTACCCTAGCTGACGAGATGGGTAAACTACAAGAACGTATTACCTCTACTAAAGCAGGTTCTATTACGTCTATCCAAGCGGTATACGTGCCTGCAGATGA
>JAZGEZ010000126.1:0-8522 GCA_036479055.1 Methylophilaceae bacterium | reverse complement strand
CCCAGTTGATACATTAATGCTTTGTAAATGCCTAGTTTTTTATATTCGTTAGAGAATGCACCACTTAAATGCAGGTTTTCAGGGAGAAAATACGCAGTAGATGATTTGCGCTTGGTGATGGGTTTTTGTACTTTAGCGCCTTTAGGCGTGATTTCAGTAATGTACTTTGTATACTCTTCAACATAGGGCACTGCCAATACGGGGCCAATGATTGTTTGTGCATGAGCAGAGCTTCTAGCAATGTCCATTTTTACTTGGTCTTGGTTGCGCTGGCGTTCTAAAATAATGCCATTGACGTAGCTAACAGCTATCGACATCAGCGTGATTAGCGCTAGCATGCCAATGATTTTTAATATGAATGCTTTGTTCATGATGCAACCTCCTTTTAACTGAGAAGTTGCAGAATAGAGGTGCTATGTGAAGCCTTAATGCGCTTATGTGAAGTGAATGTGAAGTTTAGGTTTTAGGTAGTGTGAGCGTGGCTTCAACACCACCATTAGCATGGTTAATTAGTGCGATATCGCCGTTATGTAGTTTAGCGACCTCTTGCACAAAGTTGAGTCCTAAGCCCGTACTCTTACTATCACTATTGGGTCTTGGTAGGGAATAAAATTTATCAAATATTTTATCCATCGCATAGTCAGGAATGCCTGGCCCAGCATCTCGAATAGTTAGCTTAAAGTCGCTTTGATTACTACTTAATTGCACCATAATTTCACTATTGGCTGGGCTAAAGTCTAAAGCATTTTCTAGCAGATTATAAATCGCCTGACCTAGTAGAAATGTTTCGCCTTTGATGTGTGTAGGTGGTGATGGCGCAACGTTGAAGTGAATATTTTCTTTTGTGGCTTTGCTATTGAGATGGTCTATTTGCACTTGGACGAGATCATTTAGGTGAATGTCTGTTTGATGTTGCAATTGTTCTTGGTGTTCAAGCGCTGCTAAACCCAGCATGTTTTGAATAATCGTTTGCACGCGGTTGGTCTGCGTTTTAATTTGATTAATAAACTGTGTCTGTGTGTCAGCTGGCATATCAGGAGAAATAAGTTCTAACGAGCCTTGAATGGCAGTAATGGGGCTTTTAAGTTCGTGTGTCAGGTGCTGGACAGAATCTTGTATATATTGCTTACCATCTAGTTCTGAGCGCATGGTTTGCATCGCGATAGCAAGTTCAGACAATTCGTCATTACTAGAGGTAGGGGCAATTGCTTTTTCGCCTTTAGAAATGCGCATGGCGTATTCACGTAATTGATTAATTTTGGTCGTAAAACGCCATGTAAAAAGAGCACCAATAGCCAAAGATAGAATGAAGAGCAGCGCACCCCAGCGGATGATTTTTTGTTGGGAGCGTTCGATAAAAGGGAGTAGCGTGCGGTTAGGTTTTGCAACGGTAAGGCTACCAATGATGTCATCACCATCTTTTATTGGCGCGGCGATGTACATGATGGTATCGCTATTTTTATCACCAGCAATTTCAGCGCTTGAGCGCACACCATATTTCCCCTGTAAAGTAAGGTAAACATCATTCCATTTGCTGTAGTCTTGGCCTAGTGCTAGATTTGCTGAGTCAAAAATGACAATGCCACTGGCATTGGTAATATACACGCGGTAATCACCGCCATATTTTTTGACCCCCCAAATATCAGCCTTGGTTGCGCGTTGGTGGTATTGCAATAAGCTTTTAGAGAAATGGCCTGTTTGGATTGCCCCAGTTCTAACATCATCTTTTGCGAGTTCAGCTAACACATTAGCAGTATCGACGAGGGCATCCTCCATTGCTTGACGCACGCCTGGTTTTACTTCATCTACAAAAATGGTGAGCACGAACCATGCGGCCAAACCCACCAAGAGAAAATAACCTAGAAAAATTTTAAGGCTAATGTTGATTCTAAGGGGTGTTTTCATACGGTTAAGCTATATCCCATGCCACGGTGTGTGACAATGGCTGCCGTACTAGCATCAATTGCCCTCAATTTGCTACGTAATGTTTTGATATGGGCGTCTACCGTGCGTTCTAACGTGTCTTCGGCATTGACCCAAACAATATCCATGAGTTGGTCTCGTGAGTAAACACGCTTAGGCTGTGTAATAAGCGTTTTGAGTAACAGATATTCATAGCGTGTTAATGACAGGTGTTGCCCAATAAATTTGATACGTAGTGCTACTTCATCAACTTCGAATTGTGCTGGATCTTCAATAGCTGATGTTTTGGTTTGGTGTTTGCTACGCCTTAGTATGGCGTGAATCCGTGCGACTACTTCGCGTGGACTAAAGGGTTTGGTCACATAATCATCGGCACCAATTTCTAAGCCGATAATACGGTCAATTTCATGATTTCTAGCGGTTAAAAATAAAATAGGCACCTGTGACACTTCACGAATCTGTTTGCAGACATCAAAGCCAGACATATCTGGCAAACCGACATCAAGCACAACAAAATCAAAAGGTTTGTTTGTGATCGCTTGAACCCCTTCATGACCAAGCAGCAGGTGCGTTGTTTGAATACTGGCTTCTTCACACGCGTAAATAAGCGTATCAGCAATGGCTGGCTCATCTTCAATAATTAAGATATTTAATTGCATGCATCCTATTGTAGATGAGATTGCAGTGACCAACAAAAAAGCCTGCATTTGCAGGCTTTTTTGCGACTAAATTAGTGTTTAGCTAACTTTAGAAAGCGTGAGATATTTAAACTCACCTTTTACTAACATAAAGTTGGCATCTAATATTGTATTATCCTTAGACACTGCATTTTTATATGTCCATACAACACCGGTTTGATCACCTGCTAAATCTTTAAGTGTTGTAATATTATCTGGTGCACCAAATGTTAATGAAACTTCATTAGGTTTTGTTTTGTTTAACATGTCATAAAACTGGTTAGCTGAAATAGCTTCACCATTGTTATGCACTTTATTGTTGTTACCTTCTGCATTAACGTAGAAACTGCCAAAAGCAATAGAACTAACTAATAAACCACCTAGAAACGCACTTTGAATGAACTTTTGATTCATGTTGAAACTCCTCTTTGTTGAAAGAGTTAGCACTATAACGAGAGTTTGTTACAGTTTGATGACAGTTATGTAACTGATTTGTAAAGATAAAAAAGGCAGCCATATGGCTGCCTTTTTTGTTTGTAGCAAAATGTTTTTATTCGAAGAAAGCCTTTGCTTTATCTAGCCAGCTTTTATTTCTAGGACTATGTTTGCCTGCATCTGCTTGCGTACTCACTTCAAATTCACGTAGTAGTGTTTTTTGTTTTTCAGTTAGTTTAACGGGTGTTTCAACGGCTACATGTACTAACAAATCTCCATATGTACTAGAGCGCAATGGTTTAATGCCTTTGCCGCGCAACCTAAATATTGCGCCCGTTTGGGTTTCAGCAGGAATTTTCATTTTGGCTGAGCCATCTAATGTTGGCACTTCGATTTCACCACCTAATGCAGCCGCCGTGAAGCTAATAGGCATTTCGCAATGCAAATTGCCATCTTCTCTTTGGAATATGTCATGTTCTTTGAGATGGATAACGACGTATAAGTCACCTGTTGGCCCGCCATTAACACCAGCCTCGCCTTCTCCAGATAGCCGAATACGATCACCTTCATCTACGCCAATAGGAATCTTCACGGAAAGTGTTTTATGTTGTTTTACACGGCCATCACCATGGCAGCTATTACATTCATCCTCTTTTGATATCGTTTTACCAGTGCCATGACATTTGGGACATGTTTGTTGTACAGAGAAAAAACCTTGTTGCATACGCACTTGACCATGGCCACCACAAGTGCCGCAGGTTGAAGCAGTCTTGCCTGATTTTGCGCCTGACCCTTTGCAAGGCTTACAAGCAGCCATCACTGGTATACGTATTTTGGTTTCTGTGCCTTTGGCTGCCTGTTCTAATGTGACTTCCATGTTGTAGCGTAAGTCAGCACCGCGATGCACGTTGGGTCGTTGTTGACCGCCACGGCCGCCTGCGGCACCGCCGAATATGTCACCAAAGATATCGCCGAAAGCATCATTAAAGCCAGCGCCACCGCCACCACCAAATCCACCAGCTCCCATACTAGGATCAACACCAGCATGACCATATTGGTCGTAGGCAGCGCGCTTTTGCTCGTCAGACAGCATCTCGTAAGCTTCTTTTGCTTCTTTGAATTTTTCTTCAGCTTTGGTGTTGTCTGGGTTGCGGTCAGGATGAAACTTCATCGCCAATTTGCGATAGGACTTTTTGATTTCCTCTCCTGATGCATCTCTGTTGACGCCTAATACTTCGTAATAATCTTTTTTATCAGCCATAAATTAAATCTAAGTTGGATTGCATAAAGTCGCTAACACCCCAACAAGGGTGTTAGCGACTATTGGTTGGACTAAAATATTATTTAGTCTTCTTTTTTCACTTCTTCAAATTCAGCATCAACAACTTCTGCATCAACTGTTTTTTCACCTTCTGGACTTGGTTCTGCATTCTCGTTGTTTGCTTGCGCTTGTTGCTCCGCATTCACTTTTTCGCCCAGCTTTTGCGAGGCTTCCATTAACGTATTTGTTTTAGCATCGATGGTTTCTTTATCGCCGTCTTCTAAAACATCTTCCAAGTCTTTAATCGCTGTTTCAATGGCTTCTTTTTCTTCAGAATCAAGCTTATCACCATGTTCTTCTAGTGATTTTTTCACACTATGAATCATGCCATCAGCACTGTTCCGTGCGTCAACTAGCTCACGTAGTAGTTTATCTTCCTCTGCGTGCGTTTCAGCATCTTCTTCCATGCGTTGAATTTCTTCTTCACTTAGGCCAGAGTTCGCTTTAATGGTGATTTTATTCTCTTTGCCTGTGGCTTTATCTTTTGCTGATACGTGCAAAATACCATTAGCATCAATATCAAAGGTCACCTCAATTTGCGGCTGACCGCGTGGTGCTGGTGGGATGTCGCTTAGGTTAAATTGACCAAGTGACTTGTTGCCCGTTACCATCTCACGCTCACCTTGCAATACTTGAATGGTTACCGCATTTTGATTGTCTTCGGCAGTTGAGAACGTTTGTGCTGCTTTAGTTGGAATGGTTGTGTTTTTCTTGATGAGTTTCGTCATCACACCACCCAATGTCTCGATGCCTAATGATAGTGGCGATACATCCAATAACAGTACATCTTTTACATCACCTTGTAGCACGCCACCTTGGATTGCAGCACCAACGGCAACAGCTTCATCTGGATTAACGTCTTTACGTGGTTCTTTACCGAAGATCTCTTTTACTTTTTCTTGCACTTTAGGCATGCGGCTTTGACCACCAACGATAATCACGTCAGTAATGTCAGAGGTTGAAACACCCGCATCTTTCAAGGCGGTTTTACAAGGTTTAATCGTACGTTCAATCAAATCTTCAACCATGCTCTCAAATTTTGCACGTGTAATCTTAACAACCAAATGTTTAGGGCCTGTTGCATCAGCCGTTACGTACGGTAGATTTACTTCAGTTTGTGTGCTTGAAGACAACTCGATTTTTGCTTTTTCCGCGGCATCTTTTAGGCGCTGTTTTGCCAATAAATCGTTGCGCAAATCTAAGCCATCGTTATCTTTTTTGAATTCGTCAGCTAAGTAGTCAATTAAACGATTATCAAAGTCTTCACCACCAAGGAATGTATCACCGTTGGTTGAAAGCACTTCAAATTGGTGTTCGCCATCAATGCTTGAGATCTCAATAATGGAGACGTCAAAAGTACCACCACCCAAGTCATATACAGCAATCTTACGATCACCTTCTTGTTTATCTAAGCCGAATGCAAGTGCCGCCGCCGTTGGCTCGTTAATAATACGCTTTACTTCTAAACCAGCAATACGACCCGCGTCTTTGGTTGCTTGGCGTTGACTATCGTTAAAGTACGCCGGTACAGTAATGACTGCTTCTGTTACGTCTTCACCTAAGTAGTCTTCTGCTGTTTTTTTCATTTTACGTAGTATTTCAGCAGCAACTTGTGGTGGTGCCATTTTCTCACCATTGACTTCAACCCATGCATCACCATTGTCAGCTTTTACAATCTTGTATGGCATGAGCTTGATGTCTTTTTGCACTTCTTTTTCATCAAAGCGGCGACCAATTAAACGCTTAATAGCATACAACGTGTTTTCTGGATTTGTGACAGCTTGACGTTTAGCAGGTGCGCCCGCTAAGACTTCGCCATCATCCTGATAGGCGATGACAGACGGTGTAGTGCGGCCGCCTTCTGCGTTTTCAATCACGCGAGGTTTGCCACCTTCCATGATTGCAACGCAAGAGTTTGTGGTGCCTAAATCAATACCAATAATTTTACCCATATTATTTGTTCCTTATATTTCTATGTTTACTATTTACAATAGTTTTTGTACTTAATCATTTTCAAGTCATTGCTGACTTCGTTGATTTAATAATTGGGATAGTTTTCATTTTTTCAAGCCCCCCAATCTAAATAATGGCTATTTTGCTTTTGAAACGACGACTAAAGCAGGTCTCAGTACACGCTCGTTTAATGTGTAGCCTTTTTGTAGTACAGACAACACAGTATTAGGCTCGCCTTCAGATTCAATCGTGCTGATCGCTTGATGCTTGTTTGGATCAAACTTTTCATCGACTGGATTGACTTCAGCAATATTGAATTTTTCAAATACACTTAATAGTTGTTTTGCCGTTAACTCAACACCATCTTTATAGCTGTCTACTGTGGCGCTTTCTACGGCAAGCGCACTATCTAAACTATCTTTTACCGCTAGCAATTCACCGCTGAATTTTTCTAACGCGAATTTTCTCGCTTTATCAACATCTTCCGCAGATCTGCGGCGAATGTTTTCACCTTCAGCTTGCACATACTGCACCTGTGTTTTTGCTTCTTCTAGCTCAGTATGTAGTGCTTCAATTTGTGCTTCAGGTGTTAATTCTGCTTCGTCGATTTCAGGTGTTTCTACCTGGTTCTCAGTGTTTTCGTCTTGTGTGTTTTTTTCGTCTGACATTGATTTTTTCATCCTTAACATAAATGCTTTCCTCTATATGGAGGTGGAGTATTCAATTTCAAGCTTAAAAGGTGTTTTTTTTAAAGTTGTTTTAATCGGGAAATTAACTGCTATTTGTTTGTTGTAAATCAAATCAGAAAATTGGATAAGGGAGCAAAGTTTAGTCTTTACATAGCGTTATTTAATCTTGCAAGGAGTCTAAAATGAAAGTGTGGCTGGATCTAATTTCGACCGATTATGGCTTAATGAGTTTAATCGTGGTCATTGCCATGGTGGTAGCAATGATAGGCTTTGTAATCGTTGTTTATCATAAGATGCAAAACTAACTAAGGGCACTTAAATATATATAACAACGGACATAACAATGGGCTGAATGGGTTAACGTCTTGTTGTTTTAGGTATTTGGTTCAGTAACGCTTTGAATTGCATCCAATACGGATGCAACAGAAGGAATTTTCTTCACACCGCCAAGATTAATGGCTTGCGCATGCGCACCAGAATATACGCCTGTGAGTGTTGGTTGCGTGTCGGTATAGAGTGCAACAGTGGGTATATTAAGCGCAGCGGCTAAATGCGATAAGCCGGTGTCGACGCCAACCGCCACATAGGCGCGACTAATCGTCGTCGCGAGTTGTGCAATACTGCATTTTGGTAATACGAGCACATTGCTTTGCTGGGCTGCAATGTTTTTTGCACGTTGGTGTTCAGCCGGTGATGCCCAAGGCAAAACCAGCTGTAATTGTTGGGTTGCTAGTGCTTTAGCCAAGTCGTTCCAGTGGGTTGTTGGCCAGAGTTTGCTATCTTTACTGGTGCCATGTAGGCCAATCACGTAGGGCTCTGGTAAGTTTTCCTCAATGGAAGCTTTTGCAGTAATGCCATAGTTCGGGACATGATTGGGTTTTGAGTAGTTGCATGCGTGTGCCGCTAATTCACGGTTACGTACGACAGCATGCTGATTACGTGCGACGTTAAATTTTTTGTCATAAAAATAGCTTGCGATCGGTTCGCGTGCAGTGTTTTTGTCATGACCACATTTAATGCCTTGTGCACATTTGGCCATCACTGCACTTTTAATCAAGCCTTGTGTGTCAATAATTAAATCGTACGGCTGTTGAGAAATCAGACGCTTAAAGACTGCTATTTCATGCCAGGTTTGTTTGCTAAAAACGTGTTTGCGCCAGCGGCGAACGGCTACTGTAAAGACCTGTTTTACGGCAGGGTGTAATGGGGGAATATCTGCAAAACTTTCTTCAACGACCCAATCAATTTGTACATCAGGGTAATGTTGCAAAATATCGGACACTACGGGTAAATTGTGAATAACATCTCCCAACGAAGATGTTTTAACCAGTAAAATACGTTTCATGGTGCTATTTTCGCATACAATCATCACTTTGCTAGATGGATTAAACAGTCATTGAAATTTGCATTCATCATATTTAAGTATTTCCCTTTCGGTGGTATGCAGCGCGATATGTTGCGTACCGCAAACGAACTTATTAAGCGTGGGCATCAAGTTGAAATATTCACTTTGAGCTGGCAGGG
>JAZGEZ010000125.1:0-2986 GCA_036479055.1 Methylophilaceae bacterium | reverse complement strand
TAACATTGGGACCCAACAAATCCATATTGGCTAGCCGTGACAATGGCCGCAACCCGTGTTCTTTCACACTTTCATTCAATTCATGCTTGGTTTCATGCAGGTGTGTATGCACACCAATATGTACTTGGTTCGCGAGCGTTGCAATCCGCTGAAATGTTTTATCTGAAACCGTATAGGGTGCATGTGGTGCAAAGCTAAAGCTAACTAGCGCCTCATCTCTAAAGCGATCACGCACATCTAAGCCTTTTTTGATATAGGTGTCAGCATCATTAGCATATTGTGTAGGAAAATCTAAAACAACCAAACCAACATTAGACCGTAACCCCATTTTCAAACTAGCTTCAGCAATAGACTCTGGGTAGAAGTACATGTCACTAAAAGTTGTTATACCGCCACTTAACATCTCTGCCGCCGCCAATATAGTACCGTCATTAACAAAATTAGGCGAAAGCAACTTTTCTTCTGCAGGCCAAATATGATCTTGCAACCATGGCGTTAAAGCCAAATCGTCAGCCAAGCCACGCATAAGACTCATTGCAGCGTGGGTATGCAAGTTAATTAAACCTGGCATTAATACATGCTGACCTAATTTAACTATTTCAGCTGCTTCATACTGGCTATGTGCTTCTATAATTGGGCAAATAGCTACAATTTTATTCTGTAGAATGACAACGGCGTGATCTTTTAAGGTTGTTTGACTAGGCCTAACGGGCACAACCCAACTTGCTTCAATGATTAAACTAACAGCTTGTTTCATATTAATATTGTATGGTTTGGAACAATCAATTTTCCCAAAAAAATAATCTTGATTTTATTTTTTCCTTGAATGATTTTGGTGGCAGCCATTCTGCATCCTCATCAAAGATGCAGTTCTGCTTGTCGCTTGTTGATTCCGCATGCGCAACGGCCCAAGAGGCAGCAAGAGAAGGCTCTATCCCCATAAAGCCACTCATTTGTGTTTTTAATTGCCCTGGAATCCATTCATGGACATGAATATCGACACCATAATGCGCAATATCTTGTGCAATGGCTTTGGTTAGCGCATGCACAGCGCCTTTGCTTGTAGAGTACACGACACTATTCTCTATAGGTCCTAGGTCTGCCCAGCTCCCTAAATTAAACACGCGCCCAAACTTATTTTTTATCATGATAGGCAATACTGCTTTACAGCAGTTGGCTATTCCGCACACGTTAATATTTAGTGCTTGTTGAAAATCCGCTGCGGTTTCATCAAGAAAGTTTA
Organism: Methylophilaceae bacterium; assembly: GCA_036479055.1. Taxonomy (GTDB): domain Bacteria; phylum Pseudomonadota; class Gammaproteobacteria; order Burkholderiales; family Methylophilaceae. The sequence continues at coordinate 1,743 of JAZGEZ010000125.1, read as the reverse complement.
TTTTTGGGTATACCGCAGCATTGTTAAACAAAAAGTCTATGCGCTCGTGCTGGCTAACGATCTCAGTGACAACCTTTTGCAATTGATTAAAATTACTGATATCTGCTTCATAAACAGAAAACGACTGGCTATTAACGGCAGACTTTGTTTGTTCCAACGCCATAATATTACGGCCCAAACCAATAACAATCGCATCTTTAGCAATAAAAGCCTTAACCAACTCTCTACCAAGCCCGCCGCCTGCTCCTGTAATTACAACTACTTTATTTTTTAGCATTATTAACCTCTATTACCGTTTCTAAAATAATAACATTATCGAAAAAAAATAGATGACAAACCCGTTATCTTTCCCCAGTTAACCCTACAAACACTCATTAAATAAAAAAAGCCCCGCTATCGCGGGGCCTTTAAAAAGTTAAGTAGTGTTTACTTAAATTTATTTACAACCACTTTCTTGTTTCACTTGTGCTTCAATCGTCACACGGCGATTAGGCTGTAAGCAAGAAATAAGTGCTTTTCTAGGTTTAACCCCTTTACATGCAGCTACTGGCACTGACTCACCACGACCTGTTGCTGTAATGATAGAAGAGCTTACTCCTTTAGTCGCTAAGTAAGTAGCCACTTGTTTTGCACGGCGCTCTGATAGTTTTTGGTTATACGCATATGAACCAAGACGATCTGTATGGCCAGTTACAATTACATTTGTGATTTTTGAATTTGCTTTGATTTTTGCTGCTGCATCATCTAAAGCTGATTTACCTTCTGCTGTAAGGTTCGATTTATCAAAACCAAATAGTTTTTCTGCCCCCACAGTAATGGTATCAATTTTTGGCTCACACTTAGGTGCTGGTGCTGGTGCCGGAGCAGCAGCTGGCGCTGGTGTAGGCTCTGGGGCTGCAGCCACAACTGGTGCAGTAGCACCAAAGCGAATAATGCCACCTAAGTTAAGCAATGTATTACCAACTGTCTCAGTATTGCTATCGCCAGCTATACCTGATGTATTAACCTTAGCCTTACTCCATTGATGGCGAAGGTCTGCTTGGATGCCAAATCTGTCGTTAAACAAGATTTGTGCGCCCAAACCTACACCTGCTAACCACGATGTTTTATCTTCATCAATCCTCACGCCGCCAACTTTGTAGTCTGCATCATTATCTGCAACACCCAAACCTGCAAGCAAGAACGGACGGAAATTACTACGACTAAACATATATAAAGCGTCTAATCCAAATGTAGTTTGCTTATAATTACCGCTTGCACCTGCAACGTTCAAATCCTCATCAGCTTCGTTGTGACCCAAGCGACCTTGTAAATCCCAGTGTTGGCTTAACTCTTTACCAATTGAGATGAAGCCGCCAGCGCCGTTGTCTGCATCAAGGTCACTATCAGTATTCATATAGCTTACACCTGGTACTGCATACCAAGCACCACGATACATGTCTTCTGCTGTTGCAGAAAAAGCTGTTAAACCTAGCGCTGCCGCTACTGCAACACCAACTAATTTCTTGTTCATTGTAAAACTCCTCAGTTAACTGCAAAAACAGTATTAAAATTTATTACAAACATCTACTTACAAAGTTTACTTAATCTAAACTAAATTTGCAAACAGAATGCCTTGTTTTCAGGGCTATTTACTTGATCATTGTTGTAGTTTAGCAACATTTCTTTAATTGCTACAATCTTCTTAGGCGATAAATCAGAAACTCTATCTTCCATCCGACACACACCTCCCCTAACCCCGAT
>JAZGEZ010000124.1:0-6875 GCA_036479055.1 Methylophilaceae bacterium | reverse complement strand
AATGGGTTAAAGACCCCTAGCAATGAAAGAAATTTACGCGAAAATGATTAAAAAAGCAATCTAACTAGCGTTGATTTCGTAAACATTTTATTTGCTTTTTACTTGTGTGTAATGATATAAACTAGGTTAGGGAAAATTATAAAGGCTGGGCGCAGAGTTAATATGGTACTTATTGCAATATATTATGTGATCGCAATTGTAGTGTTAACACTGCATTTTACTGGGCATTTAGAGCGTTGGAATCTGGAATGGTTGGTTTTTGTATTGGCATTAACCGTGTTCCCTGCAGTATTATATTTATAAACCTTAACGTGTTTATTTCCGAAGCCTTCTTAATGCTAAGAAGGCTTTTTTAATTCTTTATAAGCTATTCAAAGATTAGCTTTTTGAAACCAGACTCAGCTACGCTGCTGTCAAACCATCATTAGTTAATAGGCTAAATAGCATTGACACGTTAAGTTAACACTGTTAATTTAACAGTGTTAATAGTTTGTTTATGGGAGGTGGGATGAGCGTATGTCGAGTGGCTATTGTTTTAATGATGGGATTTTGTTTTCCGTTTAATGTGCTTGCAGCTGACATTACCGGGCTTTGGAAAGCACATGACGACAAAGGTAAACCAACGGGCTACATTAGAATTTCAGAAGAAAGTGCTATCTATATAGGGATAGTAGAAAAAGGCCTTGCGTCAGATAAAGAAGAAAAGTTTTGCACGGCATGTAAAGGTGAAAGAAAAGGTCAGCGGTTAATTGGTATGACCATCATAAAAGGTGTTGTGGCAAAGGGCGATAATAGCTATTTAGGGACAGAGATACTTGACCCGCTCTCTGGTAACACATACCGTGTGAAATTAAAGTTAGATAATTCGGGACAATTGTTAGAGGTGCGTGGCTACGTTGGTATTAGTTTGTTCGGTAGGACGCAAATATGGAAAAGAGCAGAAAATGGACAATAGTTATTTATGGTTAAAAGCCATTCATTTGCTAGGTGTGGTGATGTTTTTAGGCAATATTGTCATTACGGGTTGGTGGAAGAATATGGCGGACTTGACGCGTAACCCGCAAATAATCGCTTTTGCGCAAAAGCAAGTGACGGTCACTGATTGGATATTCACAGCGGGAGGCGCAGCTATTTTGCTTGGCGCTGGCATGATGAATGTCGCTATGCATGGTTTGTCATACTCTTCAAAATGGTTGGGTTGGGGTATGTCTTTATTTGTATTGTCAGGCATCATTTGGGTTGTGGTACTCATCCCCACACAAATGAAACAAGCCAAAATGGCGAAAGGCTTTGCTGAGTCAGGTGAAATTACAGACTGCTATTGGAAGTTATGCATGCGCTGGAATATTTGGGGGGCAATAGCCGTCATTTTGCCACTCATTAATATCTATTGGATGACTTTTAAGCCTGCCACATAAAAAACAAACATATGCCTCCTAAAGTTAAAACTGAGCAAGAAAAGCAGCAGCTTAAAACGCTAATCATTGATGCGGCGCGTGATTTGTTTGTCACTAAAGGTGTCGATGCTGTTAGCATGCGAGAAATTGCGAAACGTATTGGTTATTCCGCGACTAGCATCTATTTACACTTTGCTGATAAAGAGACTTTGTTACGCACTATTTGTGATGCCGACTTCTTGGCTTTAGCTGGTACTTTACGTAGCATTATGCAAATTGAGGACCCTGTAGACCGTATGATTGCGCTAGGAAAATCCTATGCTGAATTTGCATTAAGCCATCCCAATCATTACCGGATGATGTTTATGACGCCGCATGCATCATGCAAACCAGAAGATTCAAGTTTAGAACAAAATAATGCTGAGCAAGATGCTTACTTGCAGTTAAAAACAACTGTGATAGCTGTTCATGAGGCGGGACGATTTAGAAAAGAGTTAACTGATGTCGACTTGATTGCCCAAACAATATGGGCGGGCATGCATGGCGTTTGCTCATTACAAATCACGATGTCGCAAGATGCTTGGGTTAATTGGAGTGACATCAATGACCGATTAACTCTGATGCAAGATGTTTTAATAAGTGGGTTAGTTAACAAGGATTGATTAGAGAGTAGATGATGAAAAAAATAACAACACTCAGTTTGCTAGTGATCGCCTTGGCTAGTCAGGGGTGCGAAAAGGCGCCAGACCAGCCTTTGCCTCCTCGTCCTGCTTTAGTTGCGAAAGTGAGCAATGCAGTCAATGCTGGCACAGCAATGGTATTAGTCGGAGAGGTTAAGTCTCGTTATGAATCTAACCAAAGCTTTAGAATTTCAGGAAAAATTATTGAGCGAAAAGCTGAAGTAGGTGACGTGGTTAAGAAAGGACAGGTACTTGCCCGTATCGATGCGACAGACAGCAATTTAACGACACAAGCCGCTAGAGCAGATGTTGCATCTGCACAGGCAAATTATGCATTGGCAAAAGCAGAGGTTGAACGGCAGCGACAGTTGGTTGAAAAGAAATTTATATCGCAGTCGGCTTTAGATTTGCAAGAGGCAAAGCTAAAAACGACTGCTGCAAGATTGAAACAGGTGAAAGCACAAGCAGCCGTATCTAGCAACCAATCGCGATACACGGTACTTATTGCTGATCGTGATGGAGTGATTACCCATATTCGAGCAGAGCCAGGGCAAGTCATTGAGATAGGAGAAGTCATTGCACAAATTGTAGATCAAGAACAAATTGAAGTGCTGGTGGCTGTGCCAGAGTCGCGGATGGAAAGTGTGAAAATTAATGATGAGGTCACCATTAAACTGTGGGCAAATCAAGAAAAATTATATCAAGGCAAGGTGCGAGAAATAACACCTGCTGCCAGTGAGGCAACACGTGCATTTGATATGCGTGTCGCTATTATCGATGCGGATGAATATGTAAAGCTAGGCATGACTGCCGGGGTTCGGTTTAACAATAGGGTGTCAGAAAGTATCATTATTCCCAGCACAGCCGTTACACAGTTAGAAGGAAAAAGTATCGTTTGGGTGATTGATGAAGCGGGTATTGCGAACCCTAGAGAAGTGGTGATTGGGTCATTTACCGAATATGGCGTTGTGATAATAAATGGTTTAGTGATTGATGAAATGATTGCTGTTGCTGGTGTACATACCTTAGTTAAAGGACAAAAAGTTAAACCCCAAATAAAAAAAGCGAGCAAGGGTCGTGATTGATGAATCATTAGAAACGGCTGACGGTAGCACAAAATTCAACTTGTCAGACTGGGCATTAAAACATCAAACATTAGTCTTGTTTTTGATGCTTATGCTGGTGGCATCTGGACTGTTGGCTTATACCCAGCTTGGGCAGTCAGAAGACCCGCCTTTTACCTTTAAAGTTATGTTGGTACGTGCTACCTGGCCAGGGGCAAGTGCAATAGAGGTTGAGCAGCAAGTAACAGATAAGTTAGAGGAAAAAATAGAAGAAATTTCTAATCTTCATTATTCCAGCAGCTTTTCGCGTCCTGGGGAGTCTGTTGTTTTCGTTGTGGTGAAAGATGATACTTTTTCAGATGCAATTCCAGATATTTGGTATCAGGTACGTAAAAAAATAGGCGATATAAGGCATACCCTGCCACAAAATTTAGAGAGCTTAACGTTTAACGATGAGTTTAGTGATGTGTATGGCACCATGTATGCACTAACTGGTGATGGCTTTGATAATTTTGCATTAAAGGAGCAGGCGGAGCTTATTCGTCACGAACTGCTTAAAATACCAGATGTAGAAAAAGTTAATTTTTTTGGCGAACAGAAACAGCGTATCTATTTAGAACTTTCTAATGCGAAGCTTGCCACATTGGGAATAAGTACTGCAAAGTTAGTTAGCTTATTGCAAACACAAAATGCTGTGGTGCGCAGTGGTACATACGATTCGCCAAAAGAGCGTATTCGTATCGAAGTCTCGGGTCGATATGAAACGTTAGACGATTTGCGCCAGCTTAGATTGCGGGTTGGTAAACAAGATTTTAAGCTGGCTGATGTGGCTAAAGTCTACCGCGGGTACGAAGACCCACCAAAAGACTCAACACGGTATAACGGGCAAGAAGCATTATTGCTTGGTGTCAGCATGCGCGAAGGCGGCGATGTCATTCAACTAGGTGAAGCGCTTGAGCAGAAAATGCAAAGAATAGAAAATAATCTGCCTATTGGCGTTGCGATTAATACCGTTACTTCACAATCAAAGATTGTGGCCGCATCAGTCAATGATTTTGTTGGTTCGCTGGTGGAGGCCTTGATTATTGTGTTGGGTGTTAGCCTGATATCTTTAGGGTTAAGAACGGGTATCGTGGTGGCGATATCGATCCCTGTTGTGTTATCGGCAACGTTTTTAGTTATGAATATATACGGTATTGGTCTTCATAAAATATCGTTAGGGGCGCTTATTCTAGCGCTAGGCTTGTTGGTCGATGATGCCATTATTGCCGTTGAAATGATGTCGTCAAAAATGGAGCAAGGTTGGGATAGAATCAAAGCGGCTTCGTTTGCATTTAAATCTACAGCTATGCCAATGTTAACGGGGACGATGGTGACTGTGGCAGGCTTCTTGCCTATCGCAACAGCGGCATCATCCACGGGTGAATATACCCGCTCAATCTTTCAGGTGACAGCAATTTCCCTCACGCTTTCATGGATAGCGGCTGTGATCTTTGTGCCTTATCTAGGCTATCATTTATTGCCAGATTATTCTAAAGCACCACAACCGTCTAAGGTTGTTGCTTGGATAAAAAACAAATTTGGGTTGGCGGATTCAACCCGTACTAACATAAGTGATCACAATCACCACCATGATATTTATAACACTAAGTTTTATCGGTTGTTTCGTGCCCTACTCACCACCTGTGTGCGCCATCGTAAAACAGTCATTATGATTACGCTGTTGATTTTTGCGCTTGCTGTCTTTGGGTTTGGCAAAGTGCAACAGCAGTTTTTCCCAGACTCAACCCGTCTAGAAATCGTAGTGGATTTACGCTTAACTGAGGGCGCGTCTTATCATGCAACTGATAGCGAAGTGAAGAAGATAGAGCAATGGTTACATGATTGGAATAAGAAGCATCAAAGTCTCATTAACTATGTGTCATATATTGGTACTGGTGCACCACGCTATTACTTGCCATTAGATGTGCAGCTGCCGCACCAGGGCTTTGGTCAAATGGTAATTTTGGCGAAGGATTTAGAAGCACGCGAAGCTGTTAGAAGTGATTTGTTGGAATTGTTTCAACATGATTTTCCAAGTTTGCGAGCATCGGTAGTGCGCTTGGAAAATGGCCCGCCAGTCGGCTTTCCTGTTCAGTTCCGTGTGGATGGAAATGATATTCCAAAGATACGTGAGATATCACATAAAATTGCTGACATCATGCGTGAAAACCCTAACTTAATCAATGTGCAACTAGGCTGGGAAGAGCCAAGTAAAGTTGTTAAAGTCAGCGTTGACCAAGCAAAAGCGCGGTTATTGGGCGTTAGTTCTGTTGATGTGTCTAATACGGTTAATGGTGCGATGCATGAGCTGTATATCACAGAATTTAGAGATGGCGATGAGCGTATTGATTTAGTGGCGCGAGGGACTGAAATAGAGCGCGTCAAGCTCTCGAGACTACAAAATTTAATGATTACGACGCCGTCAGGTAAAGCGGTTCCGCTTTCACAATTAGCGACCATTACTTCCGAATTTGAAGAAGGCGTCATTTGGCGGCGTAACCGGGTGCCATCCATTACTGTGCGTGCCAACTTGCGAGGAGAAATTCAAGCACCCGTTGCATCGAACCAAGTAGAAGCTGAGTTGCAAGAGATTAAAGCTAACCTACCATTAGGCATTACGATTGAAACTGGTGGTGCAGTTGAGGAGTCTAGTAAAGGCGGTGCATCAGTCGCTAAAGGATTCCCGCTATTTTTTGTGGTCGTATTAACGCTTTTAATGATTCAATTACAAAGTTTTTCACGTGTGTTTTTAGTCTTATTGACGGCACCATTAGGCTTAATTGGGGTCACAATTGCGCTCTTGTTATTCAATCAACCCTTTGGGTTTGTTGCTATGCTTGGGACAATCGCACTCTCTGGCATGATTATGCGCAATTCTGTAATCTTGATTGATCAAATAGAGCAAGATAAAGCATCTGGTATGGCAGTGTGGGAGGCGGTTGTAGAGTCAACCATTCGACGTTTCAGGCCGATAACGTTGACGGCGGGAACGGCAATTTTAGCGATGATACCACTGACACGTAGTGTATTCTTTGGACCAATGGCAGTTGCGATTATGGGTGGTTTAGCAGTTGCAACTTTGCTAACAGTTTTATTTCTACCAGCACTATATGCTGCATGGTTTAGGGTAAAAATACCAAGCGAAGTATCCGCATAAACATCACATTAAAAACGTATAATGATTACTAAATATTTAGGTGTAACACCATGACAACAACACAAATGAATCTAGGCAGCGAGCAGGCACGTTTTAACATGATAGAGCAGCAAATCCGCACTTGGGAAGTATTGGATCATAAGGTGTTGCAATTGCTACAGGACCTCCCACGCGAAAACTTTGTGGAGCCAGCATATCAAGGACTGGCATTTGCAGATATTGAGATACCACTAGGACATGGGCAATCGATGTTGTCACCTAAGTTAGAAGCACGCATTATACAATCGCTTAATATCAAGCATACAGACCAGGTGTTACACATTGGAACAGGTAGTGGCTACTTTACTGCGTTGTTAGCACGGATGGCCGCACACGTGATTTCGCTGGATATTAACGCAGAGTTAAGTGCAACGGCTGCCTATAAACTGGCGCAAAATGATATTCATAACGTCAGTATAGAATTAGCGAATGGGGTCAATGGATTTAACCCACATAAACCTTATGATGTAATTGTATTTACTGGCTCATCTCCAGC
>JAZGEZ010000123.1:0-3959 GCA_036479055.1 Methylophilaceae bacterium | reverse complement strand
TCTTACTCCCTAACTTATTTTTATCTTTTACTGTATGTTTACAGCATTCTTTTATAACGTTTTGATTCCTATCAATATTCAATATATTGATAGAGACAAAGCACCCCAGAACACAACATATTGTGTCTCGAGTGATAATTTATGCCTTTATCGTGTGTTTTGCAACCGTTTTTTTATAAATGGTTTTGCACCAATATTGGGCGAAAAAACGCCTCCTTAAGTAAGCAATGGGCTGGCGCCAATGTGAGTGATTACCAACATTAAAAAAATATTTTTTATACTCAAAAAAAGAGTGTGAAAGTAGCTCAGCTACTTTTGCTGGTGAGAGTAAAACTAAAATTTGTGAGAAAATGCGGCATGCCAAGATTTTTTTACACATTTTTGCTTTATTTGGCCTTGCCGTTTGTACCATTCAAGCTATATTGGCGTGGTCTTAAGCAGCCAGAGTATTGGCAGCACTGGGGCGAACGCTTTGGGCAATATCAACAATCGCCGTCTGCCCCTGTGATTTGGTTGCATTGTGTCTCAGTCGGCGAGACGCATGCCGCAGCGCCTTTGATTAAAACGCTAAAACACACATACCCCACCCATCAGATTTTAATTACCCATACAACGCCAACCGGCCGCGCGGCCAGCGTGCAATTATTTGGCTCAACCGTGCAACGCGTTTATTTACCATACGATATACCATTTGCCGTGCGCAGCTTTTTAAAGCACTTTAAACCGAGTATTGGCCTGCTAATGGAAACGGAACTTTGGTTTAACTTGATGGCTGAATCTAAAAAAAGTGGGGTGCCTTTATTGTTGCTCAATGCCAGACTTTCTGAGCAATCAGCACAGGGTTATGCAAAGCTTGGCAAGCTAGTTAAAAATGGTTTGAATACTTTAAGCGGCGTTGCTGCACAAACCCAAGCAGATGCAGGTCGCTTACAGCGCTTAGGGGCTAATGATGTCAATGTTGCAGGGAATTTAAAATTTGATGTAACGCCACCAGCCGATAGCCATGATAAAGGTAGCGCATTACGCAGGCTATTTAGTGGCTCTCAATCTGGGAAGCCTCGCCCTGTGTTTTTAGCAGCGAGTACACGAGAAGGTGAAGAGGCACTGATTTTAGAAGCGGTGAAAGATTTAGATATTTTAACGATCATCGTGCCACGCCACCCACAACGCTTTGATGAAGTGGCCGCGCTTATCGGCCAGCAAAAGATTAATTACGTACGTCGCTCTACGCTGACCGCACCGATCGCCAAAGACACGAAAGTAATTTTAGGCGACAGCATGGGTGAGCTTTTCACCTATTATGCCGCCTGTGATTTTACGTTTGTTGGTGGTAGCTTATTAAACTTTGGCGGACAAAACTTGATTGAAGCCGCCATGATGGGTAAACCTGTATTAATCGGTGAACATACGTTTAACTTTGCAGAGGCGAGTAAAAGCGCCATTGAGAGTGGGGCGGCTATTCGTGTCAGTAATGTGAAACAATTGCGCCAACAAATTGAAGTCTTACGGCTAGGTGTTGATCAGCGTGAACGCATGCATCAAGCAGCATTGGCGTTTAGCCAATCAGCTACCGGTGCAACAAATAAGATGATGACTTTAATTAAAGCGCACCTGAGCTAAGGTTAACGCTAATTAAATACGCCTATTTAATCAGTTTAGAGACATCCTTGAAGACTGTATGGTTGGCATTGCCTAACCACTCAAACACCACGGATTCTGTATTGGTCACGATACAGCCTGCGGCTACTAGGCGCGCAATCGCATTACGTTTATTGTCTGGGTCGCGGGAAATAACGGCATCTTCCACCACAAACACTTGTTTGCCTTGATTGATTAGATCAAACGCAGTTTGTAGTACGCAAATATGCGCCTCTAAACCCACCAGGATAATTTGTGATTTATCACGCTGTAGTTGCATTTTAAATTTTGGTACTGCATAGGCACTAAAAGCCGTTTTTGCAATAGGTTGAACATTGCCGATATATTGCGCAATTTCTGGCATTGTTTCACCCAAACCTTCTGGGTATTGTTCGGTTACAATCACTGGCACTTCTAGCATCCTTGCTGCTTGCACTAAATTACTACAGTTTTTTGTAACCGCCTGCATATCAACTTCTTGCATGGTATTACAGAGCCTAGTCTGCACATCAATAATAACTAGCTGGCTTTGATCTGTTTTTGCGATTAGGTTTGCCATTACGGCGCCTCGCTATTATTGACCAAATCAGCCTGTGCACCACCAGAATTTAAAACCAGCTGCTGGTTGATTTCCGCCAAATCAGTTTCTGCTAATAAACCGGATGCGGATTTTAAACGAATGATATTCACCAAGTAATTATAACGGACTTGTAATAAATCACGTTTAGCAGAGAACAGCTGTTGCTGCGCATTCAGCACGTCAACACTGGTACGTACGCCGACTTCATAGCCTAGTTTAGTGGAGTCAAGCTGACTTTGGCTGCTGACCAATGCTTGCTCCAACGCTATTACTTGTGCAATGCTTGTATTTAAATTGAGATAGGTACGTTGCGTTTCTAAATCTGTTTGACGCCGCACCAAATTTAAATCATCTTGGGCTTTTTGTTTATTGTGCACTGCTTGACGTGCTTTTGAACTAATCGCCCCACCTTGGTATAGTGGAATTTCTAATTGCAAACCAATCGTGGCATTTTTTAATTCGTTTGCAACACTAAACACTGTTGGGCTGCCATTGACGTAGTGATCGGTATAACTTGCAAAAGCATCTAGCGTGGGCAAATGGCCGGCATTTGCACGTTCTATTTCTTGTTTAGCTAGTGTTAAGGCATCTTGCTGAATCTGGATATTTAAATTATTTTGATGTGCAATTTCTTGCCAAGCTTGCATGTCCTGCGGTAATGAGGTGACTTGAATATCTGATTTCACACTGGCTAGGCTGTCAGGTATTTGACCTGTTATCGCCTGCACTGATCGTTTGGCAATGAGATGTTCATTAATAGCGGCCACTTCTTGCGCTACAATTAAATCGTAACGCGCTTGCGCTTCGTTAACATCAGTAATGGTTGCCGTACCCACTTCGAAGGTCGCTTTAGCTTGTTCTAACTGACTTAAAATAGCGGTTTTTTGTGCTCGGATTAAATCAATTTTATCTTGCGCAATCAGCACTTCAAAATACGCTTCTGTTGTACGTAAAATCAGTGTTTGTTGGCTTAAATGATACTGTTTATCTGCTTGACTAACTTGCGTTTTCACTTGGTCCATCTGTACTAAATTTTGCTTACGATAAATCGGCTGGCGCGCTTCTATGCCTGCTCGATATGAGTCAAAATTGGCGTTGCCTGTTGGTATATTTGAACTTAGATACCGAATATTGGTGCGTGAGTTACTAGCGCTTGCATTAAAGTTAACCGTCGGGCGATATAGCGCTTTGCCTTGTTCAATCATTTCTTGTGCGGCTTTATTAGCACTTAACGCTGAGGCCAATACTGGATCATTTGCCATCGCTTGGTGATAAACATCAAGTAAACTTTGTTGTTTTGAAGTTGCTTGGCTCTTTCCAGCAGCAACCAGTGTCGTACAAAACAACATTAGAAAAATAGCTAAATATCGCACGTTAGTTTTCTTACTCAAAACAAACCCCTAAATAAAGTCTTAAATAAAACCTTAGAACTCAAAACTGCTGGCTTGTGTTGCATTGTCTAATTCTGGAATGCAGGTTTCAAAGAGAACATCTTGTCTATAAGCAGTTTCAGAAACACGCTCAATTAGCGTTGCTTGCATGACTGGCGCCTCGCCTAATACAACAAACATAACACCCCCGACTTTTAATTGCTCGCGCACATATGGCGGCTCTGCTGGAGATGAGCCAGTAAATACAATTACATCATAAGGTTTATGTGGGTTAAATCCATTGACCCCATTCGCTAATTCTATACTGACGTTATGAATATCATTTTGCGCCAGTTTATAGGCAGCCGTTG
>JAZGEZ010000122.1:0-3034 GCA_036479055.1 Methylophilaceae bacterium | reverse complement strand
TTTAATCCTCTAGGGTAGCCTTTTCCATTCCATTTTTCATGGTGTTCGTGCGCGATAGTAGCCGCTGCTTTCATTAGCTTGCGGTCTGAACAACTTAACAATTGGTAAGCGTTAGTTGTATGTTGCTTCATGAGGTTAAATTCTTCCTCAGTATAGTCTCCCTTTTTGTGCAGAATTTCGTGAGGAACTGTCATTTTACCAATATCATGCATGGGCGAAGCATGAAATAGTATGTTGGCATCATCTTCACTTAAAGAGGGATGATGGTGAGCCAAGAGAGAAGATATTTCAGCAACGCGGCGAATATGCTTGCCTGTCTCATCGGAATTGGCTTCCATCAACTCAGTTAGCACCCAAATCATCTCTTTTTGGTTTTCTTCTAACTCGGATAATAAGCGTTGTTGTGAAAGGTGAGATTTTATTTCTAAATCTATATTTTTCTGCTGAAGTTGGTTTTGTGCTTGAAAAAGCTGAAGATGGTTTTTTACGCGTGCTAAAAGCTCACTAGCATGAAATGGCTTAGTCACATAATCAGCACCACCAACCTCAAAACCTTTGGTTATGGAATCAACATCAACACGAGCGGTTAAGAAAATTACTGGAATATCTTGCCACTGAGGGGCTGTTTTGAGTTGTTGGCATGCCTCAAAACCATCCATCCCTGGCATCATGACATCTAAGAGGATTAAGTCAAAAGGGGCTGCTGCTGCTTGAAGAATGGAAAACATTTCTTTAGCTGTGCTAGCGAAGGAGAACTGGTAATTATCTTCCTTAAGAATATGCATTGCCACTTGAATGTTGCTAGCAACATCATCAACAATAAGAATATTTTTAGTATTAATCACGGCTAATCACCCCTTTGGTTAACCTTTTACTTGATTATAGTCTGTGTTGCTAGCTGGGCACAAGCCATACATTGGGGCTGGATTATCGTTACTTGCCAATTCGAGATTTACGGTTAAATGCCTTGTCTCCGGGCAATATGCATTTGGTGCCGAACCATCCACCTTGTGAGCCTGGCGGGCAGACTTTATTTTCAGGGTATTGTTTAGCAACTTTAGCCGCACTTTCAGCTTTTTCCTGATTAACATACTCCCAACGGCCAGTAGGTTTAAGAATGACTTTATCACCATCAGTTGTCTTTGCTTCTATTGTTTTACCAATAGCTGTGGCGGCAAAACTAAGGCCAATATTTAAGAATAGCAATGCCAGCAAAATGCTAATGATTAGGTTCTTCTTCATGATTTGTTTGGTGTATTTGTTGACTAGGTGAATTATTTTACACTAACTGCTAGTACGACGATCTTCACATAGCAAATTCGTTTGAAATGTTTAGTCTTTGTGATTAGTATGGTGGTTGACTCAGGTAACCTTAAATATTGTGAATGAAAAAATGAATAAAACATCAATTTCTAGTGTAGTTTGTTTAGATATCATTGATTTAGCTAAAAAATCTAAAGCGGAACAGCAGAAGATCAAAAAGCAGTTTCATACGCTGCTTGATCTTGCTGTTTTAGATATCCCAGAAAAAGACCGCATGATTGTGGATACAGAGCGTGGTGCCATTGTTGCATGCAACGGGTCATTGGAGAGCGCATTGGAAGACGCGCTTTTTATTGCACTTACGATTCGTGATGAGGTTTTGAATAGTAATATAGGTAATGAAACGCCATTATACCTATTGATCGGGGTCAACTTAGGTTCTGTTCGGGTAGCTAAAAGTACAAAAGCTAACACAGCGCCGAAGATTGTTGGTGATGGACTTGTTGAGGCACAGCGTATTATGAGCTTTGCTAATCCAAACCAAATACTAGTTTCACGTGCCTATTACGACATGGCTTCAAAACTAACGTTAGAAATAGCACAAATGTTTGAGAAATATGATATGCATGCTTATGAGCATGATATTTATGCGGTACGACGACTGAATGAAAAAACAGATACAGAAGCTTTAACGGCTAATACTGAGCATGTAGAAGCTCAAGGTGCAGCGGCCACTAAACAACCATTTGATTGGCGCATATATGCGCTACCTATGTTGTTGGCACTTATTATGTTTTTTGTTTTGATTAAAGGGATGAAAAACGATGCGCCGGAAAAAGTGACAGGTCAGCCTGGTATAGAGCATCCTGTTTTAGAGGAGTCAAAAACCTTGACCACAGAGCCTGTACCAGTCGAGGAAGTTAAAGTTGATACTGCTCAGGAAAACACAGGTCAGGGTCAACCTGAAGCAGCACAAAATAAGCCTGCAGAGAAGACTAAAGCTAAACCAAAAGTTAAGAAGAAAACAACATCAAAAAATAAAGTGAAAAAGGCTACAACAAGGACTGAAGATAAAGCGCTTACAGAACCAGTTGCTAAACCTAAGAGTAAGAAGTCTACATGGGAGACAATTAAGGAAAGCGTTACATCTGGTTCTGAAGATGAATGTACTCAAGGAGAAAAAGCACTTAATCAATGTAATTAGTCGTTGGTTACATTGAGGCAGGGTTTTTGCTGTGTCTTAGCACTAACCTTTTAAGTTCAGGTATACAAGAGCCGCATTCCGTGCCACATTTCAACTTATTTTTTAACGTAGGCAAATCGGCACCATCTTCGCAAACTTCAATAATATCGTTTTCAGCGACATCCAAACAGTTGCAAATAATTTTGCCTCGGCCTTTCTGCCCTGTTGGCGGCTGTGGTAATGGTGCAAGTGCCCATCGGCGTAGCTCTTCGGTAAATGCGCCTGTAGACATGACTTCTTTTAACCAGCCTGTGGCAATGGTCTCACCCATTAATCTCACCCCTGTTACTTGCATATCTTGCACAAGGATACGTTTAGAAATGCCACGTTTAGCATCATTATAGTTAAGCAGCGGCATACCATCTGCCATGCCTAGCAAACGATCAATTTGTACAACTAATTCGTTGTTAGGGGGTGCGTCATGTGCAGCACGTAATATCAACATGCCCGATGCGTTCGCTTCAGATTCTCGACCAAATAATCCACAAGTCGCATGTTCAAAATGTTGCATTAATCCACGTACTTTTT
>JAZGEZ010000121.1:0-5882 GCA_036479055.1 Methylophilaceae bacterium | reverse complement strand
CTTCTCCCGTAACTTTTTGGGATGTGTTTGGCGAAAAAGGTCATCCCATCCGTACAACAGTATTAGAAATGGGCCCGTTATTGCTTGCGCGCATGCTTAACTTAAATGCTGTGCAGACCGGGGTGCTGAATTCTATTTTTAAAATTGCTGATGATGAAGGCTGGCTGCTCCTAGATTTGAAAGACTTACGTGCAATGTCACAGCATGCGGCTGCACATTCTGCCGAATACCAAGCAGAATACGGCAACATCTCACCAGCCAGTGTAGGGGCAATTCAGCGTAACTTACTGCAGTTAGAGACGGAAGGTGGCGATCAGTTATTTGGAGAGCCTGCCATTAACCTTGATGATATGTTGCAAACAGATGTCAACGGCCGGGGTGTGATTAATATTTTATCTTCAGATAAGCTATTTAATTCTCCACGTGTGTATGGCACCTTGTTGCTGTGGATGCTTTCAGAATTATATGAAAACCTCCCTGAAGCAGGTGATCTAGATAAGCCTAAACTGGTTTTTTTCTTTGACGAAGCGCATTTACTCTTTACTGATGCACCTAAAGCACTGATGCGGAAAATCGAGCAAGTGATCCGTTTAATTCGGTCCAAAGCAGTCGGTGTGTATTTTGTCAGCCAAAACCCATTGGATATCCCTGATATTGTGCTTGGTCAGCTCGGCAATCGTGTGCAACATGCGTTGCGTGCATTTACACCACGCGATCAAAAGGCCGTTAGATCAGCAGCAGAGACCTTTAGGATTAATCCTAAGGTCGATGTGGTGACTGCCATTACGGAATTAGAGGTAGGGGAGGCATTAGTTTCTTTCTTGGATGAGAAGGGCGCACCTAGCCCGGTAGAGCGCACCTATGTTTGCCCGCCAGAGAGCCGTATTGGCCCAGCTACAGAAGCGGAGCGTGCCGGCGTGATGGCAGGCTCGTTAGTAAAGGGTGTCTATGAAAAAGTGGTTGATAGAGAATCGGCTTACGAGATCTTAAAAGTAAAAGCAAAAAAAGCGGCTAAAGATGATGATGAAGCTGAAAAAGAAGATGATGAAAAAAGCTATGATTGGGGTGGCATATTAGGTAAGAAGAAAAAGCGCTCTAAATCTAGACGGTCAGATTCAGTGCTTAAAAGTGCTGCAAAATCACTGGCGAGAGCCCTAGGTAGCTCACTAGGTCGTAGTATTGTACGTGGTGTACTAGGTACCATTTTAGGGAGACGGTAAACATGCTAACTGACATTGAAATTGCACAAGCTGCAAAGCTTAAAACAATTACAGATGTTGCATCTAAGCTAGGGATCGATGCGGAAAATATAATGCCTTACGGCCACCATATGGCGAAATTAAGTACAGCCTATATTAATAAAATACAGAGCCAGCCAGATGGTAAATTGATTTTGGTTACAGCCATGAGCCCAACGCCTGCAGGAGAAGGCAAGACAACAACAACAATTGGGTTAACGGACGCATTGAACCATATAGGCAAGAAGGCGTTAGTTTGTATTCGTGAGCCATCCCTAGGCCCAGTGTTTGGGATTAAAGGTGGTGCTGCTGGCGGTGGTTATGCGCAAGTAGTCCCAATGGAAAACATTAATCTGCATTTTACCGGTGATTTTCATGCGATTACGGCAGCCAATAATCTATTAGCCGCATTGATAGACAATCATATTCATCACGGCAATGCACTGGGTATTGATGTGGACAATATTACTTGGCGCCGCTGTATGGATATGAACGATAGGGCACTGCGCCGTATTGAGCTGCACCAAATAAGACATGAAACAGCCTCTGGCTTTGATATATCAGTCGCTAGTGAGGTGATGGCTGTGTTTTGCTTGGCGGATAGCTTGCTAGATTTAAAAAAACGTTTAGGTAATATTCAAGTGGCGCAAAGCGAAGCGGGTAGTGCAATTTTAGCCAGCGATTTGCAAGCGCAAGGGGCAATGACCGCCTTGTTAAAAGATGCTTTCCAGCCTAATTTGGTGCAAACGCTTGAGCATAATTCTGCCATTATCCATGGTGGGCCATTTGCCAATATCGCGCACGGCTGTAATTCTGCCATTGCAACTAAAACGGCATTAAAAATGGCGGATTATGTCGTCACTGAAGCAGGTTTCGGGGCTGACCTGGGCGCTGAAAAATTCTTTGATATTAAATGCAGGCAAACTGGCTTGCAGCCAGATGCCGTCGTTATTGTTGCAACAATACGCGCACTTAAGTATCACGGCGGCGTAGATTTGAAAGAGTTAAACATTGAAAATGTCGATAAATTAAACTTAGGAATCAATAATTTAAAAAAACATATTAATAATTTACATGAACTATTTGGTATGCGGGCGACAGTGGCAATAAATCACTTTACACACGATACGCAAGCAGAAGTGAATGCGGTAGAACGTGCAGTGGAGAAAATGGGCAGCAAGGCTGTTGTCTGTAAACACTGGGCTGAAGGCGGTCGCGGCGCGACAGATTTAGCGAATGAAGTGATTAGCACCATAGAAATGAAAACATCAACATTTAAACTGTTGTATCAAGATAACGATAGCTTGCTGACCAAGGTAGAAACTATTGCAACAAAAGTTTATGGTGCATCTGGTGTCACTTTAAGTGAAAAAGCTACGGAGCAGTTGGCTAAGCTGGAAAAGAACTACAACCATTTGCAAGTATGTATCGCTAAAACACAATATTCATTCAGTAACGACCCTAAGATGCGTAATGCACCAACGGGGCATATTTTAGAGGTCACTGAACTTAGATTGTCGCGTGGAGCAGGGTTTATTGTGGTGATATGCGGTAGCGTTATGATTATGCCTGGCCTGCCAAGCACGCCTGCTAGTGTTGGTATCGACGTGGATCAATCAGGTAATATCACAGGCCTTTCTTAATGCAAACCATTGATGAGGTTGGGGTTGCAGAGCAGACGATTAATAAATCTAAGTTTTTTGCTTGGGTTGCCAATTGTCACACTGAGCAAGCTGTTGCAGCCTTCCTACGTGCGATTGCTACAAAAAATCAAAATGCACACCATTTAGCTTATGCTTTTCGTATTAAAACACCCGATGGCATCGTGCCTAGATTCTCAGATGCGGGCGAGCCATCAGGCACGGCAGGCATGCCGCTTTTACAAATAATAGAAGGGCGAGACCTCATTAACGTTTGTATTGCTGTGATTAGGTATTATGGTGGTGTTAATTTAGGTAAAGGCGGTTTGGTGCGCGCTTATGGTGGTACTGGTAAGCTTGCAGTTGAAGCAACAAATATTATGCCGTACGTAGAAATGCACGAGTTAATGCTTACCATTGACTACAAGCGCGTAGATGAATTAACTAGGGTTGTCTCACAACTTAACGGTAAAATTATAGACAAATCATTCGCCGAGTCAGTCAATATCAAGGTGAGGTTGCCGGCATTGGAAAAACAAACATTGATAGATAGGTTTCAAACAAATTATGGCCAGTAAGAACATCAGTAAGCTAGAGATAGCTGCATGGATCATCATGGGTGTCGCCATGGTTTTTATACTCAAGTTTGACTTGCTCCCTGGCTTGCTAGCCGGTTTGTTAGTGTTTGAGTTGGTACACATTATTGCACCTTATATCGCGTTACGCCTGCCAGGAAGAATCGCTAAAATTGTGGCTGTTGGCTTGTTAGCTATTTTAATTGTTGGGTTACTTGTCGTGATGGGGATGAGTCTAAGTGCGTTTTTAAGGTCAGATTCTGGTAGCTTAACCAGTTTGATTGCAAGGATGGCACAAATTATCGAAGACTCAAGACAAATATTACCGACTTGGGTGGATTCACGCTTGCCTGAAGACGCGGTGAAGTTGCAACAAATAGTCACAGGATGGCTGCGAGAGCACTCTACAGACTTGCAGTTTGCAGGTGCAGAGGTAGGGCGGCATTTTGCCCATATTCTGATTGCAATGGTTATTGGCGGAATGGTCGCGCTAAGTGAAACTATCAATGATGGCAAACACAAGCCCTTTGCGCAGGCAATGCTGAACCGTGTGACGTTGTTTGGCGATGCTTTTAGAAACATTATTTTTGCACAAGTTCGCATTTCGGCAGTGAATGCAACGCTAACAGCGATTTATCTTACGATAGTACTACCTTTAATGGGCATTAACCTTCCATTCACAAAAGCCATTATCATCATTACCTTTATTGTGGGCCTATTGCCCGTTATTGGTAATTTGATTTCTAATAGCATTATTGTTGTGGTGAGTATGAGTCAATCGTTAGGGGTTGCAATCGGCTCTTTGACGTTCTTAATTGTTATCCATAAGCTAGAATACTTTTTAAATGCCCGAATTATTGGCGGACAAATACGCGCTAGTGCTTGGGAGTTGTTAGTTGCAATGGTACTCATGGAGGCTGCTTTTGGCATTGTCGGCGTAGTGGCAGCGCCGATATACTATGCTTATATTAAGAGCGAGCTTAGAAACGGAGCGCTAGTGTAACGTTTTTCCCACTTAGGCATACCAAAGGTATGCGGCTAAAGCCATCCCGAGTGCAGCAATAATACTTGATAATATGAAGGCAAATTCACTGGCATATGCTGGGGGTAAGTTTGCTTCAGTAAGTGTCGCAACAAAGCGTCGGTGCTGTATGGCAGCACTTCCGATAGCGAGTGACCCTATCAGAACAAAAGCGATACCAAGCGCCGCCGAAATGGATGTGCTGGTAGCCAATGCCGTAGAAAGTGATTGGGTTGCAAATAGCTGAACAAATAGACCAAACCTTGAAATAACAAAACCAATGCCAATAATTGTTAGTCCAGTACGTAACCAGGCAAGCAATGTGCGCTCAGCCGCAAAAAATATACGAGGATCAGGTTGGTTTGCCATCTTTTAACTTTCTGCAATAATGATTTGAATAGAGCGATTTGTCATTGGCCGTGTTTTTGCTACCAATTTATTTGCGCTGACTGACGAGGCTTTGATAGACCTGACGCGTCATTCTTTCCGTGTTGATAAACTCTCGACTCCATTGTTGATATTTAGATAAAGGGTTTATTTCAACCACTTCATCTTCACTTTTATTGTCGATTATTAATGCCTTAATCAGCTTCTTTGAGTCTTCCAGCATGGTAACAGAAGCTTTTAAATCAGCCAGCTTGGCAAGCGGACCATGCCCAGGAATAATGTTGGTGTTGGCATCTGTAATGCTCAGTATTCTATGCTGAGCGGCAATTAACCCTATTATGCTGCCGCCACTCTCTAGGTCGATAAATGGGAACATGCCATTAAGGAAAACATCACCTACGTGAATAACATTTAGATTCTTAAAATAAACAATGATATCGCCATCTGTGTGCGCGTTTTTAGCATGAAAAATATAAGTATCATTGTCGTTTAAGTAAAAATTCATTTGATGTGAAAAGGTGAAAACGGGCAAAGCGTTTTTTTCTGAGTGCCCTAATTCGGCCATCAAGCGTTCACGTGTATTCTCGTGGGCAAAAATCCTTGCACCTAATTCTCTCATGGTCTTATTGTTACCAGCATGGTCGGCATGGAAATGTGTGTTAATGAGAAAATCTACCGGTTTATCTGTAATACTTTTAATGGCTGCTTGCATAATGCCTAGTGTTGGTGGCATAGCGTCATCAATCATAACGACTCCATCATCGCCCACAGATAAAGCGACATTGCCGCCAGCAAAGCCGCCAACACCTTCTAGCATATATAACCCAGAGGCGATTTCTATGGCTGAAAATTCAAGTGCTTCACTTTCTTCAGATAAACAATTAAAAGAAGTAACAAGTAAAAGCCCAATAATGTAAATTTTATTTAATAATTTGATGCTAAATCACCTTAAATAACGGTTGTAGACTGTAGAGCAATGACCTACACTTGAATCCAAACTACTGAGTTAGCGACATATTAT
>JAZGEZ010000120.1:0-3265 GCA_036479055.1 Methylophilaceae bacterium | reverse complement strand
AGCTGGCTTTGCTTCTGAATGGCGGTCAGCCAACCCTTTCTTGGCAGTTAAGTTTATTTGAACATCCTGTTTTTTGTTGTGACTAACTGGCTTACTCACTGTTTCAAACAGAGTGTCAGCGTTACTTCTATACCAATTGCTGCCCAAAAACCCAATGACCAGTCCTAATAAAATAATCGGCAATAATAAAAGCTTATTACTACTGACACTTACTTTCCTGCGCTGTGTGCCAAATTCACTATCTGAAATCGCAGCTTGAACATGTTTAGGGGTCACTTGATATAGGTTTTCCGAAAACGCAGCTAACAAGGACTTATCTGCCAAAATATTGACTCGCCGCACTAGACCTTGCGCAGTATTTGAGAGCTTTTTAATCGCAGCTGACGTGAATAAAGGCGGGCCAAAATAACCCGCCGCACGTAATCTGAAATGAATATAATCACCGATTTCTTTTGATTCCAAGGGCGGCAAATTAAAACTATGGGTGATCCGTTCGCGCAACTGCCTAATATTCACTTCATTTAAATTCTCATCTAACTCTGGCTGCCCAAACATCACAATTTGCAACAGCTTGTCAAAATTAGTTTCTAAATTAGAGAGCAGTCGAATTTCTTCAAGTGTTGCCAAAGGCATACCTTGAGCCTCCTCGATGAAGATAACCACTTGCTTGCCGGCAGCATGCCGCTTCAACAAGTGCGTTTGCAATGCTTGCATCACCTTTAAACGGCCTGCCGTTTTGGGCAGTCTCAGCTGTAGCTCAAATGCAATAGCATGCAATACATCCTCAGGTGCTACGCTAGGATTAGCCAGATAAATACTTTCAATACGCTCAGGCAGCATGGTCTGCAGCATGCGGCAAAGCATCGTTTTGCCACTACCAACCTCACCAACAACTTTAATAATCCCCTCACCATTTAATATGGCGTAAGTGATGGCATCTAACACAGCACCACGGCTACCCCCCGT
Source organism: Methylophilaceae bacterium (assembly GCA_036479055.1). Lineage (GTDB taxonomy): Bacteria > Pseudomonadota > Gammaproteobacteria > Burkholderiales > Methylophilaceae. The sequence goes on along the minus strand of JAZGEZ010000120.1, from coordinate 2,299 downwards.
AAAAAATACTTCAGTATTCGGGGTGATTTTAAAAGGCGGCTCTTTTAAGCCAAAATGCGCGTAATACATCGTGCTATGTTATTTCTCTTCCTGAAGTTGAATACGGCTGTAGAGGGTTGTACGATTAATACCTAGCAATTTTGCCGCTTGGCTTAAATTACCATGTGTAATGCGCATCGCTGCATCAACATAAGCTTTTTCCCACTGCTTAAGCACCTGATCCAGGTTCACATTAGCTTGGTTTTGCAAATGCTGTAAAGCATAGCCAGACAAGTCACCAGTGCCCGCTATAGGTGCATCTCCTCCATCTATCTCACTCTGACGAGACAAATCAAATTCTGCATCCAACTGCAAGTCATTCACTGTTTGCCCTGCATATTTGGCGATTAATCGAATAATAATATTACGTAATTCGCGTACATTGCCTGGAAAATGATAGGCAGACCAACGCTTCTTAGCTTTTTCATCCAGTTTGAAAACTTGCTGGTCCGTCTCGCGGGCATAGAAATTGTTAAAGTGTTCTAACAACATTAAGCTGTCTTCCCCAAGATCGCGCAGTGGCGGCACTCTTACCGCAAACACACTCAAGCGATGATACAAATCTGCTCTAAAGTTACCGCCCCTCACTTCTGCACGCAAATCCCTATTGGTTGCTGCGACAATGCGCGCTTTACTTTTTCGTACTTTCGTTTCACCAACACGCGTGTATTCACCATTCTCCAACACGCGCAATAATTTAGCCTGCATTTCAAGCGGTAGCTCGCCAATTTCATCTAAAAATAATGTGCCTTCACCCACGTCTTCAAAATAACCACTATTCGCGTTATTTGCACCCGTAAAAGCGCCCTTGGCATGGCCAAACATAATGGACTCAGCCAGCATGGGTGAAATAGCAGCACAGTTCACAGACAAGTAAGGGTGCTTAGCACGCTTACTAAAGTGATGAAAATTACCAGCTACGCGTTCTTTACCACTACCAGACTCCCCTTCAACCAATACGGGAAAAGGTGAATCTGCAAATTGGCGAATTTGCGTAATCAATGCTTTTAACGGCAAGCTTTCACCGATAATACCGCCATTTTCATCTTCTGCAGGTTTTTCTGTCAGCTCAACACTTTGTACTTTTAATGAATTAATTAAAAGCTCTTGCAGGCGATCTGCATCACAAGGTTTTGGGATAAAATCCAAAGCACCTAGTGCGAGTGCATGCTTCACATTGGCATCATCACTTTGTCCAGAAAGCACGTGAATTTTAATACTAGGAGAATGTGCGAGTAACTCGCCTATCATCTTAAAACCTTCGTCCGGCTTATGTTGTGTAGGGGGCAACCCCAAGTCTACTAGCGCCAACGCTGGAGGGTTATCTAACTGCCTCAGTAGACTTTTAGCTTGTGCACGTGAGTCTGCTACGCAAACTTCGAAATGTTTACTTAACACAAAATGCAAGGTATCAGTAATTAATGGATCATCATCAATGATAATCAATACCGGAAGCGCTTCTGCCATAGATATCCTAAAAGTTAATTATTGCTGTTATCAGGAATAACTATAACCTTTATAGAACACTGCATCAACGACAAGCAGAAAATGATGGCTAAAGATTGTACCGTGCTAAAAAGACAACAAACGACGATTTATAGCATGCTTGAGTGTGTTTTAATCACATTAATCAGCGCGCCAAAAATCATCAAAAACTCCATCGCTGAAAGCAAACCTACCTGCAACACTGAAACGTCTCCGAACGCTGCCATACCCATTGAAAACAGATTGCCAATGATGCCGATCAATATGACCAACCCAATCACCGTATTTCTAATGCTAAATAGATAAAACTGTCCAATAAAGATAAGCCCAATAATAGATTCTATTGTGAGCGCATTATTGATACTTTTATTAACCATGATCAACGCTATATAGATAGAAGCCAGCAGCAATGCGCCAAGGAAGTTCACTGGCAAGCCAGTGCCATCATGTTTCAGACGCATTGCTAACCATGCATGTGTGAATAGTGCTTTAAATAGACTCATCAATGCCCCTAACAACAGTACGTTTAGATTGACAGAGGTTCAACACGTACGCATGGCACGTTCCTCTTACTAAAGCATTACGGCAAATGACAAGAAATATTGAGCGCATAAACACTTAACTCAGTATTTAAGAGTAACGCAGGGCATAGAAATATGGGGTGGCTGATGGGGCTCGAACCCACGACAACCGGAATCACAATCCGGGGCTCTACCAGCTGAGCTACAGCCACCATAGAGACTTAAAATTGGCCTGCCCGATAGGAATCGAACCT
>JAZGEZ010000119.1:0-22831 GCA_036479055.1 Methylophilaceae bacterium | reverse complement strand
TAGCTATTTTGTAATAATTCTTTGAATATAAGTTTTTAACAGTTAGGGCAGCAGTTAATGGGAGTTGATTTAGCCTTTGAAGTGATTGAAGTCGGTTTTGATGAATTTGAACGGAGAAAAACACCGAGAAAAAACATTTTTTTGACTGAAATTCAAAACAAGGAATTTTTTGTAAATCTTTTTAATGAGGCGGAAGATAAAAGAGGTGGGGTCGATTTGGGTATCGAAGTTAATGTAGTCTCTTTTGATCAATTTGAGCGTCGTAAACACCCAAGGTAAAGCTGACCGTTAAACTGATAGGGTTATGCTCGGCACTCTAGTTCCACACTCGCCAACAAATTGTCGCTGACCTTTAAGACAGCTTTGACACGTCAGTTTACTTAATGGTAGCTATCGATTTCTGCAAAAGTATCTATTTCTGAGAACTTGTCTAAGCCTGAATCTAGCCCAACAAAATCATAATCATGTTCATCAAACTCTTCACCTGCCAAGTCTTCAAGCATTTGGTCTAAAAGTTCTGTTTTATCGCTATTTTTTACTGTTGCTTCAGTCATATCAAACCTTACCTTTCTACTTTTATCAATTAGCAATATGCTAATGATTAATATGCATGCATATTGCGTGCCAGTTTTATAGGGACTGTTGATCGCCTATATATACTTAACTTAAAATGTTATCTATAACCTCTATAACATCCAGTTTTTTAATGTCTAATTTTGGGTTGGCTTCATCTGTTTTAGTTTCAGCTGTTTTGCTGATGTCTAAATCATTAAGCATCAAATCTATATCATTAATTTTTTCTACTATTTTTTTCTTTATATCTACCATTTGGCTCAGTCCTTCCACGCTACTAGAGCGTAGAAATTTTATAGTTAATAGATGTTAAGCAGTTTCTATGCCAAGCGCTTTTTAAGCGAGAGAGTTCCCGGTTTGTATAGGTGGTGGGGGGTGTTAGCGCTGTTGATAGCTTGCTAATTTCTTAAAAGGCGAGGAGGCTTCCCCTCCCTTATCAGGGTTGACTTATGATGATTTGATAACGGTTATGTTATGTTTTTGTCAGGTGCTATAGTGTGTGTAGGATGAAAAAATGAAGAAAATATCAATAATGGTTTCTTTAGCATTCAGCTTAATGGGGTTATATACAATGGCATATGCAAGCTGCAGTGCGCTTTACAACCATCAACTAACTACTTTAGAAGGTAAAGCATTTGATTTGTGTGATTATCAAGACAAGCCTATTTTAGTCGTCAATACGGCGAGTAAATGTGGGTTTACGCCGCAATTTGAAGCGTTGGAAAAGATGTATAAAAAATATAAGGCGCAAGGCCTGCTGGTGATTGGTTTTCCATCAAATGATTTTAGGCAGGATCCTGGAGATAACAAACAAATAGGGGATTTTTGCCGAATGACTTATGGCGTTGAGTTTCCAATGATGTCAAAAAGCGCAGTAAGAGGAAGCGATGTCAATTCATTTTATAAGCAATTAATCAAAAAAACTGGGACTAAGCCTAAATGGAATTTTTATAAATATGTGATTGCGCCAGGCGGCAAAAAAGTAACAGTCTTTTCAAGTTTGACCAAGCCAGGTTCAGCAAAAGTGATGAAAGAGATTAGACCTTATTTGAAATAAGACGACAGCACTAAATTTAAGCTTGTTTTTCTTTTTTCTGTTTAATCTTTTGCAAGATGATTGCTGATAGCTCTTCGACAGAACGGCTTGTTGAGTCTGCCCAGGTAATGCCATGTTTACGCATCATGGTTTCGGCTGTTTCGACTTCTTTTTTACAGTTTCTTAATGAAGCGTAAAAGCTATCTGGTTTGCGCTCACTACGTACTGAATGTAGACGTTGTGGATCAATGGATAGCCCAAATATTTTATCCTCATGTTTATGCAGGCATTCAGGCAATGTGCCACGTTCAAAATCTTCTGGTATTAATGGGTAGTTAGCTGCTTTAAGACCAAATTGCATGGCCAAGTAGAGACTAGTAGGTGTTTTGCCACAACGTGATACACCGACTAAAATCACCTCTGCTTGATCAAGGTTAACGTCTGTCATCCCATCATCATGATTGAGCGTGAAGTTAATCGCTTCCATCCGATCATCATAGCTTTGACCAGTTGAGCCATGTGCAATGCCTGAGCCGGTTAGTGGTGTTTGACCTAATTCTTTACCTAGCGGGTCAATGAATGTACTAAACAAATCAATATAGTAAGCGTCTGTTTCTTTGAGTTTGTCACGTAGTGCAATGTCACCAATCGATATAATCACAACAGGCTTTGTTTTAGTCGCCGCTTTTGCGACTTCAATGCTAAGTTTGACGGCCTCTATTTTCTCTATGCTGTCTGTAAAAGGGATACGTGAATAGGTGAACTCTGTATCTGGAAAATGTTCCAACAGCTTACTCAATGCACCGGCAGTTGTACCAGTGCTATCTGAGACGATAAAGGCTGAACGTTGCTCCATAACTTTCCTTAATAAAATGAGACGGTTGATTTAAACATTAGTCGTCAGACGCTGCCATGTGGCAATCACTGTGTCTGGATTAAGTGACATTGACTTAATCTCTTGTGAAATCAACCATTCTGCAAAGTCAGGGTGGTCAGAAGGACCTTGACCACAAATACCGATATACTTATCTAAACGATTACATGTGCTAATGGCCATTTTAAGTAACTCTTTTACTGCAGCATTGCGCTCGTCAAAACCATCAGCAAGAATGCCAGAGTCTCTATCCATGCCTAGTGTTAATTGCGTTAAATCGTTTGAACCGATTGAGAAACCGTCAAAGTACTCTAAGAATTGTTCTGCAATTAAAGCATTAGAAGGAATCTCACACATCATGATGAGGCGTAAGCCATTTTCGCCACGTTTTAAGCCATTGGCTGCCATAATGTCTGTAACTGCTTTTGCTTCTTCTAATGTGCGGACGAATGGAATCATTAATTCAACGTTGGTCAAGCCCATGACCTCACGCACGTACTTCATCGCCTGACACTCCATATCAAAACTTTCTCTGAAGTCCTCTGCAATATAACGTGCTGCGCCACGGAAGCCAATCATAGGGTTTTCTTCATCTGGTTCGTAGATATCACCACCGATGAGCTTTTTGTACTCATTTGATTTGAAATCGGATGTACGCACAATCACAGGTTTTGGATAGAAGGCCGCAGCAATTGTTGCGACACCTTCTGTCAGTTTGTCAATATAAAACTGTTTAGGGCTAGCGTAACCGCGTGCACGACTTCTAATGGTTGCTTGCATTTCTGCTGGCATGGCATCTATATTAAGAATTGCTTTTGGGTGAATACCAATCATGTTGTTGATGACAAACTCTAAGCGGGCCAAACCAACACCGTTGTTAGGAATTTGTGCGAAGCTAAAAGCCATATCTGGATTGCCTACGTTCATCATAATCTTACATGGCGGCTCAGTTAGTGCTTTATTTTCTCGCGTTGTCACGTCAAATTTCATCGCACCATGATAAACAAAGCCCGACTCACCTTCGGCGCATGATACCGTTACCGACTCACCTTCACGTAGCAGCTCAGTTGCGTTAACTGAACCTACAATTGCGGGAATGCCTAGTTCACGTGCAATAATGGCTGCGTGGCAAGTGCGGCCGCCACGGTTAGTCACTAGTGCGCTAGCCCGTTTCATCACTGGCTCCCAGTTAGGGTCGGTCATGTCTGCCACCAGCACGTCACCAGGCTGCACTTCATGCATATTAGCAGGGTCTAGTACGATACGCACAGGCCCAACGCCTATTTTTTGCGTCACCGCTCTACCTACTACTAGCGGTACGTTTGTGTGTTTTTCTAGGCTGTAAGTTTCCGTTACATTGCTGTTCGCCTCTTGCGATTTAACGGTTTCAGGACGTGCTTGTAAGATGTACAGCTTATCGTCTAAACCATTTTTACCCCATTCGATATCCATTGGGCAGTCATAATGTGATTCGATGGTCATTGCATAGTTAGCGAGCTCTAGAATGTCTTCATCATTCAATGAAAAACGGTCCGCATCTGCTGGATCTACTTCTATTGTATCTGTAGATTTATTCGCTTGTGTTGCATCAGAGAAAACCATTTTAATTAGTTTTGACCCGATCGTGCGTCTGATGATGGCTGGCTTCCCATCGGCAAGCAGCGGTTTGTGAACATAAAACTCGTCAGGATTAACAGAACCTTGCACGACTGTTTCACCTAGGCCGTAGGATGACGTAATAAATACAACATCTTTAAAGCCTGATTCGGTATCGATTGAAAACATAACGCCTGCGCAGCCAATGTCTGAACGCACCATCTGCTGTATACCCGCTGACAAAGCAACGTCTGCATGCACAAAACCTTTATGTACACGGTATGAAATCGCACGGTCATTGTATAAAGAAGCAAACACTTCTTTAATTGCGTAATTAATATTATCGATACCGTGAATGTTCAAGAAGCTTTCTTGTTGGCCAGCAAATGAAGCATCTGGTAAATCTTCTGCCGTTGCAGATGAACGTACTGCAAAAGTGGTGCCTTTGGCAGATTTTTCAATTAACCGCTCGTAGTTTTCAGCAATCGCTTTATTTAGCGCCGTTGGAAACTCAGCATCCATAATCCAGTTGCGAATTTTTTTACCGCATTTAGCAAGTGCTTGTGTGTCATCAACATTTAAGGCATCTAGCTCAGCATTGATTTTTTTATCTAACCCGCCTTGCGCTAAGAATTCTCGATAAGCATCAGCTGTTGTGGCAAACCCAGTGGGTACGCGAACACCTTTCGCACTTAGCTGTGAAATCATTTCGCCCAATGATGCATTTTTCCCGCCTACAGAGGGGACATCAGTGTTGCGTAGGTCTTCAAATGGTATAGCGTAGCTAGTCATACAGAATCCTTAAGTGATATATTCAAAATTAAATAATGCTGGATTATTAAGTTTTGAGTTAATTGTAATTTCTCCTCACTTATTATGCCAAACTAACTTATGGATGTCACGCAAGAACAATAGTCTTTTAAGGCTATTAACGAGGCTATTAACGAGGCTATATAATAGGTGGCACTATCATTGATATTCCGCATTTTTTAAATGGCGACAAACAAAATTCAAGCAACCCCCAATGTTTTTGTAAATGCTTATGCAAGATTGCATATGGGATTTCTCGACTTGAACGGACAGGCAGGCAGGCGTTTTGGTAGTTTAGGTTTAGGTTTGGATGCCCCAGATACGCTCATTGAATTGGCGCTTGGTAAACGTATATTTAACGCCGCAGAAGCGAATTATGTGCTCAAAAGCAAACAAGCCCTATTGGCTTACGCAAACATAAAGCAAGAGGTCAGCATTCACGTTCACAGAGAAATTCCTAGGCACTTTGGTTTGGGTTCTGGTACGCAAATGGCATTAGCGGTAGGTGCAGGCATTAGTCAGTTATTTGATCTTAATTTAACGCTGGACGAGATAGCGAATATTACTGGTAGAGGAAATCGTTCAGGTATTGGTATTGGCACATTTTCAACGGGTGGGTTAGTAATCGATGGCGGTCGAAGTGCAAAAACGATTACCCCGCCGATTATTGCACAGCATTCATTTCCTAGTGATTGGCGCGTATTGTTGATCTTTGATCAAGGTTATGTGGGCATTCATGGTGAAGAAGAGTTAAAAGCTTTTGCGCATTTAGAGGATGCTGATTTGCAACTAACGCAACAGGTGTGCCATCAGGTCATGATGCAAGCGCTTCCGGCGATAAAAGAACAAGATTTGCATACGTTTGGGGAGGCGGTTGCTTTATTGCAAGCCTATACTGGCGATTATTTTTCCCCTGTACAGGGCGGGCGTTTTACCAGTCAGTTGGTGGCTCAAGTTTTAAACTTTCTAACAGAAGATGGTGTGTTATGTGTGGGGCAGAGTTCATGGGGGCCGACTGGGTTTGCCATTTTTGAAAGTGAAAAAGTTGCTGAACAATATTTGACACGTTTACAATCAACATTTACGCATCCATCGCTTAGTTGGTTGGTTTGTGCTGCAAGCAATGCTGCGGCCTCTATATTATTTGGAAAGTAAAAGCTAAAGGGATGAATAGCTAATCACTGGGTTGATTATGTCCGATTGCTTGTATAGTGCGTGAATTAGCTATATGTTTAGTACATGCTGAACACGTAATTAAGTAAGTTAACTAGAAAAATACAATTAAGAACTTAAATTTAAGAGCCAATATGAAAACAAGTATATTACATTTGATTACAGCCGCTAAAAATGCAAGTCCATTTGATGTGAATATGGCATTTGATGCAGGTTATGAAAAGATCATGCCCTATATTAATGTCAATCTAGACGAGGTAGCTGCTTTGGCGCAGGATGCTATTTTTTCACGTAGTCCTAGTGGGATTAAGCGCGAGGCATTGTTTTTTGGCGGCAGAGACATTCACCTGGCCTTAGATATGCAAAAAGAAGCGCGAAGTGCAATGTTTCAGCCATTCGAAATGGCTACTTTTTCTGATCCATCAGGCGCGTTTACAACCGCTGCGGCGATGGTGGCAAAAGTAGATGCCTATCTAAAATCACATCAGCAAGCCTTAAGTGGCCAAACGATTGCTATTTTTGGTGCAAGTGGAACGGTTGGTTCTACTGCGGCGCTGATTGCAGCAAGGCAGGGCGCCACTATTCAAATGATGGCGCATAGAGACACTGCAAAAATGCAACATTATGTAGACGATCTGCAGCAGCGTTATGAAGTTGATTTAACAGTCGCGGATGGTGCCAGTGTAGCAGCTAGAAAGAGAGCGCTGGATAAAGCGACCGTTGCTTTATGTGCTACACCTGCAGGTATGCGAGTATTGGATTTAGCTGATTTTAGTGGTTCACAGTCACTGCAAGTGGTCGCTGATGTTAATGCTGTGCCACCCTTAGCAATTGATGGGGTTGATGTGATGTCTGATGGTGCCAAAATTAAAGACACTGATATTGCGGGTTTTGGTGCGCTGGCTATTGGGCAGCTAAAATATGTGACACAAAATAAATTACTTAAAAAAATGCTAGAGAGTGAAGTCCCTATGCACATCGATTATCACGATGCATTTGAATTTGCATGTGCTAACGCAGCATAAACAGATACTGATTATCGCGGCTATTTCAAGCCGGCCTTATGTGAAAGCTGCAGTTGATGCTGGTTATGACGTCATTGCATTGGATTGTTTTGCGGATGTAGACACCCAGCGGTTAGCAAAAAAAGTATATAAGGTGGCTGCTAAGAGTGGCCAGTTAGCAGGCGAAGAAATACTGGAACTGATTTTAAACAGTGATTTGCAGAATGCGATTGGCTTTTGTTACGGTGCTGGATTTGAAATGCAGCCACAGTTATTAAATGAAATTGGGCAACACATTACAATATTAGGTAATACAGATGACGTCGTCGCGTGCTGTAAAGATCCTCGCTGGTTTTTTAAGTGTTGTGATAATTTAGATGTGCCGTACCCCGATGTGAGGTTTAGTCAGCCTAAACAGACAAACGGATGGTTGCAAAAAACCATCGGTGGCAGTGGTGGGGCACATATAAAAATACTTTCGCACAATGCGCAAAAAGCAGTAGACAATAGTTATTTCCAACAGCAGCAATTAGGTAAGCCTATTTCGTGCTTATTCATTGCAGATACGCATGGTGCTGAAGTGGTTGGTTTTAATGAGCAATGGTTAGATGAAAGTACAGTTGAACCATTTCGTTTTGGTGGTGCAGTTAGCCATGCTGAGATGAGCGAACGTGCAAAAGCACTTTTGACTACCTATATCAGAAGGCTAGCGCTAGCGTTAGGCTTGGCTGGATTAAATAGTTGTGATGCGATTTGTGATGGTGATGATATTTATGTATTGGAAGTAAATCCTCGCTTAAGTGCAACCCTGGATTTATATGCATCGACACAGACTGATTTAATGGCAAAACATATTGTTGCTTGTGGTAACGGTTTTAAAAATATTGACTGGCATCCAGTTGATAAGAGAAGCCACGCTTATCAGGTATGCTATGCCACACAAGATACGTTGATTAAGCAGGGTGACACGTGGCCAGCGTGGGTAAGTGATGTGCCGGAAACAGGTGATTTTGTCGCGAGTGGTATGCCTATCTGTACGGTTTCAGCAAGTGCTGACACTGCAGATTTAGCAAAGCGTGCTGTACAAAACAGAGTTGCTGTGTTTAGTTGTTACTTTTTAAGTTAATTTATATGGTTATATATTATGGGTGTTAATGAAATGTCAGGCATAAGCGTTAATAGACGTACCATCCCGTTAGTGGAAGATTTGCTGGTCAATGCGAGTGCGCTTAGACTGGGTGTTTCAGAACACCCCTCAGGCGCGATGATTGTAGATGCTGGCATAAAGATGGCAGGCGGGTTAGAGGCTGGACGCCGTATTGCCGAGATTTGTATGGGTGGCTTAGGTCGCGTTGCATTGCAAAACGATAGTACATTTAAAAACTGGCCGTTAAGTGTAAAAGTGCATGCGATGAGTCCTGTACTGGCTTGCCTGGGTAGCCAGTATGCTGGCTGGGCATTGTCACATGAAAAGTTCTTTTCTCTCGGCAGTGGGCCAGCACGTGCTGTTGCACAACGTGAAGAAATCTTTACTGAGTTGGCTTATAAAGATGCATGTGGGCAAACAGTGCTGGTATTAGAGACAGATCAATTACCACCGCTAGAAGTGATACGGAAGGTTGCTAGAGACACCGGGATTCCCGCTTCTGACTTAACATTTATCCTAACCCCTACCAGCAGTTTAGCTGGCACGGTACAGATTGTTGCGCGTGTATTAGAAGTCGCTTTACATAAGATGCACGCCTTACATTTCCCGTTAAATCAGCTGGCTGATGGGTATGGGGTTGCGCCGATACCAGCACCATCTCCTGATTTTTTAACTGGCATGGGACGTACAAATGATGCGATTTTATTTGGTGGTTTTGTGCATTTGTATGTGAAGTGTACCGATAAAGCCGCTAGTGAGCTGGCCAAGGCAATGCCAAGTAGCACCTCTAAAGATTACGGGCGTCCTTTTGCAGAAGTGTTTAAAGCCGTTAATATGGATTTTTATCAAATTGACCCACTATTGTTTTCACCGGCTAAAGTAACTGTGACCAATTTAGATACTGGTAATAGCTTTTTTGCTGGTGCGTTTGATGAGGCGCTTTTGGATGAGTCATTTTCTTAAATTAATTATATAGTTAACAGTATATATTAAAGTGATTCATTACAAATGAAACTGCCTATCATTACTGATGAGGCGGCGCAAACTGGTGGTTGGCATGGTGTTGAATTGCAGCAAGCATTCTTGCAACGCGGTGTTGAGCCAGTGTTTGTCGAACTAAGTGATTGTGTGATTGATTTGTCTGGGGCAAAGCCACGTATTAATATTCCACAATTCGATACATTGCCATCAATTGCCTTTGTCCGTGGTATTGCAGCTGGTAGCTTGCAACAAGTCATTACACGTTTAAACATCTTGCACATGTTACGCATGCAAGGGACTAAAGTTTACAATGATGCAAAGGCGATAGAACGTACTGTTGATAAGGGGATGACAAGCTTTCTATTGATGCAACAGGGTGTTCCCACGCCTGCAACATGGGTGTGTGAATCTAGACATGCGGCACACCAACTAATCAAGCAGCAGCTTAATCATGAGCACTTGGTGATTAAACCTTTATTTGGCTCACAAGGTAAAGGGGTACGATTGCTTGACGCACAAAGCAAACTGCCGCTACCCGGCGATATTTTTGTAGACGGCGTCTATTATCTGCAAAAATTTATTGATTCTGGCGAAAAGAATCACGATTACCGTGTATTTGTCGTCAACAATGAGGTGGTTGCCGCTATGCAGCGTAGTGGTACTGGATGGCTAAACAATGTAGCGCGTGGCGCACAATGCACGCGCATTGAAGATGCCGATATCTATGCGCTAGCAATACAAGCAGCAAAGGCTTTGGACATGGACTATTGCGGTATTGATATTGTGCGAGATGATAATGGGCGATTGTGGGTGTTAGAAGTCAATAGCATCCCTGCTTGGCGCGGTTTGCAGGAGGTATGTGAGGTGAGCATTGCACAAATATTGGTTGATGACCTTATCAACAAAGCTAAATGACCAATGACGATTCATTAACGTTGCCTAAAAAGCTTGAGCGGCACTACAAAAATGCTTGCTTGGCTGAGATAGAAGCACTTAAGCCAGGCAATGTACATGTTTTTGCCGATGGACATGGGATGCAAGTGCAGGATTTTATTAAAAGCGCAGCTGTGTCTGCTGTTGCAATCTCGCAGCCAGGTTTGGGTTTGGGTGAGCGCATTTACCAAAGCGTAGACGCGACATGGCAAGCGGTTGGGTGCAATACTAACTTAGGTATTATCTTATTGTGCGCGCCTATTATTCAATCTTTTCTACAGCCAGCCTCAAAAAGTGTACGTAATCAGTTAATACAAGTAATCGTTGGCACCACGCGAGTAGATGCCGAATGGTTGTTTAGCGCAATTCAACGTGCCAATCCTGCTGGCTTAGGCCGAGCGGATTCTCATGACGTCAATGAAGTAGCGCAATGTACGCTGTTAGAAGCCATGCAATCTTCTGCAGAAAAAGACTTCATTGCGTTGCAATATAGCAATGGGTTCTTAACTATTTTTGATGAAGGGTTGCCTCAGTATCAGCAGGCGTTATTACATTTTAAAAGTTCGGCGTGGGCGGTGACTGAATTATATTTATATTGGTTAAGCCATTACCCTGATAGCCATATTGTTCGGAAATACGGTTTAGAGACTGCGAAACAAGTGCAGGTGGAAGCATTGGCGCATTATGATGCCTTCAAAAAACAAAGCAATCCAAAGCAATATTTTTCTGCATTGTTAACATTTGATCAAACGTTAAAAGCGCGCGGTATCAACCCTGGCACCAGTGCGGATTTGACTGTCTCATCTATATTGATGCATGCATGTGTCAATATGTAGGTAGTTAATATGCAGTTACGCCGTCATCTAGCTTGGTTTTGAGCTATAATATCTTAGTTAAATTTTCACTAAAACATTTAAATCAAGTAATTTTCTAGGAGGACGCAATGGCAAATTTATTAGACCAACTAAAAGAGATGACTACTATCGTGGCAGATACAGGCGATGTAGAAGCAATCAAATCTGTAAAACCTGTGGATGCAACAACAAACCCATCACTACTACTAAAAGCAAGTAAATTGCCTCAATATGCACACTTGATTGAAGAGTCAATTGCTTTTGCAAAAAAACAAGGCGGTAGCAAAGAAAATCAAATTGAAAATGCGGCTGATAAATTAGCGGTATTAATCGGTATCGAAATTTCTAAAGTTGTCCCAGGCCGCATTTCAACTGAGGTTGACGCACGTTTGTCATTCAACACTGAAAAAATGATTGCCAAAGGCCGTAAATTAATTGCACTTTATGATGAGGCTGGTGTAGGTAAAGATCGAGTGTTGATCAAACTAGCTTCAACATGGGAAGGCATCAAAGCAGGCGAAGCTTTAGAAAAAGAAGGCGTCAACTGCAACCTAACATTATTGTTCGGTTTCGGCCAAGCACGTGCATGTGCTGAAGCTGGTGTATTCTTAATTTCACCATTCGTTGGTCGTATCTTAGATTGGTACAAAGCGAAAACAGGTGAAACCTATACACAAGAAACAGATCCAGGTGTTGTGTCAGTACGCGGCATTTATACTTATTATAAAGAGCATGGTTACAAAACGGTTGTAATGGGCGCTTCATTCCGCAACACGGGTGAGCTGATTGCTTTAGCTGGCTGTGACCGTTTAACCGTTTCTCCAGGTTTGTTACAAGACTTGGCTGCAACTGAAGGCACGTTGGTGCAAGTAATGAAAGACAGTGGCGCAACGAAAACCCCTCCAGCTAGAATGACCGAAGAGGAATTCCGTTTTGCCTTAAACCAAGACGCAATGGCAATTGAGAAGTTATCAGAAGGCATTCGTGGCTTCGTAGCGGATCAAGATAAGTTAGAGGTTGCACTAAGCGAAAAGCTTTAGTTTCAAATGAAGCACAATACTCTGTTTCCTACGGTGTAGAGGCAGAGTATTAAAAGTGTGTTTTAAGATTGACAGAAATTCACTAGGCACTTATCATAGGTGTCCAGTTTTTTTGTAGTAAAAATAGCAATAAATCATCAGGATTTTATTGTAATAATTAACCTTATAATCGGAGATTAACCATGGCATTAACACAAATGGCATTAGATTCACTAGATTTTGACGCAACAGTTGCTTTAGCAGAAACAGTTGCTCCACACGTTGACATTCTTGAAATTGGTACACCATGCATCAAGCATAACGGTATTAAATTGCTAGAAACATTACGTGCTAAGTTCCCAAACAACCAAATCTTAGTTGACTTGAAAACAATGGATGCAGGCTTCTATGAGGCTGAACCATTCTATAAAGCAGGTGCTGACATCTGTACAGTTCTAGGTTGCGCTGATATCGGTACAATCAAAGGCATTATTGATGTTGCTAATAAATACGGCAAAAAAGCACAAGTTGATTTAATCAACGTGGCTGATAAAGCTGCTTTGACTAAAGAAGTTGTTGCTGCTGGTGCTCACATCATTGGTGTGCATACTGGTTTAGATCAACAAGCTGCTGGTCAAACACCATTTACTGACTTAGCTACTATTGCTGCATTAAACACAGGCGCTGAAATTTCAGTTGCTGGTGGTGTTAAAGCGGCTACAGCTGCGCAAGTGCGTGATGCTGGTGCTTCTATTATCGTAGCCGGTGCTGCTATCTACGGTGCTGATGATCCTGCTGCTTCTGCTGCAGAAATCACAAAAATTGCGCACGGATAATTTTTGTTATCAATAATTAATTATTGATATTGAGTATATAAAATCCCGGCTCAGCAATGTGTCGGGATTTTTATTTTAAGTGTATGAATTATTGAGGAGTCATGATGAGTAATCAAAAGTTTATTTTGGATCGTTTGACCACTATCTTAAGTGAAACTGATAACAGTAATGCTGCAAAGCTATTGAAATTAGTTGCTGGTGCAAACCGTACGTTTATTGGCGGTGCAGGTCGTTCGTTATTAGTGTCACGCTTTTTTGCAATGCGTCTACTGCATGCGGGCTATAACGTTAGCATGGTTGGTGAAGTGGC
Source organism: Methylophilaceae bacterium (assembly GCA_036479055.1). Classification (GTDB taxonomy): domain Bacteria; phylum Pseudomonadota; class Gammaproteobacteria; order Burkholderiales; family Methylophilaceae. Next base: position 9,685 of record JAZGEZ010000119.1, on the reverse strand, counting down.
TACGCCTGCGATTAAAAAAGGGGACTTATTAATACTGGTTTCTGGTTCTGGTGGAACAGCAACATTATTGCCTTTCGTTAAGAAGGCAAAATCTTTAGGCGCTAAATTAGCTGTGGTTTCAATGAAATCATCATCGGCTATGGCGGATGAAGCTGATCTGCTCGTGCAAATTGGTAATGACAGCAGCTTCCCTCTAACAAAAGAAATGCCAATGGGCTCACAATTTGAGCTTTCAACATTAATTTTCTTAGAAGCTTGTATTGCTGATTTAATCGCAGAAAAAGGCTTAACTGAAGAAGGTATGCGCGCGATTCACGCGAATTTAGAATAGTATTGTATGTGTAAGTTTAAAAACCCGAGCCTTCTCGGGTTTTTTTATGAGACAAGGTTACTTAAGTCTTTCGTTGATATTTGTTTGTTGTGTAGTGCTGAAGCCAGTAGGCAGCCTTTCACCCCTAATTGCTTAAGCTGATCTACATCCTCTGAATGCCGAATACCACCAGCGGCATAAATAGCATGATGGTTTGTTTTTGCCATGATAGACTTTATCGTCTCCGTATCAATGCCGCTGTTAGTGCCAACCTTTGCTAATGACATTACGATAATGTTAGATGGCCAATACTGAGAAGACTGTATCAACACGCTGGGACCTTTGTAGCCTTGAGGTGGAAAGTCTAATGACAATGTAAAGGCGTTATTAAATGAGGATGCTAGTGATTGATATTGTGCAAGGGTAGAAAATGATTCGCTCCCTAAAACAGGATTTACTTGCAACGCCGCCCATTTTTTAGCATTTCTTATAGTCGTTATACCAGCATCAACCCACAGTTCTACATCAGGGAATACTGCATTAATTTCCGCAATGATGTTGATGTGATTAGCACCAGTGTTTTCTAATGCTTGTATCGCATTTAAATCTGCAATATAGAGCGTTTTAAATGGGTAAATATCCATAAAAGCCTTTACAATATCTAGTGGCTGGCTCGATTTTGTTAGGCATGAAGTCATTGGGGCATAACAGGAACGCTCACCTTTCTTTGCATGAACGATGGTGCCATTTAGTAAATCTATCACTGGGATAATGTGCAAAATAAACCTATAAAAACAATATTCGTCTGTGAGTTTATCACTGGAGGTGGTTTTAACCATAATGACTTGCATCAAGCACTGGCAGCCCAAGGTCAGCTCATGCGAGATGCTTTGTTGAAAGATTTGTCATCTTTAGACTATCAAGTACAGACGACTGTAGATGCTAGATTAACACCCCCAATAGGATGCAGGGTCTGCAGAGAAATCAATACACAAGATGATGTTTGGCAAGTGTGGGAGGAAGAAATTCAGAGGTCGGAAGCTGTTTGGCTAATCGCACCTGAAACCGACGGTTATCTGGAAAGGATGACGGGGCTAGCGGTCAAACATAATAAGAAAGTAATAGGTTGTGGCTTAACGGCGATTAAAGCGTTTAGTAGCAAGCTCAACACCTACCAATTATTGACACAATCTAATATAACAACATTGCCAACATACTCGTTGATTGATTGGCCGAAAAGTAAGGGGGCACAGTGGTTAGCAAAACCTGATGATGGAGCGGGATGTGAGGAAACGGTTTGTTTTAAAAAAGCTGAAGACTTGGAGCGTTGGCTGTTGCTTAATGGCAGGCATAAAACCCATATTATTCAGCCATTTATAATAGGCGATGCAGCCAGTATATCGTGCGTAATGCATCAAGGAAAAGCACAGGTATTAAGTTGTAATGCGCAATTAATCATCGTCGAAAATAATGTGTTGAGCTATCTAGGTTGTATAGTCAATGGTATGCGTCAACATTGGCTAGCATTTGAAGCGGTCGCAAATAAAATTGCACGGTTACTGCCTGGTATTACTGGCTATATAGGGATTGATTTGATTGTGAGTGACTGCGGTAAACAATTAACCGTTGTAGAAGTAAACCCACGCTTAACAACAAGCTATGTTGCGCTAAAGGAAGCCACAGGACATAATCCAGCTGAATTAATTATGCATACTTGTACAAAAGAAAATTATGTCTGGCCGACGATTACCCAAAATGAGGTAAGGTTAACATTGAGTCAGTATCATGCGTAAACAAATAGGTTGGGATATTGGTGGTGCGCACCTTAAGGCGGTCTTACTTAATGATGGTGGACAAGTCACATTTGCAAAACAGTTGCCTTGTGCCTTATGGTTAGGGCTGGATCGCTTAGAAACAGCCATAGTTATGGTTTTAAAAAGCGTAGGCATTGCGGCAGAACAATCTAATCATTCGGTAACAATGACTGGTGAACTGGCCGATTTATTTCCAAACCGTCACGAAGGTGTCGTGCAAATTTCACAATTGGTGACGAAGTTGCTAGGTAATGATGCGGTGTTCTACTGTATGGATAACGTAATAACAGGAGATAGCTTCTTAGCGCGACATGAAGTGCTCAGCAATACCAGCATGGTGGCTTCCGCTAATTGGCATGCTAGTGCTACTTTGCTGGCTAAACAAATACCAAATGCACTACTGATTGATATAGGTAGCACGACGACAGATATTGTTGCCATAGAAAATGGCAAGGTTATCGACAGAGGGCTGACCGATGCAAGTCGTATGCAGCAAGATTCTCTGGTTTATACTGGGGTCGTACGTACACCCGTGATGGCGGTTGCGCAAAAACTTATGTTGGATGGCAAAGAAGCGAATGTGGCAGCCGAACATTTTGCAACCATGTCAGATGTGTATCGTATAACTGAGGAATTGTCTCCAGATGTTGATATGGCGGATACCGCCGATAAAGAAGCAAAAACGATATCAGCATCCGCTAAACGTTTGGCTAGAATGGTCGGATACGATGTTGAAAACAAGCCGATGAAATACTGGCAACAGCTAGCATGGGACTGTCGTGAAAAACAAATGACACAGATTCAATCGGCTGTCATTAAACAGATGAAGGCTGACATGAGGATAGTGGGGGCTGGGGCTGGGGAGTTTTTGGTAAAAGCCATTGCGCATACGCTAGACCGGCCGTATGTTGAACTTGCTTCTTTACTAAAGGGCGATATTAGGCATAACCTTGCTGTTTGTTTTCCAGCATATGCTGTTGCCAAACTAGCGTTGCTTAGGGAGGCGAAATGAGCATTTTAAGGCATCAACTTACCTATCATCACGATAGTGCTAGGCTGTTTGAGCGGGTCGCGCATGAACCTTGGGCCATCTTGTTAGACAGCGGCCAGATGATAGAGCCGAGTTCCGGTAAGCCAGGGAGTCAGTATGGTCGGTATGATATTTTAGTTGCAAGGCCATTTGCTACTTTGGTGACCAATGGCGAACAGACGACGGTTGAAGAAAATGGATTAAAGCAGATCTCTACCGAAGACCCTTTTACCTTGCTCAATACTTTATTAAGCCATTATAAAGTACAAGAAATGGACGTGCCTTTTGCGGGGGGCGCAATGGGTTATTTTTCTTATGACTTAGGTCATTTATTAGAAGATACAGGCGGTAAAAATCAAGCTGAGAACGTTCCAGAAATGATGGTAGGCATATATGATTGGGCGGTCGTAATTGATCACAGAAAACAGAAAAGCGTATTGATTTCATATGGACTCTCTAAGCAAACAGAGAAAACCTGGCAAGCGCTATGCCGATTATTTGAGACACCATATGCCTCGTTAGACAAGCCATTTAAGGCGACATCGGCAACAGAGAGTAATTTTTCTGAACAGGCTTATATAGAGGCGTTTGATCAAATAAAAGCCTATATTAAGTCTGGCGATTGTTATCAAGTAAACCTTGCGCAACGGTTCTCTACAAAAGTGGAGGGGAATAGCTGGACTGCGTATAAAAAGTTACGTGAAATAAGCCCAGCACCTTTTATGGCTTATATGGAGCTACCCCTTGACCAGAACAATCGTTTTCAAGTGTTATCAAATTCACCAGAACGGTTTATTCAAGTCATTGGTGATCATGTTGAAACACGCCCAATTAAAGGAACAAGACCGCGCTCTGATGATGTTGATAAAGACTTAGCTTATGCGCAAGAATTAAAAGATAGCCTTAAGGATCAGGCAGAGAACTTAATGATCGTTGATTTGCTTAGGAATGATGTGGGTAAGAGCTGTGAAACCGGTAGCGTTAAGGTGGAAAAGCTATTTCAATTACAAAGTTTTGCTAACGTACACCACCTAGTGAGCACCGTAACGGCTAAACTTAAGCAAAAGGCAACCGTTATAGATTTGTTACGAGGCTGCTTCCCTGGAGGCTCTATTACCGGCGCACCTAAAGTAAGGGCGATGCAAATTATTGAAGCGTTAGAGCCTAATCGACGTGGCGTTTATTGTGGGGCAATCGGCTACATTGGTTTCGATGGTAAAATGGACACAAATATTGCGATACGTACTGCTGTAATTAGTAAAAAACAGCTGACTTATTATGCTGGCGGTGGAATTGTTGCAGATTCTAATGGGAAGAAAGAGTACATGGAAACGTTAGATAAAGCATCCGTCATGATAAAGTTATTGAATTTTTTTAAGTGGCATGATTAATGCTTTTTTTAGAGTGTGAATAACCAGATTCGCCAAGTATAGAGATAAGAATAATATGTACCGTATTTTATTATCAAATTTTATCCATCAATGCGTAGGTTTGGTGAAAAAGAAAAAAAGGAAAAAAACTGTGTGGGTAGTTAAAGTGGGCGGTAGTTTGCTTGGATCGCCAGAACTTGAGCGTTGGCTAGGGCTTTTTGCAAAATTTAGTGATGGTAATATTGTGATTGTGCCAGGTGGTGGCATCTTCGCAAATGCCGTACGAGACGCACAAAAAGTATCAAAAATTAGTGAGGTATGTGCGCATAAACTTGCCGTGTTAGCGATGGATCAATTTGGCTTGCTATTGGCGAATATGAACCCTGATTTAGCGACTGCAAGAACCGAAATGGAAATCGATGAGCGTACTTGGCAGCATCGTTGTATTGTATGGTTGCCTAGCCAGATGGTGTTGGCAGATGACACTATACCTAAGAGTTGGGATGTGACTTCAGACAGTATTGCTGCGTGGTTGGCAGCAAAAATTAATGCCCAACAGTTGGTCTTGGTTAAATCTGACAAGCCTGAAGGGGCAGAATTAAGCTTGAGAATAATGAGTGATAACGGCATTGTTGATAAAGCGTTTAGTGATTTTGTGCTCAACAAGACCTTTGGTAGTTGGATGCTTAAGAAGACCGACCATGAATACTTTTTAGAAGGTGTTAATCATGAAATGCTTGGAAAAATAGCAGGGTCTATTCATTAGTTATGCCAACAAAAAATACCTATTCTGATAGCGAAGTGACAGAGAAGCTTGATAAGGAGCTGCCCCACTGGTTTTTAGAAAATGGCTGGATACGACGCAAGTATAAAACCAGTGGCTGGAAAGCGACGTTAATGGTGGTCAATACAGTAGGTCACTTGGCTGAAGCCGCTTGGCATCATCCGGACTTAACGGTTTCTTATGCCTTTGTAATCGTCAAACTCTGTACACATGATGCTAAAGGTATTACTGATAAAGATTTTGAATTAGCAACTAAAATTGAACAAGTTATCGCTTGGCAGCCTGCGCAAGAAGATGGTGCGTTAACAGGGACGCCAAATAAAGACGTGCGTTTTAAATATCTTAAATACGATTAGTTTTTATCGTATTGTTAGTAGCAATCAACCTAGTTGCTGCTTCTTGAACTGACCAAAGTGCAACATGATGGTTGGCAATATCAGTAAGTTTAATATGGTTGATGTTACTAACCCCCCTACAATAATCGTTGCCATTGGCCCCTCAATTTCACGGCCTGGTTGATTGCTGCCTATTGCCAAAGGTAATAATCCTAAGCCAGTAACCAGTGCGGTCATCAAGATGGATGGTAGTCGCTCAGTTGCGCCACGGATGCAGGTTTCAAGATTCCAAATACAGTTTTCTTCATCAACTAAATGTTGGAAATGTGAAACCATCATAATCGAGTTGCGTAAGGTAATGCCAAATAGCGTGACAAAACCAACAAGTGAACCCAATGAAACCCAACCACCTGTAAATAGTGCAGCGATGACGCCGCCGATTAGCGCAAATGGTAGATTGACGAAAGTGAGCAACAAGTTGCGCAATCTGCCAAAAGCGACGAAGAGCATGAGGAAGATTGCAACGCCAGCGAGTATTGAGTGTACTAATAAGTCTTCACGCGACTGTGCATTGGCTTCTGCTTCCCCAGTAAATTCTAAATAGTTACCCTTATGTAATTGAATGTCGCTCTTAATGCGTTTTTTAATTTCCGCATTAAATCCAGCAATATCTCTATCCTCAACATTCGAGGTAATCGTCTGAATACGTTTAGCGCCTGCGTGCAATATTTTAGAACGGCCGTTTTCTTGGGTAATAAAGGCAATGTCTTTTAAATGTAGCAATTTACTGTCTGGGTTGAAAAATGGGATATTGCCGATGTCGCCGATGTCATCTCTTGCTTCTTCTTCTAGCACTACCGTTACGCCAACCACTTGGTTACCTAAATAAACTTGTGCTATTGGGATGCTTTCATAAGAGGCACGCAGCGTATCTAATACATCGACTGTTTTCAAACCCCATTCGGTCAGCTTGTCTGGCCTGAGTCTAATGACTGCTTGTGGCGTGCCAGGAGGGGACTGTAACAGCACACCTTCCGCACCCCTAGTCTTAGAGACTAGTGCGGCTATTTTTTGCGCGTCACGGTCTAAAGCATCTAGGTCTGTTCCATACACATTGATGACCGTGGATGCGGCATAGCCAGAAATTGTTTCTTCAATACGCTCGGTTAAGAAGGTGTTGATCGCAAAGTTAACACCAACAAATCCAATTTCTGCAACACCATCTCCATCTTGGTCGACTGTTTCACCAGCTAGCTCTTCTCGAATGTCGGCCAAAATACGGTCTTGCTCGGATCCTGATAGTGTGCCAATCTCAATTTCGAATTCACTATAATGTGTGCCGAAAGTATCTGCACCATTTGGCGCGCGACCTACCCATTGCGCAACAGATTTAACACCGTCTATTTTACGTAATACCCTGGAAACTTGTTTCCCTAGCCTTAAAGATTCCTTTTCAGAAGTGCCCGGCACTGCTGTCATATGCATAATGAAATGACCTTCATGCAATGCTGGAATAAATTGGCTTTTGAACAGCAGCAAAATGCCTAGGCCTAGTGCAATGAATATAAAGCTGCCGGCTAGCACTATTTTGAAGTTTTTTTCAATGTTATGTAGTAGTTTTACATAAGATTTTTTAAGTGCCTTGATGACAGGCGAGTCTTCTGACGCTAGCTTGGCATTGCCTAGTAATAGATAACAAAGCGCAGGGGTGATGGTGAGCGCAACCACAAGTGAAGCCATAATGGCAGTGATGTATGCTAGTCCAAGCGGGGCAAAAAGCTTGCCTGCCACACCGCTCAGTGTGAGTAGCGGCATAAATACGAGTGCGACAATAAAGGTTGCATATACAACCGAGCTACGCACTTCCATAGAGGCTTCATAGACTACTTTGAAATTAGAGCGTGGCTTGTCTAATAAACGATTTTCACGCATGCGTCTAAAGATGTTTTCTGTATCAATAATGGCGTCATCAACCACTTCACCGAGCGCAATGGCTAAACCGCCAAGCACCATAATATTCAGTCCAATACCAAAGTGACTCAGAACAATTGTTGCGGACAATAAAGAAAGCGGGATGGCGGTTGCTGAAATGAAGGCTGTACGGACATTAAATAAAAATAGAAATAGAATGGCAATCACAAGGATAGAACCAATCATAATATCGGTGCGCACCCCTTCTATGGCGGTTTCAATAAAGTTGGCGGGGCGGAATAAGCCTTCATGTAATACCACTTTCTCGCGTTGCAGCATGGGCTTAATTTCTTGCAAGGCGTCTTCAATGGCTAGTGTGACGGCATGTGTGTTGGCGCCTAATTGGCCTTGTACCGATAAATAGATTCCCGTTTCTTCATTGATTGCTGCTGCACTGATCGAAGGCGCTGCGCCTTCAACAACGCGACCAATATCGCCGATTTTAATTGAGCGGCCATTTCTGTGCACCAATGTAGCTTTGGCCAAAATCTCTGGTGTCGTGGCTTGGCCTTGCGTGTTGACGATAATGCGCTGGTTACTATTTTGAATATAGCCTGCACCGCTGACACCAGATGCTTTCTTGGTTGCTTCAACAACATCATTAATATTTAGCTGGTACTGTAGTAGTTTAGCTGGGTCAATTTGCACTTGATATTGGCGCACTTCTCCACCAAATACATTCACATCTGCAACGCCTGGTATGGATAGCAAATGTGGTGTGATTGTCCAATCCACCAGCGTGCGAAGCTCCATTAAACTACGTTGTTTAGAGGTAATGCCGAAGCCAAGCACTGTGCTTGCGGAGGAGGTCAGTGGTGTGATTTTAGGTGTGATGCCTTTTGGAATTTGATTACTTAATGTGCTGAGGCGTTCTGCTACTACTTGGCGGTTTCGATATATATCAGAGTTTTCATTAAAAATGACGGTTACAACTGATAGGCCTGGGATAGATTGTGACCGCATATCAGCAACGCCTACAGTCCCTGAAATCGTGGTTTCAATTGGTTGCGTGACAAGGCTCTCTACTAATTCAGCAGACAAACCAGGCGACTCTGTTTGAATGATAATCTGTGTGGGCGAAAACTCAGGGAACACATCCAAATTGCTGCGTGTTAAGCGATAACTGCCATACAGTACAACCAAAATGGCTAAACTGATGATGACACCATAGAAGCGGATAGAAAAACGAACAATGGCGGCCATCATAATAATTTGACCTTTATTTTTCCCTGATACTTAATCATCATTCTCATTGGTAATTAGGTACTTAAACTCTTCTGAGAGTAATAGTTGCGCACCCTTTGTTACAACTTCGCTTTGCGTATCAAAGCCAGTGTTAAACCAGCCAGTATCCACTTCAGTATCAGCAGAAACTGGCTTACGGGTAAATTGGTCTTGTCCTTGTTTGAAATAAGCCCAAGGTGTGCCTGCATACCAAACCACAGCGCTGCTTGGGATAATAATGCCGTCACTTGCCGTGTTATCCGAAGCACTTGCTTCTACCCCTACGCGCATGCCTATGCGTAAATTGTTTGCTGGGGCACTGAAGTAAAATGTTTTCCCTGCACCATTGCTATCAGCAGTTGCTGCAGCTGAGACATAGGTTGCCTCAATAGGTGTTGCACCATTCAACGGTGTAATTTCAACTTTGTCGCCTGCTATGGGATCTGCTACGTTAAAAGGTAAGCTAATTTGAATTAAGACATTTTTTCTTGAAAGCAGATTTTTAAAAAGCATTTTTGGCTTTTTATTGAGTGCTAACTTAGCGAGAGACGCCCCCCATTTAAGTTGAACGCCTGCTTCTAGGTTGCTGATTTGTAGAACCTTGCTTCTTATAGTTGCATTACCATTGTTAACCAGCGCTAGGGCTTGTTGAACAGCAAGGTCAGAGACATTTTTGTCATCAGTATTTAAAGCCTTTAATCGTTTATATTGGCTTTTATGTTGTTTGTTGCTTGTATAGGCAGAAGCTAATGTGGCTTTCAAGTTTAAAATCTGTGCCTTGATATCCATAAGTGTGTCAATTGGGATGACGGTGCCAAAACTTTTAATTTCGTCCTTGTAAGACAGC
>JAZGEZ010000118.1:0-5740 GCA_036479055.1 Methylophilaceae bacterium | reverse complement strand
TCAAGTAAATCGCCAACGATAATGAGGTGACCTGTGCTGCTGATGGGTAGAAATTCAGTTGCACCTTCTACGATGCCCATGATGACGGTTTTGAGAATTAAAATAATATCCATAACGTTGTTAAATTATTCTTAATGTTAGTGTTGCGTTGATGAGGAAAAACAAAAGGCGCCAATCATTTATTATATAGGCGCCCTTCATCGTTGTACTAATTGACAATGTGTTAAGTTTTATTTCAGGAACATACCCAATACACTACCAAGTAAATCGTCAGATTTGTCGTCGACTGCACCTTCTGGTGTTGCTTGGTTTACTACTTCAGGCAAGTGCTCTGCTAGTTGGCTACTTAAAATATCTGTGCTGATGCCAAATTTGGCGGCCATATCAGCAAGGGTGCCAGCACCTAATGCACTTGTGATTTGGCCAGCTGATACTGGCTTGTTGTCACCTTTGCCTACCCAAGATTCTGCAATGTCTGCTAGCCCACCTTCTTGGAGTTTACCTAAAAGGCCACCAATACCACCACTTTGACTAAATAATTCCATTGCAATTTTTGCCATGCCGCCTTTGCCACCCATGACTTTTCCTAAAACTGCTCCTGCAACGCTATCTAATAAACCCATCATATCTCCTTAAAAGTTGTTAAATTTTTCTTATGTAGTTAGAGCATAACTCAAAATTGCTCGTTACCGTGTAAATAACGCCATTGCCCTAATGGTAACTTACCTAAGTTGATGCTTCCTATCCGTACGCGCTTTAAACCAACCACGTGTAGGCCTACCATTTCACACATGCGTCTAATTTGGCGTTTCTTACCCTCACGCAGCACAAAACGTAGCTGATCTTCATTCTGCCAGCTCACCTTTGCGGGTTTAAGCTGTTCACCATCTAAGCTTAAGCCATGGTTTAAACGGTCTAAATCTTTATCGCTAAGTTCACCTTCAACACGTACTAGATATTCTTTCTCTACGCTTGTATCTTGCCCAATTAAATGGCGTGCAATACGCCCATCCTGCGTGAGGACTAACAAACCAGTCGAGTCAATATCCAAACGCCCTGCAGGCGCTAGTCCTTTTAAGAATCCACGTTGAAACTCTTTTGTGTTTTGTTCGTTAAGTTGAGGGTCTTCTAGCCATTCATTATCCGGATGCACTAAAACAATCGCTGGCTGGTAACCGTCTTCAGCTTGGCCGCTCACATGGCCAATGGGCTTATGTAGCAATATGGTTACACTTTCTGATTGGTGTTCCATTGCATAGCCACTAATGATGATTTCTGCATCTGGGCTAATACGTGTGCCCAGCACATCAACAATCTCACCATCGACTTTTACCCAGCCATTACTAATCCATTCATCTGCTTCTCGGCGCGAGCATAACCCAAGGTCAGCCATACGTTTAGAAAGCCTTGGCATTGCACTATCCTGTTTGCTAGCAAGGTTAGCCGCTGCTTTATTATGCTTAGCCGTTTTTGCCGCACGGGTATTATCAAACTCACTGGCTACAAAACCATCGCGTGCTTTTCCGCCACGTCGAGGCGGGTTGCGATAGGAGCCTTCTCTATCTGCATAGTTGCGAGTTGTTTCTGCTTGTACCCTACCACTTTCATTGGTTTCATTGTGGGGACTTGGTCTTCCACTCTCTTCGTGCTTACTCTCTATGCCTTGCTCTGATTTTTCTTTTACAAAAGACCTGTCTTTAAATTCGCTTCTTAAAATGGGCTGCTCTTTACTAGATGCTTGGCTTGCATTAGGGTCTTCTCGCAAACGGCCATCATGCCGATGGTTACGTTGACGTGTGCTCTCATTGGCACCTTCTGGTTTTAATTTTGTTGTGGGTGCTTTAGAACGATCACGTTTAGCTGGGTCTGCACGGCGTACCGGACCTCTAGCTTTATTGCTTGTTTCTGAAGGTTTTTTGTTGAGTTTAAGTATGGTCAAAATGGTTTCCTAATTTCGAAGTGCATTTTAACAGAGTAAGGCTGACGATATAGGTAAGTTTACATTTTGATAGCAAACAAAAAAGCCGTAGCATCGCTACGGCTTTTTAAACAAACTTAACGTTTATTTGCCATTGTCACGCATTTTTTTAAACCAATATTCTAGTTGCTTGCCTGCTGCCTCTCGACCGCCAAGACCAAATGCTAGTGCAACAGCGATGGCAACAGAACCTAGTGTTAAGCCAAATGCCATATTCACAATATCATCAGCAATACCCATAGCGCGTAAGCCCATCGCTACTACTAAACCAATAATTGCGATGCGAGCAATGCCAGCTAAACCTGATGTTTTTTTGCCACTGGCACTGTTAATTGCATTGTAGGCAAGGTTGGCTAACCAGAACCCAATCATTAAGATAATAGAACCAAGCAATATGTCACCGCCAAACTGTATAAACATACCGACAATATCGCTCATTTGTGAAAAGCCTAAACGGTTCGCTGCTTCTACCGTTGCAAACAACATGGCGAAGAATACAATCACTTTCCCAATCATATCTGAAACGGTTGATTTCTTGGTAAACGTATCAGCAAAGCCAAGCTTGGCAGGCACGCTGTTAAAACCAATGCCTGATAGCAAGTTAACAACTAAAGTTGAAACAAACTTAGCGACGTAATAAGTAATGGTTAAGATAACTGCCGCCGCTAAAATGTTAGGCACTGCTGCAAACATTAGCGCAAGCATGTCACTTGCTGGTTGAGAAATGGCTTCCATTTGCAAAGCATCTAAAGCCGCAATTAATGTTGGAATAAATACAAAGATAAATACCAACATGCCTACTACGTTTGATAGCTTAATTGCGTTTGCGTCTTTAACGCCAGCAGCCTTGTTAATGTTATCAATACCACTAGTGGCTAATATATTAGTCACCAAGCCGCGTAAGATTTTAGCAACGACCCAGCCGACTAATGCAATTACGCCACCAGCAAAAATATTAGGTATCATGGCTAAAAATTCATCAACCATCCCTTGTACAGGCGCTAGTAGACCATTTAGCTCAAATGTAGAAAGTAATGCAGGTAAGAACATGAGGATGATAATCCAAAATAACATGTTGCCTACGTTGTTACTCATTGGTTGCATTCCGGCTTCTAAGCTCAGCTTTTCATCAAGCTTAGTGGTTGCCAGTGCTTTGGTTGCCAACACGCGCACTAAAGTGGCAATACCCCATGCAACCCCTAGCAAAATAAGACCAGCAAACACACGTGGCAAGTATTCGAAAATCTGTGAAGCCATGACGTTAAATGGTTGAGAAACGTCCTGTAAATTCAGACTGCTGAAAACACCGATAAGCGTAACCAGTAAAATGAGCACAAAAGCGCCAAATGAAATGCCTGCTGCTAAGTCAACGTCTTGTCCGGTACTTTCCGAAATACGTTTATTAATGCCCACCATGTTTAAAAATCGGTTTAAGCCTGCACGTACTACCACGGCAATTAACCAACCACCAATAAGAACGGCAAGTGCACCAAATATGCTTGGTAAATGTTGCCCTAATTGGCTTTGTAAGCTGTAAAACAGTGTTGAAAAGTCCATTTTGTTTCCCCCTTATTTTGTTATGTCTTAAACAAGTCAAAGTGTACTACTTACTGTGGATAATACAACTACATGTTGTAAATGATGTAGGTAAAAATAGTTTTGCACATTATTCCCATTAGAAAAGCCAGCAATTGCTGGCTTTTCTATGAGACACAAAGCTGCTCAATTATGTGTTACGCAAGCTTATTCTCTCCAAGCATGCCCTTGCATATCGCATTTGCCACAAAGTGTTGCACCAGCGGTAGCAACAATATGGTCGTTTTCAACGGTATCTCCACTGACGCCAACTGCACCAAGTAAGTTACCATCTTTATCGATAATTGGTACACCACCTGGGAAAGTGATTAAGCCATCATTAGAATGCTCAATACCATAAAGTGGTTGACCTGGTACAGATAGCTTGCCGATTTCACCTGATGACATTGAAAAGAAACAAGCCGTTTTTGCTTTTTTAATGGCAATATCGCTACTGCCAATCCAAGCATCATCCATGCGTGCAAATGCTTTTATATTGCCGCCAGAGTCTAGAACGACGATACACATTTTAACGCCGATTGCCCTTGATTTTTTGACTGCGCTATTGATAATTTGTTGAGCTTCTTCGAATGAAACATGCATGAATTTCTCCTATATTGTTAATCTTTAAGCGAAGGCTGACTGAGCCTTGCTGTAGAGCGATTTGTATATTCTATCAGAGTTGTATAAATCTTAATTGGAATCAACACAGTAATTATTGGGCTGCATGTATCGAAGATATAAAACCTACATTAGCTGGTTTTGATTCAAACAAGCTTATTTGGTGTTTTTGGGGGCAATTTTTTAGCAGGTATGCCGACTACTGTTTCCCCTTCCTCCACATCTTTTGTTACAACAGCATTTGCACCTACTCGGGCATGATTACCTATTTTTAATGGGCCTAAAATTTTAGCACCAGCACCTATATCGACATGGAATCCAAGCTCTATGCGGCTAATTAATGACACTTGTTGAAAAATAAGACAATTAGCCCCAATCTTAGATGCAGGGTGAATGACTATACCATTTGGATGTGGGATAAGTAATCCACCACCAATTTGGCATGATAAATCTATTTCAGCTCCCGAAACGACACTCCAAAATCGATGTCGAATAACGCATAATTTTGCTCTAAAAATATTGATTGGGTTTTTTGATTCTTTTAAGCGCTGATATTGTCTAATGGATTTTATTAGTTTGCGCCCAGGGTCCCAAAACCTTGTAGGTTTTTCGCGGTCCCATTGGGGAATGCTCAAATCTAATAATTTATTATTGGCCATAGTTTTTAATAAAAGTCACATTAAACTTTTTGGTAAACCTCACTACCTTTTTTCACGAACTCAATCGATTTTTCTTCCATGCCTTTTTTTAGCGCATCTTCATCACGTACAAATTCTGGTGTGATGGTATCTGGAATGCTTGCACCAAAGCTTTCACCTTTATGCTGCTTTTGTAACATATCGCTCATGCCTTCGCGGCGTTGGTTTTCGCGAATGGCAATGTATTCCATCTCTGGCGTGATGATACCTTGGCGTGCATAGTGCATTTGGCTAACGTTCTTACCTTTTTTAGCACGTAATGGTTTGCGTGAAAGATTAAAGCGCATTGCCGCAAGTTCTGGATCTGTTTTACGCTGCTGTCCAAACTCTGAAGAGGGCCCATCCAGTTCTTCAACATCGCCACGCTCCATAACCCATGTTGCACGCATCGCTGGCAAACCGTTACGGATATCAATTTTAACGTCAGGATCTGTATACGGACCTGATGTATCGTAAACCATAATCGGTGGATTTTTTTCTGCACCAAATTGCGATGCGGTATCGCTCAATGTGATTTCGCGGAAAGGAACGCGGATATCAGGGCGACTACCTTCAACGTAGACTTTGCGTGACTTAGCAAAAGGTTGCGTTGTGCCTTCGTCTACTGAGGCTGTTTCGGTGGAAAATTTAGCTAAATCTTTATCGATGGTGTTCATAGCTGGCTCCAAATAATCAATCATATAAGGAACACAGTAAACTGCATTTCCTACGGCGGCATGACCCGCATCAGGTTCAAAGGGTGACTCTCACTTTAAAACAAAAATGGGTTAAAGACCCCTAGCAATGAAAGAAATTTACGCGAAAATGATTAAAAAAGCAATCTAACTAGCGTTGATTTCGTAAACATTTTATTTGCTTTTTACTTGTG
>JAZGEZ010000117.1:0-3254 GCA_036479055.1 Methylophilaceae bacterium | reverse complement strand
TGGGCTCTATGCCACATGAGTATCCTGGCTATCGTCATGTGAATGATAGTGAAGCAAAAGCAGAGTTTGAAGAGGCTTGGGGTGTAACGCTTAGTACTGATCCAGGTTTACGTATCCCAAACATGTTGGATTTAGCGGCAGAAGGTAGTTTTAAGGGGCTTTATTGTGTCGGTGAAGATATTGCGCAATCTGATCCAGATACCAAGCATGTTACCCATGCATTAGAAAGTATGGAGTGCGTGATTGTACAAGATTTATTCTTAAATGAAACCGCCATGTTTGCACACGTATTTTTCCCCGGCGCGTCATTCTTAGAAAAAAGTGGTACGTTTACGAATGCGGAACGCCGTATTTCCCCTGTTCGTCGTGTGATGGCACCTAAGAATGGGATGGAAGATTGGGAAATTACCGCGAAACTATCGGCTGCACTTGGTTATGAAATGCAATATAACCATGCTAGTGACATCATGGATGAAATTGCTGCGTTAACACCAACATTTAAAGGGGTAAGCTTTAAAAAGTTGGATGCATTAGGGAGCATACAGTGGCCATGTAATGACGAAGCCCCTACAGGGACCCCAACCATGCATGTAGATGAATTTGTAAGGGGTAAGGGCAAATTCTATATTACACAATATGTGCCGACGGATGAAAAGGTCAATGGCAAATACCCGTTAATCCTTACGACAGGCCGCATTCTCTCTCAGTACAACGTAGGCGCGCAGTCACGTCGTACGCATAATGTGGTGTGGCATGATGAAGATAAAATTGAAGTGCACCCACATGATGCAGAAGAGCGTGGTATACAAGAAGGTGATTGGGTGGGCATTGCTAGCCGATCAGGCGAAACGGTATTGCGAGCGTTAATTACAGAGCGGGTGCAGCCAGGAGTAGTTTATACCACTTTCCATCATCCTGAATCTGGTGCCAATGTGATTACAACAGACAACTCTGACTGGGCGACAAATTGTCCTGAATACAAAGTAACTGCAGTACAAGTCAGTAAAGTGAACCAAGTGTCTGATTGGCAGCAAAAATATAAACAGTTTAGTGAGTCTCAAATTGAGCTGACTGGCATTTTGCCAGCGAAGCCAGCGGTTATTGAATAAGTAAAGCTGGATGAAAAAGAAGGCTACTCAATCGTGTGGTGTAGCGTCATCACAAGAATACAAAGTACAACGTTGGCGTCATGGGGAGTTGACTAGCACAACAGATCAACTAGCCGAAGAAGTGCCTGTTGCGCTAATGTATAACGGCGTATCGCATGCTGTTATGCTGGCGACGCCAGAAGACTTGGAAGATTTTGCCTTAGGTTTTTCACTTACAGAAGGTATTTTAAAAGGTAAGAGTGAGTTATATGATATTGAGGTGCAGCAGCAGGATGAAGGTATTGAGTTGCACTTAGACATTGCCAGTGAACGGTTTGTGCAATTGAAAGAGCGCAGACGTAGCATGGCGGGCCGAACGGGTTGTGGTTTGTGTGGTGCAGAAAGCTTAACTCAGGTCTTCCAACTGCCGGATGCCGATGTACGACAAATTGTGCAAAGTAAAATCAAAGTAAGCAGTATTTTTAAAGCGCAGGATGATATTCGTTCGTTACAGACATTACAGCAGCTAACTGGGGCAACCCATGCATGTGCATGGGCGGATGAAATGGGGAATATACTAACTGTTCGTGAAGATGTCGGTAGACATAATGCGCTGGATAAGTTGTTAGGAGCCCTACTTAAACAGGGCGTGCAAGGTGGTTTTATTTTAACTTCTAGCCGAGCCAGTTATGAAATGGTACAAAAGGTTGCGATGACGGGTTTTAATGTGCTAGCCGCCATATCAGCCCCAACAGGTTTAGCTGTGCGTATTGCAGAGGAATACAATATTACTTTGCTAGGGTTTGTAAGGGATCAACAGTATGTGGCTTATAGTCACGTCAATAGGATAATAGTATAGAGATAGCATGAAAGTAGATAAATTAATAAAAATGGCCAATCAGATAGGCGACTTTTTTGAAGCAAACCCAGACAATGAGTCAGCTAAAAAGGATATCGCTGGACACCTGCAAAGTTTTTGGAACTCAGTGATGATTGAATCTATTGTTGCACACGTAAAAAACAAACAGGGAGAGGGTTTGCATCCACGCGTGGTTGAAGCGATTAAACAACATATTGTCTGAGTGTCGAGCTAATTAATGGATTTTCTCTCAACTAGTTTACTCATCGTGCCGCTCATTTTTGTAGCGGCTTTATTATATTCTTCTGTAGGACATGGCGGCGCCTCTGGTTATCTAGCTGTAATGGCATTAATGAGTGTAGCTCCAGAAAGTATGCGACCTGCTGCACTTGCCCTAAATATTTTGGTGAGCTCAATCGCGCTATATAAGTTCTATAGAGTAAAAGCATTTTCTTGGCCAATATTGCTGCCGATTATTGCAGGCTCAATTCCATTTGCATTTATTGGTGGTTTGATTAATTTACCTGGTTATATTTATAAGCCCATCATTGGCATTGTTTTGATTGCTGCTGCATGGCAAATATTCAATAGGGCGGCGACTGTTCCCAGTATCGTTAAGCAAATGCCTACTAAATTTTTGTTATTAAGTATAGGTGCTGGTTTGGGTTTTCTCTCGGGTTTAACAGGTGTGGGGGGAGGTATATTTTTAAGCCCAATTCTTATATTAATGAATTGGGCAGAAACAAAAATGATTTCAGGGATTACTGCCGCCTTTATATTGGTTAACTCCATCTCTGGGTTAGCTGGTGTGCTAACCAAATCCGTTACGTTGCCTTCGGGCTTGTTTGCTTGGGGAGTAGCGGCGGTTATAGGTGGGTTAATTGGTGCTGAGTATGGTAGCCGTCGGCTAGCGAACCCAACAATTAGAAAGATATTGGCCTTAGTCTTAGTCGTGGCTGGTGCAAAGATGCTGCTTACTGGTTAATATTTTTGTTGAAACAACCTAAACTTTTCTTTACGTTCACTGATACGCTTGCCACTCCAGATGAGTTGCCAGCTAGGGTCAAAATCGTTGTTTTTTGATTTTTTGTTATCCTGAATCAGGAATAAATCACAGTTTACTTTTTCTCCTGGCTGCCCTGCGTATGTTTTAACATCCGCATAGTAGTGCAGTAAGTCACGTTGAGCATTGCCAAGGTTTTCACTAGTAATACACGTATAATTTTCTGGCAGTGCTTTTTTTAAGCTAGTAAATACAGGGCCATAACTACGCGCAGAATCAATCATTGGTAGCCATAAAGTCATCA
>JAZGEZ010000116.1:0-3456 GCA_036479055.1 Methylophilaceae bacterium | reverse complement strand
CATCATCATAGTCTGCACATAAATGCACATCAGCAATCTTGCCTGCCGGGCTGTCTTTACTAGGGTCTAACACCGTTACTTGGTAGCCCATCTCATGTGCAGCAATCACAAAGAAGCGGCCTAGCTGTCCGCCACCCAACATACCCAGCATTGCTGGTGCAGATATTACCTCTGATTTCATGGCTTTTCGGTCAACTCCATTGCTTTTACTTTTTCAATCTGCTTCTCACGAAACGTAACCAATTTTTTGGCCAATGCAGCGTCTTCGTTTGCCAATAAGGACACTGCGAACAAGCCAGCATTTGCTGCGCCCGCATCGCCGATTGCAAACGTAGCAACTGGGATGCCCTTAGGCATCTGCACGATAGACAATAAAGAATCATGCCCCTCTAAATGCTTGGTTGCAACTGGCACGCCTAATACTGGCAATATGGTCTTAGAAGCGACCATGCCAGGCAGGTGGGCAGCACCACCAGCACCGGCAATAATCACTTTATACCCAGCCTTTGCTGCACCTGCTGCAAAATCCATCATCATATCCGGTGTGCGATGCGCAGAGACCACTTCCGCCTCATAAGCCACACCAAAATCCGCCAATATTTCTGCAGTATTTTTCATCGTTGGCCAGTCACTATTTGACCCCATAATAATAGCGACTAGTGGTTGTTTTTTATCCATACTATTTCCTATAACGTTACAGCACAACTAAATTATCTCGGTGAATCAATTCCGACTCTTCTACATAACCAAGTATTGGTTCAATTTTTTGACTTGCCTCACCTTTGATGCGCAGCACTTCATGAGAACTATAGTTCACGATACCTCGCGCGACTTCATTACCTACACCGTCAATACAAGACACCACATCACCACGCTCAAAACTACCAAGCACTTCAGTCACCCCAACAGGTAGCAGGCTTTTGCCTTCTGTTTTAATCACATTGACTGCACCCGTATCTAATATTAACTTTCCATCCGTACGTAAGTGATCTGCTAACCATTGCTTCTTAGCAACCGTTTTCATTTTCGTTGCCTTTAGATGAGTGCCTATCGCTTCACCATCACACAAACGTAGCAACACATTATGCTCTTTTCCTGAAGCAATCACTGTGTGCGCACCGCTTTTAGCCGCACGCTTGGCCGCTAATATTTTTGTCAACATACCACCAGTACCAACACCTGAACCAGCAGTCGTTGCCATTTGCTCTAATGCTGCATTACCAGCCGTTTCAAAATTAATAAACGTTGCGGCTTTATCTTGCCGAGGATCGGCTGAAAACAAGCCTTGCTGATCAGTGAGCAAAACCAGTGCATCAACTTCCATTAAGTTAGCAACCAAGGCAGCTAATGTGTCATTATCGCCAAATCGAATCTCGTCCGTTATCACGGTATCATTTTCATTAATAATCGGAATTACATTTAAATCTAACAACGTTTTAAGTGCCGTACGTGCATTTAGATAACGTTTACGATCGACTAAATCTTCATGGGTAAGCAACACCTGAGCCGTATGCAGTCCATGCTTGCTAAAACTACTTTCATAGGCTTGTACTAAGCCCATCTGCCCGACGGCTGCTGCTGCTTGTAACTCATGAACCTCTACAGGCCGATTCTTCCATCCTAGACGCTGCATGCCCTCAGCAATAGCCCCACTAGAAACCAAAACAATCTTCTTACCCTGTTTGACTAGATCACTGATTTGTGCCGCCCAACTATCGATTGCAGCATGATCAAGCCCCTCGCCATCTTGTGTGACCAAGCTGGATCCTACTTTCACGACGAAAGTATTGCTGTTGTGTAGTAGTGACTTACTCATGACCCGTCTACGCTTCTTCCTCTGCTTGTAATTTCACTTCATCTAAATAATCCATAATGGCATAAGTCAGTGCTTTGCAACCATTTCCATTAATGGCAGAAATAACAAATACTGGTCCATCCCAATCGTAGTCTTTAACAAAAGCTGCTGCAACTTGGTCTGGATCTTCCACCATATCCATTTTATTCAACACTAACCAACGTGGCTTTTCATATAGTGTCTGGTCATGTTTTTTCAATTCATTCACAATCGCTTTAGCTTCAACCAAAGGGTCAGTTATACCATCAAGGGGTGCAATATCGACCAAGTGTAGCAATAACGAAGTTCGCTGAAGGTGCTTAAGGAAACGTACACCAAGCCCAGCACCATCCGCTGCACCTTCAATTAACCCAGGTACATCTGCAATCACAAAACTACGGTTTGCATCTACACGCACAACCCCCAAATTGGGCCGCAATGTCGTAAATGGATAATCTGCTACTTTGGGCTTGGCAGCAGAAACAGACCGGATAAAGGTCGACTTTCCTGCGTTAGGCATACCCAACAAACCGACATCAGCTAACACTCTGAGTTCTAAAAACAACTCGAAGGACTCACCCTCTTGCCCTTGCGTACATTGACGTGGCGCACGGTTTACACTCGATTTAAAATGCACGTTGCCTAAGCCATTCGCACCGCCTTTGGCAATCAATACTTTTTGGCCATTATCAGCTAAGTCTACAATTTTTTGGCCTGTTGCCTTGTCGGAGATAACCGTCCCCACTGGCACGCGTAAAATACAATCATCGCCACTAGCGCCATACTGCTCTGCTTTGCGACCATTTTCACCGCGCTGTGCACGCAAAGTACGTGTGTAGCGATAATCCACTAACGTATTGATGTTACGATCAGCAACTGCATAGACTGAACCGCCTTTGCCACCGTCACCACCACTAGGGCCGCCCATAGGCTCGTATTTTTCACGACGGAAGGTAGCAACGCCATTGCCGCCGTCACCGCCGTACACCTTAATTGTAGCCTCATCTATAAATTTCATTGTCTTTGGTTCTTGTCTATGGTTCTTACTTAATAAGTCACTATGCTTAATTAGAAAGCACTTAAAATAAAAAAGCCCTACCTAAGGCAGGGCTTTCTATTTAAGCATAGTTTTTAAACCGCTACTATATTGACCATCTGGCGTTTTAATGCGCCTTTAACGCAAAAAGTTACTTTGCCGTCAATTTTAGCAAATAAAGTGTGATCTTTACCCATGCCTACGTTTTCACCAGCATGCATTTTTGTACCGCGTTGACGAACAATAATGCTCCCTGCTGAAACTACCTGCTCACCAAAGGCTTTAACACCTAGTCGTTTGGATTGGGAGTCGCGACCGTTTCGTGAACTGCCGCCTGCTTTTTTATGTGCCATGATTTATTCCTTATCTACTTATTTGGCTTTTCCGCCATCAAGTTCGTCTTGAAGTTTTTTTAATTCATCCATTTTACCATCACGTGCTAATGCTGCTTGTTGTGGCCATGAATCCGGCTTGTGCATGGTATAACGTGAGCCTGCTTTTTCTAAAATTGCTGATAACGTAGCCGCCTTAGCTTTAGCCAAGTCTGCAAATGTCACAATGCCATCTGCAACTAGCAAATCTGCAA
>JAZGEZ010000115.1:0-12221 GCA_036479055.1 Methylophilaceae bacterium | reverse complement strand
CCAATGTTACCCGTAACACATGGCGAGGTGTACACAACATTACATATTTTGCTCTACACTATTATTTTGGTGGCCGTAACGTTGATTCCATTTGCCATGCGGATGAGTGGGATTATTTATCTAGTCTCTGTACTACTGTTAGATATTGTTTTCATGGCTTATGCCATTAAACTGTATCGTCAATATTCGGATGCGCTATCCAAAAGTACATTTAAGTATTCGATTCTATATCTGATGTTGCTTTTCTTGGCGTTAGTCGTTGATCATTATTTTTTGATACTGCCCTATTAATTGACACCCTTTAAAAAGGGCGTCAATAAAAAAGGACACGCTATTTAGCGTGTCCTTTTTGTTATGCGTTATTGATGGTGCGCCCGGCGGGAGTCGAACCCACGACCTTTGGTTTCGGAAACCAACACTCTATCCAACTGAGCTACGAGCGCATGTGGCGGATTATAACAAAGGGGCTAGTTCTTGTCCTTTATGCTGGTGCAGCTAGTTCGCTGGTATAATTATTTCGTTTTAATAATTATGAGTGCCACCATTATGAGTCATGACGCAAATACAAATACCAACGTAAGTTTTCTTCAAAAAGTGATTGTTGTATTAGGTGGAGTAGTCGCACCTTTCTTTGTGGTTTATACGCTTATTACGCCCACAGTAGCGACGAAAACGCCAGTAGCAGTCATTGATGTGGCAAAAAATATTAAGCCTTTAGCGGTCGTTGAGGTTGCGCCTGACAGAAGCAACTATGTTGAAATGAGTGGTGAAGAGGTGTTTAATCAGGCTTGTGCAGCGTGCCATGGTACGGGTTTAATGAGTTCTCCTAAGATTGGTGATAGCGCAGCTTGGGAAGCGCGTATTGCACTAGGTTTTGAAGTGCTGGCTAAGAATGCAATAGAAGGTGTTCGCACCATGCCTTCGCGTGGTGGCAATCCTGATTTAACCGATAATGAAGTGACTAAAGCAGTGGCTTATATGGCCAATCAGTCTGGTGCTAGTTTTACGCTACCTTAACCTGCAGTACCTAAAGAGTAACGTCTTTATTTGGATTGAAAGGTCAGTATGGCCACCTATGCAATAGGCGATATACAAGGTTGTTACCACGCTTTTCAGGCGTTGTTGGAACGCTTGGATTTTGACCTCGAAACAGATGGTTTATGGTTGGTCGGTGATTTGATTAACCGAGGTAGTGGGTCACTTGAAGTGCTAAGGTGGTGCTATCAGCATCAAGATAACATCAAAGTTGTATTAGGTAACCATGACCTGCATGCGATAGCTGTGGTGCATGGTATACGAAAGCCACATCGTAGTGACACCTTGCAGCCCATCATTGATGCACCTGATGCAGAAGCGTTGATGACATGGCTACGGCATCAGCCATTAATGGTTGCAAATGACTGTTATGTGATGGTACATGCAGGCCTATTGCCGCAGTGGCAAGTCAATGATGCACTAACCTATGCCAAAGAAGTTGAGTCTGCATTGCAAAGCGATTCTTATAGGGTTTTTTTAGCTAACATGTATGGCAATACGCCTAATACTTGGCATGAATCACTGTCTGGTTATGACCGTTTACGAGCCATTACGAATGGCATGACACGTCTGCGTGTTTGCACAGTAGCCGGTGCTTTAGATTTTGATTTTAAAGGCGAATTAGCGGATGTGCCGAAGGGCTTAACGCCATGGTTTGATCTGCCAGAAAGAGCCTCTAAAGATAACGCTATTATCTTTGGCCATTGGTCGGCTCTAGGATTACACCAGCGAGATAATGTTTATGCGCTTGACACGGGTTGTTTATGGGGCGGCAAGTTGACAGCGATGTGTTTAGAAACAAAGGAGATTACCCAAGTAGCCTCTGATATAAAGGATAATCCGTTAAAGATTTAAGGTAGTAGAAATCGCTTTAAATGCTGTTTGTGTCAGCGTTTGTCTGTTCGCCTGCTGTGAGTCAATGAGGGGTAGATAATGTAATTCAATGATAGGGCTCTTTTGCTTGAGTATGTTCATCATTGACTCCCCTAGGCTAGTTTCTCCAGCATATGCCACTTTCGTGTTTACGCCTCCATTCGGAAGAGGGTAGCGAATGGCGACTGGGTGTATATGGGCATTGGCATTGATCGCTGCTTGTACAATGCTACTTTTAAAGTGTCCAATAAAGCGACCATCCGTTGTGGTGCCTTCTGGGAAAAACCCAACATTGCCACCGGCTAGTAAATGGTTGGTTGTGGTTTCCACAATACGTGATGTATCTTTACGGCTATTTCTATTGATAAAGATCGTGCCAGATTTTCTGACGAGATAGCCAAATATTGGCCAGTTGTTAATGTCAGATTTCGCAATAAATTGTAGGGGGATGATGCTGTTTAGTGCGTGAATATCAGTCCAAGAGATATGGTTTGCTAAAAACATACTGTTAGATAACTCTTGATCAGGCAAATCTCCATAGGTCACTATATGAACATTCAAATGCTGAAGTAATTTTCTACACCACCACCGGGTGAGATTCAATCTCGTTTTTCTTTTTGAAAATGACCAAATAGAAGCGGTAATTAGTATGCCCACCAACGTGTGGAGCAAGACCAAGAATATGCGATAGGCAATAACGAGAAAGTGTGTTTGCTGCAAAAATTAGCTTAGGTAGCGATTAGATAAGGACACATTATAAATAGTTCTCCATTAATCAGGAGACGTGTATGCGGTTAATCATATACTGATTAACGTTTAATGTGTTACGCGAGAGGTGTCACTACTTTCCACTATCCTGACAGACTCACCCGGGTTGAATTCCTCATCAGCCTCTTGGACGATTGCGACAAGACCACCACCATCTAATTTTACGGTGATTTCTAGTGCGTCTTTACGGGTAATCACTTCTTCTGTTGCAGAGCCGGCAATGCCGCCTGCAACTGCGCCAATAACAGCACCTAGCGCGCTACCACGACCATGACCAATAGAGCCGCCAGCAATGCCACCAATGGCGCCACCCGCAACCGTACCGACAGGTGATTTAGTGCCTTCTAACCTAACAGTGCGCACACTTTCAACCACACCTGTTTTAACGGTATGTACTTTGCGCGCATCATCACGTTTATATACGCTACCTGAGTTTGAGCTGGCACAAGCGGCGACGAATAGTGATAAAGCAGCTATTAATATTAATGTTGAGAATTTCATAATTTTCCCTTACATATAAATGATGTTAATTTTGTTGCTCTGCAACTTCTTTGACAAGTGCTTGGCTGTAAATGTTCTCTATTTCTTCTCGAGATGGCTTGTGGTTTTGTCCACCACGGCTAGCTATTTTAATTGCCCCCATGGACGATGCTAATCTTCCACAAGTTGGCCAGTCCCATTCTCTTGCAATACCATACAGTAACCCAGCGCGGTAAGCATCCCCGCACCCAGTAGGATCTACAACTTCCTCTGCTTTAACGCATGGCACTTCGTACCGTTGACCATCTGCATAAATATGTGAGCCTTCTCCACCTAGTGTGACAATTAGAGCCACTACCTTCTCGGCAAGCTGCTCAAGGTTTAGACCGGTTTTGTCTTGAAGCACTTGAGCTTCGTAATCATTAACAGCTAGATAGCTGGCCATTTCAATAAAGTGCATCAGTTCGTCGCCACTAAACATTGGTAAGCCTTGGCCTGGATCAAACATAAAAGGGATGTCTGCATCAAAGCACTCTTTAGCATGCTGGAACATCCCATCTCGGCCGTCAGGCGCAATAATCGCTAATGAAACATCTTTACAATCATTGACGCTATTTTGATGTGACTCCATCATTGCACCAGGGTGAAAAGCGGTGATTTGATTGTCATCTATATCTGTCGTGATGAACGCTTGTGCTGTAAAGCTTTCAGGAATTGTTTTGATGTGTTGGCTAGATAGCTTGTTTTGATCTATCCACTTTTGATAGGGGCCAAAATCTTCGCCAACCGCTGCCATAATGAGGGGGTCACCTTCAAGCAGCTGTAAATTATAGGCAATGTTGCCAGCGGTGCCGCCAAATTCTCTGCGCATATCCGGCACAAAAAACGCCACGCTCAATTTGTGAATCTGGTCAGGTAAAATATGATTCTTAAATTGATCTTGGAACACCATAATGGTGTCAAAAGCTAAAGAGCCGCAGATGAGTGTTTGCATAATGTGGAGTTGCTTTAGATTAAAACGCTATTATCTTTTAGCAACAGTGGTTATTGCAAGTCAAAATGACTATGTTTAGTGATTAATAGCGCCATCGATTAGTAGTTTGGCGGCTTTTTTTGCATACTTAATAGCGCCAGACCCACGTTTCATTTGCTCTGCCTGTACAGCACCTTCAAAAAGAAGTGATAACTGTAGTGCTAATCCGTCAGCATCTTTAATATTAGCCTCGCTTGCTAGCTTGCTGATATATTGCCTAAATTCACGTGATTGCTTAGATGAAAGTTGGTGAATAGGGTTTTCTTCATTGGGGAACTCTGCTGAGGCCTTAATGAAGCCCATTCCCAAAAAACTTGGTGAGGTGACCCACTCTTCAATAAAATCAAAAAGCCGCTTAATTTTGTCAGTAGGTGCTTTACTGTTCGTATTCAGTTTGTTATCTAGCCAGTTTTGAAAGTCTTGTTGGCTTTTGCTCAGCACTTCCAAGATAAGGCCTTCTTTGGTATGGAAGTGCTTATATAACGTCATTTTGGTTGTGCCAGCGACAGCGACAATGGTATCTACACCAGTCGAATTGATACCACGCGTCTGAAAGAGATCAGTCGCGGTAGCTAGTATTTTTTCTTTTAAAACGCTCATGCCACAAGTATAACATGGATTCCCATCCCCTTTGGATTAGCCATATACAGACTAGTAAGTTTAAATATAGGTGTATTTGTATATTACGTAGTAAATTAGTAAAAATACTGGTTTACTTATCATAATTAAATCAATATTATATACAGAACGGTATAGTATATGCCGTATATCAATTAAGGAGAGCATTATGAGAAAAATAGCAAATCTAGTCGTATTAATGAGTGCGGTAGCGTTAACAGCATGTGCCAGTAGTGGCGGTAGTTCTGTTACAGCTAGTAGTTTATCTGTTGTAGAAAAGGTTGCAATTAATGCCCCGGTGAACAAGGTTTGGGAAAAAGTGCGCAACTTCGGTGATTTAGGCGCTTGGCATCCGGCAGTCGCTAAAACAGAGATTGTGGGCGGCACAAATAATCAAAAGGGTGCTGTACGATTATTAACATTACAAGACGGCGGTACGATTAACGAAACATTAACCGCATACAATGATAGTGCTAAGACCTATTCTTATATTATTAATGAAGGTGTCTTGCCAGTTAGTAGCTATGCTTCTACCATTCAGGTGGTACCAACATCATCTGGATCAGAAGTGATTTGGCAGGGGAATTTTAAGCGTAAAGACGTATCTGCAAGCCCAGCCAAAGGGCAGGGTGATGCGACAGCAACTAAGACAATACACGCTGTTTATCGAGGTGGATTAGATAATTTGAAGAAAATTTCTGAGTAGAGATATTGTTGACATAAAAAAACCGGCCTTGAGTAATCAAGGTCGGCTTTTTATTACCATAAAGAGTTTATGTGGATTTTTTCATCAGCATAGGTGAGTAGTTGCAACGTATTTTTTCTAGTAATTGGCGTACTAGCTTTTGTTCACTTGGGTTAGTGCTAATTTGACCAAGTACAATATTTTGAAAATAAACAGATTTATATTCATCTGGTAACTGAAGTGCTTCTAATAATCGGCAATTTCCACTTCGCATTTTTTCAATCTGCGCTACGAGCGCGGCAGTGCTCTGTGGCGAGGCAATGACATTGCGAGCCATGGGTTTGAATTGTTCGGCCTTATTGGTTATTGCTAGTTGATGAGACCCTGATGACGTTGGTTTATTAAGCATAAAAATGCTACCAACTATAATCATAACGCCAAAGAAACTGGCTGCAATAGCGTATACAGATGATCTGGCGATGTGAAATTCTTTTTTAGTTTGGGCTGAAATTAAAGCTTCTGCGGCACTTTTGGCATGGGCAAGGCCTAAGGGATTATTACCTAGTAATTTTTCTTGAATGCCTGATTGGGCCATGACGTAAAGTTGAGTGGCCAGGATTTCGGGTAATGCTGCACCAGCTTTTGCTGCTTCTAAACCGAGATAAGTTTTAAGTGGCGTTTCATCAAGCTCACTGGCCTTGAACTGTTCTGCAATACCTGGGGCTTCTGCCCAGTCATCTAAAATGTCAAACAGGCTTAGCAGACGCACTTGCGGTGTGCTTCCAGCTTTCCTCAGCATTTTTATGAGCCAGTTTGAGTTTAGGATGTCCATAATTTTGATGGTTTAAATTGATGGTTTAAAAAGGTTTTACCACCACGAGTATGACGATTGCAGCTAAGGCTAGCACAGGTATTTCATTAAACCAACGAAACCAGACATGGCTACGATGGTTCTTGCCTGCTGTAAAGTCACGCATAATTTTTCCACAATAGAGATGGTAAGCGATCAAACCGATCACAAGTGTTAGTTTAGGATGCATCCATTTGCCAGCAATGCCATAGCCAAGCCATAGCCATAAACCAGAACCAAGGGCAAGCAAGGCGAGTGGCAACATAAAACGATAAAGCTTTTGCTCCATTAGCGAGAGGCGTTGAACAGCTTCTGGGCTAGTTTCCATCACGTGGTTTACAAATAGACGCGGTAAATAGAATAATCCAGCGAACCAACTGGCAACAAAAATAATATGAAAGGCTTTTACCCACAACATTAGCTAAGCTCCTGATCAAGTAGTGCATACAGTTTTTTAAAGTTTAAAGTGCCAACAGTTTTTTGTATACGTTGACCGTCTTTATTATAAATATAGGCAGATGGCGTAATGTTAACGCCGCCAAATTGCTGCGTGATGTTCCCATAGCCATCGTGCATGACCGGAAATGGCAAGCCCTTTTGCTCTGCAAACATAGCGACTTGCGCAGGCGGATCGTAAGGCATGGCAACAGCGATGATTTCTAGTCCTTTGTTTTGGTACTGCTTGTAAGTTTCAATCAGTGCCGGCATTTCAGCTACACAGCTTTTACAGTCTGTTGCCCAAAAATTAATGAGTACGACTTTACCTTTAAGCGACGCCATACTGATTTCTTGCCCTTTGATGGTGGTAAATAAAGCATTAGGTGCTTTTGGTTGTTGTAAAGAGGTGTAGCCGAGCGTTACCAATAAGATGAGTAGTGCAATAACAACAGCGGTTTTTTTAAATGTTTGCATAGCTAGATTGTAACGTTTTTAACCTGTTTTTAATATTGAAGATATATGAATAACCATAATGCGCTCGTAGTTTCTGTAGGCTGCTCACGTGATATAATTCGCTTCTTTTTTTGATGAAATTTGAATGAACGCACCGACACCTCCAGAGTCTCTCAACGCCAACCCAGAGCAGCCAACCCGTTTAAGGGAAATCCCTTATAACTATACTTCTTTTTCTGACCGAGAAATCGTTATTCGGTTCATGGGCGAAGAGATGTGGGAGACGCTTACCGAATTGCGTGCGGAGCGTAAAACTGGCAGAAGTGCACGTATGTTATTTGAGGTGTTGGGTGATTTGTGGGTTGTCAGCCGCAACCCCTATTTGCAAGATGATATGTTGGATAATCCTAAGCGCCGCGCTTCCTTGATTGAAGCTTTAAATCATCGTGTTTCTTCTATTGATGAGCGTAGTGCAGGCAATGTAAAAGTAGAAAAATTAGTCGCTGCTGCTAAGGCGGCTATTGTTAAATTCGCAGAAGACTTTCGCCAAACATACGATTTGCGAAAAAAAGCTTTAAGTAAACTTAGCAAATATACGCGTAAAGATAATATTCAGTTTGATGGCTTGGCGCGTGTATCACATGTTACTGATGCAACCGACTGGCGTGTTGAGTATCCATTTGTGGTGCTAAATCCAGATACTGAGGCAGAAATTGCCTACTTGGTGAAGACTTGTGTTGAACTTGGTTTAACCATTATCCCTAGGGGCGGCGGTACAGGTTATACAGGCGGTGCGATTCCACTAACGCCACTCTCTGCTGTGATTAACACAGAAAAGCTAGACCAACATACGGGCGTGCAAATGCGTACATTACCTGGGGTGTCTCGCCAAGTGTCAACAATCGAATGTGGCGCAGGGGTGGTAACACGTCGAGCAATGGAGGCGGCGTCAGCGGCTGGTTTAGAGTTTGCGTGCGACCCAACTTCTGCGGATGCATGCTGTATTGGCGGTAACGTTGCCGTTAATGCAGGGGGTAAAAAAGCCGTACTATGGGGCACTGCGCTTGATAACTTGGCCTCGTGGAGGATGGTGACGCCTGACTCAACGTGGATGGAGGTTGAGCGTTTAGATCATAACTTGGGCAAGATTCATGATGTTGAAATGGCGCGCTTTAAGATTAGCCGTTATGACATAGACAGGAAGAACTTATTAGCTGAGCCTGAAGTGATAGAAATCCCAGGACCGAGCTTCCGCAAGGTAGGCTTGGGTAAAGATGTCACCGATAAATTTTTGTCAGGTTTGCCTGGCGTACAAAAAGAAGGATGTGATGGCCTGATTACTTCAGCCACATTTATTCTGCACCGCATGCCTAAATACGTGCGTACCATAGCATTAGAATTCTTTGGGCAAGTCTCTAAAGCCGTACCGGCGATTGTAGAAATTAAAGACTATTTAGATACAACAGCTAAACAAAGTCCTGCTGTGATTATGGCTGGTCTTGAGCATATGGATGAGCGTTATATTAAGGCGGTTGGTTATGCGACTAAAGCTGCACGTCAACAGCGACCTAAAATGGTCTTGTTGGCTGACATAGCCTCAGATGATGAAAATGCAGTCGGTGAAGTGGCTTCTGCCATGGTGCGCATGTGTAATGCACGTGATGGTGAAGGGTTTGTTGCAGTGTCACCAGAGGCGCGTAAAAAGTTTTGGCTGGATCGCTCACGTACAGCTGCCATTGCCAAACATACCAATGCATTTAAAATTAATGAAGATGTTGTGATTCCTTTGCCTCAATTAGGTGAATATTCTGATGGCATTGAACGTATAAATATTGAACTTTCTATTAATAACAAGCTTAAGTTGCTAGATCAATTAGAGCACTTTGTCGGTGGGGAGTTGCCATTACAAGCTGACGAAGAAGGCAATACCGATAGCGGTAGTGCACAGTCTAAGCAAAAGATTGCACTGGATCTAATCAGCAACATGCGCACTAAATGGACGATGATCTTAAACGCGTTGAATAAGCCGTTGTCAGCGCTTGGTGCATTTGGAGAATCTTTTGGACAACATGACACGGTATTTCAAGCAGTGCAATCTTATGATTTGCGCGTGTCTTGGAAGCGTGAGTTGAAGGAGCCGCTGGCAGAGATATTTGCCGGCCGAGAGTACCAGAAGATTATTGAAGCGCTAGATGACATCCATCAAACAGTGCTAAAAAGCCGCGTATTTATTGCGCTGCATATGCATGCGGGTGATGGCAATGTACATACCAATATCCCAGTGAACTCTGATGATTACGATATGATGCAAGAAGTGCATAGCGCGGTCGTACGAGTCATGGCATTGGTAAGAAAGCTAAATGGTGTGATTTCTGGTGAGCATGGTATTGGCATCACCAAGATGGAGTTTATCGACCAAGAAACAATCGACACGTTTACCCAGTATAAAAATAAAGTTGATCCGAACGGTCATTTTAACAAAGGTAAATTGCTGGATGGTTCTGGTTTGGATAATGCGTATACGCCAAGCTTCGGTTTGCTTGAGCAAGAATCCATCATTATGGAACAATCCGCGATGGGTGAGATAGCAGATGATATTTCAGATTGCTTGCGTTGTGGCAAGTGTAAGCCTGTGTGCTCTACCCATGTGCCACGTGCTAATCTGTTATACAGCCCTCGTAATAAGATTCTAGGAACCTCGTTATTAGTTGAAGCCTTTTTATATGAAGAGCAAACGCGTCGTGGCGTGTCACTTAAGCACTTTGAAGAGTTTAATGATGTTGCTGATCACTGCACAGTTTGCCATCGTTGTGAAACGCCTTGTCCAGTTAACATCGACTTCGGTGATGTCTCTATTAAAATGCGTAATCTCTTACGTGAACAAGGGCAAAAGAAATTTAACCCAGGCACGGCTGCTGGCATGCTGTTCTTGAATGCCAAAGATCCGGCAACGATTAAATTGCTACGTGGGGCTATGATTAGCTTAGGCTTTAAAGCAATCAATTTCGCTAATGGCGTAGCAAAACGCTTTGGCTTGCTTAAGTATAAAAAAGCACCACCTTCAACAGTGGGTAAGGCTGATATCAAAGCACAAGTGATCCACTTTGTTAATAGACCTATGCCCAGAAAAGTGCAGTCAAAAACTTCACGCGCGATGTTGAAAATAGAAGATGACAATATGATTCCGTTGATACGTAACCCTGAAAAGGTGACGGAAGCTTCGGAAGCTGTGTTTTACTTCCCAGGTTGTGGCTCAGAGCGGCTATTCTCGAACGTTGGTTTAGCGACGCAGGCAATGTTGTACGAGGTGGGAGCGATTACCGTATTACCGCCTGGTTATTTATGCTGTGGCTACCCGCAAACGGCCAGTGGGAATCATGATAAGGGTCAAGAAATCACGGTGGATAACCGCGTGTTGTTCCACCGTGTTGCCAATACGCTCAATTACCTTGATATTAAAACAGTCGTTGTGTCCTGTGGTACTTGCATGGACCAGTTGCAAAAATATGAATTTGAGAAAATATTTCCAGGATGTCGATTGTTAGACATCCACGAATACTTGATGGAAAAAGATCAGAAGCTATCTGGCGTGACGGGTACACGTTATATGTACCACGACCCCTGTCATAGCCCGATGAAAACGTATAAGCCATTAGAAGTGACGAATGCATTGATGGGGCAAGAGGTTGAATTGAATGATCGCTGTTGTGGTGAGAGTGGTACGTTTGCTGCTGCACGCCCAGATATTGCAACGCAAGTTAAATTTCGCAAGCAAGAAGAGCTGGAGAAAGGGATGGAAAAAATGGGTCTAACAGTAGGTAAGCCAGAACAAGATATCAAGATCCTAACCAGCTGCCCAAGTTGCTTGCAAGGGCTGTCACGTTATGGTGATGATACGGGTATTGAGGCGGACTACATTGTTGTTGAAATGGCCAAACACATTCTTGGCGAAAACTGGATGGAAGACTACATCGAGAAAGCGAACAATGGCGGGATAGAAAAGGTGTTGTTATGAATAAAGATAGTTTTTATCTTGAAGTTGCATATGGTTTGGCAGGTTGTCAGTTAGTAGAGCGAGAGCTGAAGCTTTATATTACTGCAGCTCTTGAGCTTGTAAAGGAGTGTGTTGGTAGCACAGTATGCTTCAAAATGAGTGGCGAAGACTACGCCAAATCTCCGCTAGGAAGGCTTATAGAAATATTCAATAAATTAAATAATAACGAAGGTTTGATAAGCAAACTAGAGATGTTCAAAAAAGAGCGAAATTTTCTTAGTCATCAAGGAATTACCCATTGTTTGGATTACAATGGTGAGTTATTTCACCCAGATGTGGTTGAGTTTCAATCTCGGTTGGGAACTATCCGAGAAGTGTCCGAAGGGTTATGTATAGCGCTCAGTGAAGAAGCTAATAAGCTGATACAATTTGATGACCTCACAAAACAGACCAGTTAAAGCACGAATTTTTAGAAAGGAAGTAGGTTGTGGAAGGATTCTCAGCAGCATCGATGGGCTCTTTAGTTGGCCAAACTATAGGCATAGGTTTTTTCTTCATCATATTTTTTGCAATTGCTGAGCTCATGCCTTTTTTAGCGAGATTGCCAAAATTAAAATACATAATTCCATTTGCAGGTGGAATATTTTGTGTACTTCGTTTTTCTTCAAATTCTAATTTTTCTGACCTATCTGTAATTGCGAGTGTCATCGCTAGTATGCTTGCTTTTTTCTATGTTCTAAATGGCATTCGTAAAGAGCGAGCTTTATTAAGCCAAGAGAAGGTTAATAAAAAATCATAATAAAAAGCATTGTGTCAGAGGCGAATTATCTTTCATCTTTAGGCAGGTTTTTTTATGGTGGTTCGTACATTAAATGATGGTTGCCAGTTGTTGCTGAATGTAGGCTAATGGCTTGCGTTTAAATCCGCTTTTAACGTATTGATGCCAGCGACCAATGATAAAGCACATGATCATGTTGGCATGGCTCTCAGGCAG
>JAZGEZ010000114.1:0-16216 GCA_036479055.1 Methylophilaceae bacterium | reverse complement strand
AGAATCAGAAGAAGTAGAAACTAAGTTGGAATTAGTTGCGGCTTATATTGATATGGAAGATAAAGAAGGTGCCAAAGAGCTGTTAGATGAGGTGCTTAAAGAAGGCGGCGCGAATCAACGTAAGCGGGCAGAAGAAATATTAGCTACGCTTAGTTAATAAAAATCTAATGTATGATGAAAGCCGGGTTTCTGCCCGGCTTTTTGTATTTAATAGCTAGTAAGTTGATAAATGGAAGGGATAAATGGTCAAAATTAATACCAAAACGCAGTTTATTCTTTTTTTTATTTTTGCATTGACATTGAATATGTGGGGTTTAAATGCAATGTTGGTGCTTGTATTCTTGCTTTTGCTACTAAATTTCAAAAATTCACATTTTTATCGGTTAATGAAACGGTTGAAGTGGTTTTATTTAGTTATGTTTTTGATTTTTTTGTTTAACACGCCAGGTGAGCATATCGCAAATTGGCCATTTGTTTTCAAGCCAACATATGAAGGTTTGGAGAGAGGCTTGATTCAAGTGTTAAGGATTGTTTTGATGCTTGCGATAGTGTCAGTAATGTTATTAAAAAACTCCAAGCAACAACTCATTTCAGGATTGTATTTTTTGATGGAGCCTTTATCTTATATTGGCCTTGATGTAAAACGCTTTGCGGCACGTTTATGGCTAACTTTGCACTATGTCGAGGCGCAGCAACAAGTAGAGACAACAAAGTTAAACTCGCTAACTAAGGGTTTGGCTGAGCATTTGAATAATGCGTTTGCCAGTAATGAAGATAGCGATATCAATGTAACGTTAGAGCATGTAGAGCAAAGTTGGTTAGACTACACCGTAATTTGTATTGCGCTTATCATTTTAATCATTGTTTTTATAAAGCCTGTAATTTAGATGCGTATTGCACTCGGCATAGAATATGATGGCACTAGTTACTGTGGTTGGCAAAGTCAATCTAATGGTTGTGGCGTACAAGATGCATTAGAACGCGCAATTCAGTCTGTCGCACAACATCCTGTCCGTATACATGCTGCAGGCCGGACTGATGCAGGCGTACATGCAATGATGCAGGTCGTACATTTTGATGCAGATGTGGATAGAGAAAGTAATGCTTGGGTGCGGGGTGTGAATGCCTTTTTGCCAGACGCGGTTCGCGTGGTTTGGTCGGCATTAGTTAATGATGAATTTCACGCTAGATTCTCTGCTCAACGGCGTAGCTATGAATACTTACTGATTAATACCCCTGTGGCGCCTGCAATCATGAGCTCTAAAGCCGGCTGGTATCATTTGCCATTGGATATTGTAGCGATGCAGGCTGGTGCTCAATACCTGGTTGGCGAGCATGACTTTAGTGCATTTCGCGCGAGTGAATGCCAAGCAAAATCACCCATTAGGAACCTAGAGCAAGCTGACATAACTGCTTATGGTGATAAGCTTGTATTCAGTTTTTCAGCGAATGCATTTTTGCAGCACCAAGTGCGTAATATGTTAGGGGCTTTAATCTATGTAGGCAATGGCAAGCATCCGCCCACGTTTATCAGGGAGTTGCTCATGCAGAATGACAGAACACTTTCACCACCAACGTTCTCGCCGAATGGACTATATCTTACTGGGGTTGAATACGATCAAAAATGGCAGTTACCAAACCATAACCATCATATTAGTATGATTTAGTATTGACAATAAAGCCAACTTCTTGTGACACAAGCTCAAGTTTACGATACGCTTATAGCTAGAAAATTATGATGATTTAATTCAATGATGAGAACACGCGCTAAGATTTGTGGAATTACTAGTATAAAAGATGCCTTAACAGCTGTTACGTGTGGTGCCGATGCGATTGGGTTGGTTTTTTATAAGCCAAGTCCACGGTATGTGTCAGTAGCGTTGGCTAAGGATATTGCTGAGGCTTTGCCACCTTTTGTGAGCGTGGTGGGATTGTTCGTTAATGCTTCGAAAAATGAAGTGAACGCAGTGTTATCCAATGTTAATGTTGATGTATTGCAATTTCATGGTGATGAGAGCGAGGCTGAATGCATGCAATATAGTTTGCCTTATTTAAAAGCAATTCGCGTAAAACAGGACACAAATTTGATACAATACGCACAAACGTTTAGCAGCGCTAAGGCGCTATTATTAGATACTTATTCTGATAATGCGGTAGGGGGCACTGGACAAGTATTTGATTGGAGTTTGATTCCTCAAGATTTTCCTATGCCGATTATTCTAGCTGGCGGTTTAACAGAACATAATATTGGTAAAGCAGTAAAACAGGTTCAGCCTTATGCTGTTGATGTCAGTGGTGGCGTAGAGAAAAGTAAAGGAATAAAAGACCCCAAAAAAGTTGCAGCATTTATATCTGCAATCAATAGGTAGAAACAGGCATTGAGTGATGTCTGACGAGGAGCTGTATGCAATTATATGATATGCCAGATGAACGTGGCCACTTTGGTCAGTTTGGCGGTAGTTTTGTTGCGGAAACATTAGTTGAAGCACTGGGTGAGTTGCGTGATATGTATGAACAATATCGCCATGACCCAGTTTTTTTAGCTGAATATGCATATGACCTCAAACATTTTGTTGGCCGTCCAAGTCCTATTTATCATGCACAGCGTTGGTCAGACAAAGTGGGCGGTGCACAAATTTACCTTAAACGTGAAGATTTAAATCACACAGGTGCTCACAAAGTGAATAACACCATAGGTCAAGCACTATTAGCCAAACGCATGGGCAAGCCTAGAGTGATTGCAGAAACAGGTGCGGGACAGCATGGTGTTGCAACAGCAACGATAGCAGCGCGTTTAGGTTTAGAGTGTGTCGTGTACATGGGCAGTGAGGATATTAAACGCCAAGCACCTAATGTATACAGAATGAAACTATTGGGTGCAACAGTAGTACCAGTAGAGAGCGGCTCTAAAACACTTAAAGATGCGCTTAATGAGGCGATGCGTGATTGGGTGACGAATATATCAGATACGTTTTATATTATTGGTACAGTCGCTGGGCCACATCCTTATCCAATGATGGTGCGCGACTTTCAATCAGTCATTGGTATTGAAGCAAAAGAACAAATGCAAGAAATGGCTGGCCGGCAACCCGATGCCATCGTGGCATGTGTCGGTGGTGGCTCCAATGCGATGGGTATTTTTCATCCCTATATAGACTTGCCTGATGTGCGATTAATTGGTGTTGAAGCCGCAGGGCATGGTATTGAAACTGGCCGGCATGCAGCACCATTGAGCGCAGATGGTGTCGTTGGTGTTTTACAC
This sequence comes from Methylophilaceae bacterium, assembly GCA_036479055.1. Classification (GTDB taxonomy): domain Bacteria; phylum Pseudomonadota; class Gammaproteobacteria; order Burkholderiales; family Methylophilaceae. The sequence continues at coordinate 12,954 of JAZGEZ010000114.1, read as the reverse complement.
GGTAACCGTACGTATTTAATGCAAGATGCCGATGGCAACATCATTGAAACACATTCAATATCAGCTGGTTTAGATTATCCTGGCGTTGGCCCAGAACATGCATGGTTGAAAGATATTAAACGGGCTGAATATGTTGGCATTACTGATGATGAGGCGATGGCAGCCTTTCATAGCTTATGCCGCACAGAAGGCATTATTCCAGCACTAGAGTCTAGTCATGCGTTAGCTCACGCTGAAAAAATGGCTAAGACCATGCGCAAAAATGAAATTATTTTAGTCAATCTTTCAGGCCGTGGTGATAAAGATATCAATACCGTTGCCAAGTTGGCGAATATAACCTTATAAAAGCCATTCAACTATGTCACGTATTCAAACAACGTTTGCAGCACTAAAAGCAAACAATAAAAAAGCACTTATTCCTTATATTACCGCGGGTGACCCTCATCCTAAGTTTACAGTTGATCTCATGCATGCCATGGTGACTAGCGGTGCTGATATTATTGAGTTAGGCGTGCCGTTTTCAGACCCGATGGCCGATGGCCCGGTGATTCAACGTGCTAGTGAACGTGCATTGGTGCATAAAGTGGGGTTGCGCAAGGTGCTAGAATTGGTGAAGGAATTTCGAATTAAAGATGCGAATACACCCATTGTATTGATGGGTTATGCTAACCCTATTGAGGCGATGGGCTTTAGTACATTTACTGCTGCGGCAAAAGAGGCTGGTGTTGATGGGGTATTAACGGTTGATTATCCCCCAGAAGAATGCGTAGATTTTATTACAGAACTGAATAAAAATGACATGGATAGTATCTTTTTACTTTCACCTACCACCAAAGAAAAGCGTGTTGATTTGGTGGTGAAACAAGCGACTGGTTTCTTGTACTATGTGTCGTTAAAAGGGGTAACAGGTGCAGCCAACTTGGACGTTGATGAAGTAAAGGCGCGCGTAGCGGGCATTCGGCAACAGACAAACCTACCGATAGGGGTTGGTTTTGGTGTGAAAGATGCAGCAACGGCTAAATTAGTGGCTAAATTTGCAGATGCAGTGGTCGTAGGTAGCCGTTTGGTGTTGACAATAGAGCAATCTACTGAAGAAACACTCATTCAAAATGTAAGTACATTGATACAAGAGTTGCGTACAGCAATCGATTAACAATATTGGGGCAGATATGAGTTGGTTAGATAAAATTCCACAGAAAATTCAACGTGTTGTAGGAGCGGGGCAGAAGCGTAACGTGCCTGAGGGCTTATGGAGCAAATGTGATGCATGTCAAACGGTGCTATATAAAACTGACTTAGAAGAAAGTCTAGAGGTTTGTCCAAAGTGTAATCATCATAATCGCATCTCTGCGAGAGTTCGCATCCAGTTTCTACTGGACCCTGAAGACCATGTGGAAATTGGTGCAAGTGTGGTACCGGTGGATTCGTTGAAGTTTAAAGATAGTAAGAGGTATGTTGATCGGATGAAGGCTGCACAAAAAGCAGTTAAAGAAACGGATGCTTTGGTAGTGATACGGGGCGCCATCCTTGAAATGCCTGTAGTAGCTGCTGCATTTGAATTTAGGTTTATGGGTGGCTCAATGGGGTCCGTTGTTGGCGAGCGTTTTGTTCGCGGCGTGAATGCGGCAATTGAACACAAAACGCCATTTATTTGTATTGCAGCGAGTGGTGGTGCCCGGATGCAAGAGGGTTTGTTATCCTTGATGCAAATGGCCAAAACGAGTGCAGCGCTGACTAAGTTATCTGAAGCGGGCCTACCTTTTATCTCCATTTTAACCGACCCTACGATGGGTGGCGTGTCGGCTAGTTTTGCCATGTTAGGCGATGTTATTATTGCTGAACCAAATGCACTTATTGGCTTTGCTGGTCCACGCGTCATTGAACAAACTGTACGTGAGACACTGCCAGACGGTTTTCAGCGTGCAGAATTTCTCTTAGAACATGGTGCAATTGACATGATTGTGGATCGCAGAAAGATGCGTGAAAAATTAAAAAATATATTATCAAGCTTGACCCACTCGTCTTAATTTGCCTTTAACTTTATTTGGGCTGTAGTCTTTTGTGACTGATATAACGACTAAACCGAAATCGCTTGCACAGTGGCTAACATACATTGAAGCCTTGCACCCCAAGTCTATCGCGATGGGGCTGGGTCGGGTAAAGGACGTTGCCGACAGGCTGGTGTTAACACCCAATTTTCCTATTATCAGTATTGCGGGGACGAACGGTAAAGGCTCCACCTGTGCCATGCTCGAAAGTATTTATCTTAAAGCTGGCTACCGTGTAGGCGCTTACGTCTCACCACACTTTATTCGCTATAACGAGCGCATACGTACTAACCAGCAAGAAATCACAGATGAAAACTTATGCCAGGCTTTTAATGCTGTGGAAGAAGCACGAGGCGATATTGTGCTCACGTACTTTGAAATGGGCACATTAGCGGCCATGTGGCATTTTGGTCAATCTGATTTGGATGTGGTTATTTTAGAAGTTGGCATGGGAGGTAGATTAGACGCCGTAAATGTGTTTGATCCTGAATGTTCTATTGTCACCAGTGTTGATCTGGATCATATGGATTACTTGGGTGAGACGCGAGAAGAAATAGGCAGAGAAAAAGCTGGCATTTTCCGTGCTAATAAACTCGCCATTTGCGGAGATAACAATCCTCCAAATAGTCTGCTCAATTATGCGGATGAAGTTAAGGTGGATTTGCATTTAATAAACTGTGATTTTACGATTAGTAGAGGAGGCGACTCTTGGCAGTTTTGTACAAATGAAAATAATTTGTTGCTTCCGCTTTTATCATTGCAAGGAGATTTTCAATTAAATAATGCGGCATGTGCCATTTGCGCTGTCCAGAATTTAAATGATCAATTACCGGTTTCTGTCGATGTTATCGGTGAAGCGCTTAGAGCCGTTACTTTGCTAGGGCGTTTTTATACCTACAGTAAAAATCCTAGCATTATATTAGATGTTGCGCATAATCCACAGGCGGCAAAATCGTTAGCACAAAATTTACTGACCACCCCATGTAAGGGACGCACTTTAGGTGTGTTTGCGATGTTGGCGGATAAGGATATCGCACATGTGGTTAGTGCGCTGGTATCCCAGGTTGATACATGGTATTTGGCGGACACACGCAACACACGAGGCGCTACCGCGCTGCATTTGAAATCCTATTTACAATCTCAAGCAATAGATGGACTAACAAAATGTTTTGATAGTGTTGGCTCAGCATTACGTTCTGCCTGTATAGATAGTGACAAAAATGATAGAATAATTGTGTTCGGTTCGTTCTACACGGTTGCAGATGCAATCGACGTCTTAAGTGAGCAAAGGGTCTAAATGCAAAAAAATAAAACTGATCAAGGGTTAAACTTTAAAAAACGCGCGCGACGACGTCTTGTTGGCGCCATTGCCATGGTCTTTTTGATGGTGATTATTTTGCCTATGATTTTAGAGGACAGGGAAGAAAGTGAGCCACGTGAAGAAGTTGAAATAATTATGCCCAATCAGGAACTCTCTGATTTGGATGTCGACACAGAGGCTAGCCGTTCTGAGGAGGTAATACCTGATGAGGTTGAGACGTCAAGTCAAGTGATTGCTTTGCCTGAGGTTGTAACGCCAGTAACAAATCCCGAACCTAAAGAAGTTGCCAAACCCAAGCCTGAAGTTAAGAAGTCAGAAGTTAAGAAGTCAGAAGTTAAGAAGTCAGAAGTTAAGAAAGCTACTAAGCCAGCTGAAGTAAAAAAAGCACCGGTAGATAAGCCGACTGAAGTGGTGAAAAAAAGTAATAAGTTTTATGTGCAAATCGGCGTTTTCTCAGACCTTACGAATATAAAAAAATTACAGAGTCGGTTGAGTGACTTAGGTTATAAATCATTGACAGAAGAAATGACGACAGACACAGGCGTTAAGACGCGACTGCGCACTGAAACCTTTATCGGTAGAAACGAGGCTGCAATCGCACTTGAGAATATAAAAGATTCAGGGCTAACCGGTATGGTGGTGAATCAAAAATGAGGGTTTCTTTTCGTTGACTAGTTTTGATTATGCGGTACTAGCCATTATCGGTATTTCCATAGTGGTCAGTTTGATGCGAGGAGCAATAAAAGAACTGTTAGCTTTATTCGGATGGGTGGCGGCATTTTATGTAGCAAAGACATACTCCGCACAACTTGCCTATCTGCTTCCCCAAGACATCCCTACAGAAGCACTGAAAACATTGGCAGCCTTCATCATATTATTGTTAGCCGTCTTGTTGGTAAACAGTCTTTTATCCATTGCGATATTCAGTGTGGTGAGTAAAATAGGCTTGAATTGGCTCAATCGTTTTTTCGGCGTAATATTTGGTTTTGCTAAAGGGCTTTTCATTGTTTCTGTATTGGTGTTTTTGGCAGGGCTAACCAGTTTGCCTAAAGAAAAAATGTGGAAAGATGCCATGCTTAGTTCACCACTGGAAATGTTGGTAACTGCAGTGCTTCCTTGGCTGCCAGATGGTGTGACAAAACACGTAAAGTTCGATTAATTTTTTGATTTAATAGCGATAGTTTAAGGGCGGCACCATTATATGTGTGGAATTATAGGGCTTGTAGGTAAGAACCCAGTCAATCAACTGTTGTATGACGGTTTGTTGGTGTTGCAACATCGTGGCCAAGATGCTGCAGGTATTGTGACCTGTGAAGGCAATACTTTTTTTATGCATAAAAGTAATGGGCTGGTTAAAGATGTTTTTCAAACACGGCATATGCGGAGCTTACTAGGCAATGCAGGTATTGGGCATGCGAGATATCCAACAGCTGGTTGTTCTAGTGCAGCTGAGGCACAACCCTTTTATGTTAACTCTCCATTTGGCATTGTGCTGGCGCATAACGGCAACTTGACGAACTCGGAGCAGCTTAAGTCAGAAATGTTCCGTCAAGATTTGCGCCATATTAATACAACGTCTGATTCTGAAGTTTTACTTAATGTGCTAGCGCATGAGATCGAGATAACGTCTAAAAGTGCAGTGCTGAATACAGACATGGCTTTTGATGCTGTAGAAGCGGTGCATAAACGCTGCAAAGGTGCTTATGCGGTTGTTGCCATGATTGCAGGGTTTGGCTTGCTTGCGTTCCGTGATCCGCAAGGTATTCGCCCACTTGTGATCGGCAAACTGGAAACGGAAAAAGGCACTGAGTATATTGTTGCTTCAGAAAGTGTGGCATTAGACGTATTAGGGTTCACATTGATGAGAGATGTTGAGCCAGGAGAGGCGGTTTTCATTGACATGGATGGCAATCTGTTTAGCCGGCAATGTGCCCAGAAGCCAAAACTGACCCCCTGTATTTTTGAGTATGTCTATTTGGCTCGGCCTGATTCAATGATTGACGGCGTTTCTGTTTATCAAACACGTCTGGATATGGGTGAAAGCCTCGCAAAAAAAATTAAACGCGAGTGGGGTGATGTAGATATCGATGTGGTGATTCCCATTCCAGATACTAGCCGCCCAAGTGCATTACAAGTCGGCATTGCACTGGGTTTAGAGTATAGAGAAGGGTTTATTAAAAACCGCTATATTGGCCGTACGTTTATCATGCCTGGGCAAGCCTTGCGTAAAAAGTCAGTTCGTCAAAAACTAAACCCAATCAGTGTAGAGTTTAAGGGTAAAAATGTTCTATTAATTGATGATTCTATTGTTAGAGGGACAACCTCTAAACAAATTATTCAAATGGCACGCGACGCCGGTGCTAATAAAGTTTATTTTGCTTCTGCAGCACCACCTGTTTGTTTCCCTAACGTCTATGGTATTGATATGCCAAGTCGTGATGAATTGTTAGCAACAGGCCGAACAGATGAAGAGATCTGTCAGGAAATTGGTGCTGATGGGTTGATTTATCAAGATTTGGATGCGCTAGAAGCGACTATTACCGCATTAAACCCTGCGCTCACAGATTTTGATTCAAGTTGTTTTGATGGCGACTATGTGACGGGTGATGTAGATACTAATTATCTAAACTATATTGAAGCGTTACGTACAGATTCAACACAAGCGCAACAACCACCTAATACGATCACTCAAATGGATTTGAACTTAGTGGACGTGGACGATGATGAAACGGTAGCGCAAGTTTCTTAAAGGTTTTTTTGAATGTTATAAAGTAACTTGACATTGGGTTTGAATGGGCGTTAAATGAAAGTGCGCTGATTTGAGTGGCCAAACTTAAACAAAGCCTTACTCAGCTTGCGAGCGCATAACAAATTCTGCTAAAGCGAGAGACTAAAACCCGTTTTAGCTATTTATAGGCTATCACGGGTTTTTTAATGTCTGTGATTGATGGATAAGAGAACGTAATGACAAAAGAATATCATCCGGAAACCATTAGTGTTAGAGCTGGCACTGCGCCTACGGAGCTTGGTGAAAACTCAGAGGCTATTTTTTTAAACTCTAGCTTTAGGTTTAAAAATGCTGCACAGGCTGCAGCTAGGTTTAGCGGGGCAGAGCCAGGTAATATCTATTCGCGATTTACCAATCCTACTGTGACTATTTTCCAAGATAAGTTAGCGGCAATGGAAGGCGCAGAGCAGTGTGTCGCCACCTCAACGGGCATGTCTGCCATACTTGCTTGTGTGATGGGTCTCTGCGATGCTGGTGATCATGTAGTCGCTTCACGCAGTCTTTTTGGCACATCACTACAGTTATTTGCAAACATCTTGCAACGCTGGGGTTTGGATGTGACGTTAGTGTCATTAACAAATACGGCGGAATGGGAAGCAGCTATCACACCAAAAACAAAATTGTTTTTTGCTGAAACGCCTTCAAATCCATTAACAGAAGTTTGTGATATTAAAGCTTTGGCTAACATCGCCCATCAGTCAGACATCTATTTGGCGGTAGATAATTGTTTTTGTACACCATTGATTCAAAAACCATTGGATCTGGGTGCGGACATTATTATTCATTCGGCGACTAAATATATCGATGGGCAAGGCAGGTGTTTAGGTGGCGCCGTGTTAGGTTCAAGAGCATTAATGGAGCCAGTATACGGTTTTTTGCGGTCAGCTGGAGTGACGATGAGTGCGTTTAACGCTTGGGTTTTTTTAAAGGGACTAGAAACCCTGCCTGTGCGTATGGAAGCGCACGCAAGCCGAGCGTTAGCACTGGCGACTTGGCTAGAAACGCAACCACAGGTCTCACGCGTATATTACCCTGGCCTTCAGTCACATCCGCAGCATACATTAGCACTACAGCAGCAAACGAACGGCGGCGGCATTGTCAGCTTTGAGGTGAAGGCTAAGGCTGGACAAACGCAGCAGGAGGCAGCATGGGCATTGATTGATGCAACACAGTTGATTTCAATTACCGCTAATCTCGGTGATGCGAAGAGTACAATTACGCACCCATCGACGACAACACATAGTCGCATCAGTGCTGAGACAAGAGCGGAAACCGGCATCAAAGATAGCCTGGTACGCATTGCAGTGGGGCTTGAGCATATTGATGATATTAAGGCGGACCTTGCAGCATTAGCGTCATAAGTGATTGATTTGAAAACGGTGCATTATAGAACGGGGCGATGCCCCGTTTTTTTATGGTAACTATCGTCGAAAACACTGCTCATATAACGTAAACATGTTAAAATTTAACGCATTAAAAATCTTACAAAAATGTGCTATTAGAGGCGCATTCCCTTAGAGAAAAAACGGAACAAACATGGACCAATTCGCCAAAGAAACCCTGCCTATAAGTTTAGAAGATGAAATGCGTCGTTCTTACTTAGATTACGCCATGAGCGTCATTGTGGGGAGGGCGTTACCAGACGTGCGCGATGGTTTGAAGCCTGTGCATAGGCGTGTGTTGTTTGCGATGCATGAGCTCAATAACGATTATAACAAGCCCTATAAAAAATCAGCACGTATTGTTGGTGATGTGATTGGTAAGTATCATCCGCATGGCGATACAGCCGTCTATGACACGATTGTGCGTATGGCGCAGAACTTCTCACTGCGTTATATGTTGGTAGATGGCCAAGGTAACTTTGGTTCTGTGGATGGTGATAATGCGGCGGCAATGCGTTATACGGAAATTCGTATGTCAAAAATCGCCCATGAGTTGCTCGCAGACATAGAGAAAGAAACCGTAGATTTTGGTCCTAACTATGATGGTTCAGAAAATGAGCCACTTATTATGCCTGCGCGTATACCTAACTTACTTATTAATGGTAGCTCAGGTATTGCGGTAGGGATGGCGACGAACATTCCACCACACAATTTAAATGAAGTGTTGGATGCTTGTTTTGCACTGCTGAAAAATCCTGAAACAACGATAGATGAATTGATTGATTTGATGCCTGCTCCTGATTTCCCAACAGCCGGCTTTATCTACGGTACTACAGGGGTCAAAGAAGGTTACCGTACTGGTCGCGGCCGTGTTGTGATGCGTGGCCGTACGCATTTTGAGGATATGGATAAGGCAGGAGGTCGTCAGATGATTATTATTGATGAGCTGCCGTATCAAGTCAATAAAAAAACTCTGGTAGAGAAAGTTGCAGAACTAGTTAACGATAAGAAAATTGAAGGAATTTCTGACTTACGTGATGAGTCAGATAAATCAGGTATGCGTGTAGTCATCGAGCTTAAGCGTGGTGAAGTGCCTGAGGTGGTCTTGAATAACCTGTATAAACAAACCCAGCTACAGGATACTTTCGGTATGAATATGGTGGCTTTGCTAGATGGGCAGCCACGTTTGTTGAACCTTAAGCAAATTCTAGAGGCATTTTTACGCCATCGTCGTGAGGTGCTTACACGTAGAACAGCCTTTGAATTGAAAAAGGCGCGTGACCGTGGCCATGTATTAGAAGGTTTAGCTGTTGCCTTGGCCAATGTCGACGAGATGATTGCGATTATCAAAGCTGCGCCAACGCCACCTGAGGCTAAGGTTCAATTGATGGCGCGTAGTTGGCAGTCGCCAGTGGTTGAAGAATTGCTTAAACGCGCTGCAATGGAAGCTTCGCGGCCAGAAGGCTTGTCTGTGGACTTTGGTTTGACAGCAGACGGCTATAAATTGTCAGGGGTGCAAGCGCAAGAAGTTTTGCAAATGCGCTTGCAACGCCTTACTGGTCTTGAGCAAGATAAAGTTGTTTCTGAATATAAGGAGGTGATGGATGTGATTGCCGATTTGTTGGATATTTTAGCGACGCCTTTACGTGTAACAACAATGATTACAGAGGAAATGGCTGAAATAGGTAAGCAATTTGGTGATGACCGTCGTAGTGAGATTATTGAAAACACACAGGATTTATCATTAGAAGATTTAATTACGCCACAAGATGTCGTGGTCACTTTGTCACATACTGGCTATGTGAAATCTCAGCTTTTAGAGGAATACCGCGCACAGCGTCGTGGTGGCCGTGGCAAGCAGGCTGCCCCGACGAAAGAAGATGACTTTATAGATAAATTATTCATTGCTAACACACATGATTACATCCTATGTTTTAGTAGCTTGGGTCAGGTTTATTGGTTAAAAGTATATGAGGTGCCGCAAGGTAGCCGCGTGGGGCGCGGTAAGCCCATCGTTAATTTATTTCCGCTAGCTGAAGGCGAAAAAATTAATGCGATTCTGCCGGTAAAAGAATTTAGTGAAGATCAATATATTTTTATGGCAACAGCACGTGGAACGGTTAAGAAAACAGCGTTGACTGAGTTTTCCAAACCACGTAAATCAGGCATTATTTCTATTAAGCTTGATGAAGGTGACTATTTGATCGGCGCTGAAATCACAAAGGGTGATGACGATGTTGTGCTTGTGTCCGATGGCGGTAAAGCAGTGTGGTTTAGTGAAGGTGCCGTGAGAGCAATGGGTCGTGCAACCCGCGGTGTCCGAGGGATGAAGCTCGCACCTAAACAACAAGTTCTCTCATTGTTGATTGCAGAAGATGACCAACAATCAGTCTTGGTTGCCACTGAGAATGGGTATGGTAAGCGAACAGTATTATCTGACTTCCGCCACTCAGGACGTGGTACACAAGGTGTTAAGGCTATCGCGATTAGCGAGCGTAACGGTAAGGCTGTCGCGGCAAAACTGGTCAGCCAGGACGATGAAATTATGCTGATTACTACCGGAGGGGTGTTGATACGTACACGTGTAAAAGAAATCCGCGATATGGGCCGTGCGACACAAGGCGTTACACTTATTAACTTAGGTAAGGATGAAAAATTATCTGGTCTCGAGAAAGTTGTAGAAACAGACGATGATGATGACGGTGAGGAATTGTAGGTAGAGTCTTTGATTTCATATATGAAAATACTTAATAGTTTACATTAAATTTAACACTTAAATGAATGATTTATTAAAACAATTTAGGGAAGACATTGATGCTATCGACGCAAAAATACTTGTGCTCATCAATGCGCGCGCTAAGCTTGCACGTGAAATAGGCCATGCAAAAGAAGGTGGTGTTATTTACCGCCCTGAGCGTGAGGCGCAAGTACTGCGTTGTATGCAAAGTGACAATAAAGGCCCGCTTTCGGATGAGGCCGTGAGCAATGTGTTTCGTGCTGTGATGGCAAATTGTCGTGCGCTAGAAAAAGAGCTCTCTATTGTTTTCCTGGGTCCATTAGGCACTTATAGTGAAGAGGCCGCACTTAAACAATTTGGACAAGGCAGAAATGCAATTGTTTGTGGGACAATTGAAGAGGTATTTCGCTCTTTAGAGGCTGATAATGCAGATTACGCCATTGTACCGGTCGAAAACTCTACTGAAGGCGCAGTGGGTTTAACTTTGGACTTGTTGCTTACTAGCCCAGTGAGGGTATGTGGTGAAGTGGCTTTGCCTATCCACCACTGCTTGCTCTCAAAACAGACAGACATTAGTCAAATTACCCATGTGTTCTCACATGGGCAATCACTTGCCCAGTGCCATGAGTGGCTAAATAGAACTTTGCCAAATATACAGAGGGAGTCAGTGACAAGTAATGCTTATGCTGCGCAGATGATTCATGACTTAGTGTCGACAGATGGCACATTTGCTGCGGCGATTGCTAGCAAGCGTGCTGCAGAATTGTTTGAGTTAAATATTTTGGCTGAAAATATCGAGGATGACCCAAAAAATACAACACGTTTTTTAGTGTTGGGTAAGCACGATATTGCGGCTTCTGGACAAGATAAAACATCGCTAGCTATCAGTACCAAGAACAAGCCTGGCGCAATGGTTGATTTACTAGAGCCGCTATCACGCCATGGTGTGAGTATGACTAAATTAGAGTCTAGGCCTTCTAAGCAAGGTCTTTGGGATTACGTATTCTACATTGATATAGAAGGCCATCAAACAGATGATAAAGTGCAGGCTGCATTAAGTGAGTTAAATGAGCGCGCTTCTGCTGTTAAAGTGCTTGGCTCTTATCCTGTGGCTGTCGCCTAATATTTAAGTATACGTACGCATGAGCCTATCTGATCTAGCCCCTGACTACATTTGTGCCATAGCGCCTTATCAAGGTGGGAGGCCAATCGCTGAAATCGCGCGCGAATACAACCTTAATGAAGCGGATATCGTAAAGCTGGCCTCCAATGAAAACCCTCTGGGCATGAGCCCTGGTGCAGAGGCTGCCATTAATGGTGCACTGATCAATGTTGCACGTTACCCTGATGGCAATGGGTTCGAATTGCGTGAAGCTGTCAGTCATAAGTATAGTGTAGCGCAGAATAAAATCGTCTTTGGTAATGGTTCTAATGATATTTTAGAGCTGTCTGCACGTGCTTTTTTACAAGTAGGTGATGAAGCTATTTTTTCACAGCACGCTTTTGCTGTATACCCATTAGTTACGCAAGCGGTAGGTGCGACAGGTGTTGTGGTGCCTGCAAAAGATTACGCACATGATTTGGATGGTTTTCTAAATGCGATTACGCCCAAAACACGCTTGATTTTTATTGCAAATCCAAATAACCCAACAGGTACACTCATTGATAAAACGCGTTTAGAGGTGTTTTTAAAACAGGTGCCAAAAAATGTATTGGTTATCTTAGACGAAGCTTATGATGAGTATTTATCTGCACATGATAAGTCAGAGTCTATTGGCTGGCTGACTATGTTTGATAACCTCATTATCTCTCGTACATTTTCAAAAGCTTATGGTTTAGCTGGGTTGAGAGTGGGTTTTGGTTTGATGCACATAGATATTGCTGACATCTTGAACCGCATTCGCCAGCCATTTAATGTCAATGCGCTGGCACAAGTTGCAGCAGTTGCTTCTCTGGCTGACGATGATTTTGTTGCGCGCAGTTATGCGGCAAATCAAGCAGGTATGTTGCAATTGACGCAAGGCTTTGATAGGTTGGGGCTGCAGTATATTGATTCTTACGCGAACTTTATTAGTTTCGCTGTCAACGATGCTGCCAAGGTCAACCAGCAACTATTGCAAAAAGGGGTTATTGTGCGCCCAGTAGAGAATTACGATATGCCGGACTATTTGCGCGTTAGTATCGGTCTGTTTTCTGAAAACAAGCGTTTTTTGGATACGCTAAAATCAATTGTAAAAGATAATGACTGAATACGAAAAACAAGGCCTTGATACGTTAGCGACAGATGATGTCCGTATTGTTGAAATCAAAGAGCTGGTTAAGCCGGCGGTGTTGCTGTCGAAGTTAAAAGAGAGTGTACAAAGTACGCGAAATATCCTAGCAACGCGTGCAGCTATTCACCGTGTATTGCATGGCGAGGATGACCGTTTATTGGTCGTTGTAGGTCCATGCTCAATTCATGACACCAAAGCCGGTTTAGAATATGCACGTCGCTTAATGGAGGTGCGTAAGCATTTAGCTGATGACCTGTTGATTGTCATGCGCGTCTATTTTGAAAAACCCAGAACAACGGTTGGCTGGAAAGGGTTGATTAATGACCCGCAGCTTGATGGTAGCTACGACATCAATGAAGGCTTAGCAGAAGCACGTAAATTCCTACTAGACGTGAATGAGCTGGG
>JAZGEZ010000113.1:0-30747 GCA_036479055.1 Methylophilaceae bacterium | reverse complement strand
ACAACAATCAAGACACGCATTTAATTGTTGCGCCGTATATTCCTAAAGTGCAACAAGATGATGAGGTAACCCCCTACGATTATTTAAAATTATTAGAAAAAGAACGTGCCGCTTACGAAGATGCACGCGTACTTTATGTAGCGATAACCCGTGCTGAACGTTGCTTACACTTATTAGGGGCTGCTAAAACCAATACCAAAGACATTAAAGCCCCTAAAAATACGTTCTTAGCAATGTTGTGGCCTATTATTCATACACAGTTCACTGATGAACTTGCCATTAAACCTGCAATGGAACAAGCGCCAACACAGTGTGGCACCACTTTAGAAAACTTTGTGCCGCAACTCATACGGCTAAACAAACCAAGCATCCCAGTTGCGTTATCACAAACTAAAAGCAAGGTGACCACAAATGCAAACAGTGGCAAAAATGACGAAGATAAGAGCACGTTTGACGCAGATGTCGGCATATTAGTGCATTTTTACTTACAACTAATTGCAGATGAAGGTGTTGACAATTGGTCTGCCAAGCGTATTCAATCCTTAACAATAGCGATGCAGCGCTGGCTTAAACAAAAACATTACGATGCTAAGCAAGCAGAAAAAGGCGCGATACGTGTCAATACGCTATTACAAACCGCCCTTGCTAGCGAAGCAGGGCTCTGGGTATTAGGCGCTAGAGAAGCTGCGGCTAGTGAATTTGCGATTGAACACACGTCTCAACAAGCAGTCATTCAAAAAATTATTGACCGCACGTTTATCGCAGATGGTACACGCTGGATTATTGATTACAAATCGGTGGCATTAACAAGCGATACTACCGATGCAGCGCTAAAAGCCATTGCAGGGAGGCAATACAAAGAGCAGTTAGATGGCTACGAGAAGCTATTTAAAGAAGAAGGCTTGCCTATACAAAAAGCAATTTTCTTTGTGAGCCTGGGTAAGTTGATTAAAATCTAGCGCTATTTAATCTGCAGCATTTTCAACATGTATCGTTTGCGTTGGGAATGCCATTTCCGCACCATGCTGTGCAACAACCTCAGCCACTTTCAATAAAATATCTTGCCGAATTTCGTGATACTCCTCCCACACATTGGTTTTTGTAAAACAATAGATGAGGAAATCGACCGAAGATGCACTAAATGCATCAAAATTCACAATTAACGTTTTATCGGTAGCTATGTCTTCATGGCTTGCCAACATCGCCTTCACATCTGAGACAATAGCAGCCATATTATTAAGGTCATCGTAACGAATGCCGATGTTTTCTTTGATACGCCGATTACTCATTCGAGAAGGGTTTTCTACAGCAATGACAGTAAATACCGCATTAGGTACATAAATTGGATTTTTATTAAAACGGCGGATACGCGTATGGCGCCAGTTTATTATCTCCACCACACCTTCAATATCGCGGTCTGGTGATCGTATCCAATCTCCAACACTAAATGGCCGATCAAGATAAATAGTCAACCCACCAAAGAAATTGGCAAGTAAATCTTTAGCCGCAAAGCCTATTGCAAAGCCACCGATACCACCTGCTGCCAACAAGCCAGACACACTAAAACCTAATGTCTGCATAACAGTCAGCGTTGCCGCTATGATGACAAGCAAATGCCCTAATTTTGCGAGCGCATCAACCGTTGTATAGTCAACCTCATCGCCTTTTTGTGCCTGATGTGCTAAATAGTTTTGACAAGACTCTTGTATCAACCGCCAAAAGAACCAAGCAAAACAAATCGTAATAGCAACATCTCTTAATAGAGGAATAAAAGTGAAAATCTCATTTTGGCTATTCTTGGCAATGGTCGTCAGTGAATAAGCGATGCCGACAACCCATATCACCACAGGCAAAGGCTTAAGCGCCGCTTGCGTTAGCGTATCATCCCAGTGCCCATTTGATCTGTCCGCTATTTTTAGCAAGCGTCTAAAGAAATAAGCAACAACAAAATGCAATATAACCGTCACGGCAACGATCACAAAGACTTTAAACAAACTAGGCTCTGATAGCCCTAAACTTTCAATCAGTGCTTTCAATGACACACCCCTTTAATTAACGCGCTAAATATTAGGACAAAATATACCACACCTAGCACCTAGGTCCTTTCAGCAGCCATACAATCATGTAAAATAAACGCTTCAAAAGTGGTTGCAATATCAACCATGCTACCAACTTTAAATTTTATAAAAATGAAAATATTTTCTGTACTTTACGAACGTGTCATGGCTTGGTCTACCTTACCCAATGCACCTTGGTATTTAGGTGTTTTAAGCTTTGCCGAATCATCATTCTTCCCTATTCCGCCAGATGTTATGTTGGCGCCGATGAGCCTTGGCAACCCATCCAAAGCGTGGCGCTTTGCTTTAATCACCACCATCACCTCTGCTTTGGGTGGGCTATTTGGTTATGCCATCGGTGCTGTCGCTTTTGATGCTATTCAACCGCACTTACAAGCCAGTCATTACTGGCCTGCTTTCCAAACAGCAGAGGCATGGTTTAAAGAATGGGGTGTTTGGGCTATTTTTATAGCTGGATTTTCACCCATCCCCTATAAAATATTTACTATAGCAGCAGGCGCATTGGCAATGCCACTACTGCCATTCACCATTGCATCATTTGTCGGTAGAGGTGCTCGATTTTATTTGGTTGCTGGCTTAATGAAATGGGGTGGCAAAAATATGGAAGAAAAGCTCAAAATGTATATTGACCGCATCGGCTGGGCAACAGTTGCTTTGATTGTGATTGTCGTTACCGTCATAAAGCTCAAGTAAATACTAGCCTTAAACAAACGCTTTCAATAAGTCTTGAATGAGTTCTACTCTGTGATTAATGTTGCCAAGTTCTACTGAAACACGTAGTTTTTCTGGGCCATTCATACGGCAGCGCTTATCACGTTGTAGTAAGTTAATCAGTTTCATTGGGTCAATATCGGCTTTAGGGTTAAATTGCAACTGAATCGCCGCATCTGAAGCATCAATCTTCACAACACCTAAAGGCTTAGCCGCTATACGCAACCGGTGGCACGCAATCAATGCCTCTCCTGCATCAGGCAGTAAGCCAAAACGGTCAATCAGTTCCTCTTGCATCGCATCCAAAGCGTCATCATCACTACAGTTAGCTAAGCGCTTATAAATCACTAAGCGTTCATGTACATCATGGCAATAGTCACCAGGCAACAATGCTGGCGTGTGTAAGTTGATTTCGGTTGTTACCCCTAATGGCGCATCTAAATCTGGCTCATTGCCTTCTTTTAATTGTTTGACAGCATGATTAAGCATGTCTGAATACATGCTAAAGCCAATGGCTTGCATTTCACCACTTTGACCATCTCCCAGTAGCTCCCCTGCCCCACGAATCTCTAAATCATGCATGGCAAGGTGGAACCCCGCGCCTAAATCTTCCATCAATTGAATGGCATCTAAGCGCTTCTGGGCTTGTGTTGTTATTTTACGGTCTGGTTCTGTTAGCAAATAGGCATAAGCTTGATGATGCGAACGTCCAACACGTCCACGTAGCTGGTGTAATTGCGCCAAACCAAAACGGTCTGCCCTATTCATGATAATGGTATTAGCCGTGGGAATATCAATCCCTGTTTCAATAATGGTGGTACACAGCAACAAGTTAGAGCGCTGATGATAAAAATCACGCATAACATGCTCTAACTCACGCTCGCGTAATTGACCGTGCGCGATGGCGATGTGTGCTTCTGGCAAGATTTTCTCAAGCTTCTCTTTTTGTACAAAAATAGTATCGACTTCATTATGCAAAAAATAGACTTGGCCGCCACGCTTAAACTCTCGCATCGCCGCTTCGCGGATAATGCCGTCTGAATAGTCTGTATGGAATGTTTTAATCGACAAACGCTTTTGTGGTGGTGTAGAAATGACTGAGAATTCACGCAGCCCTTCCATCGCCATGCTGAGTGTTCTAGGGATTGGCGTGGCCGTTAAGGTTAAAACATCTACCTCTGCACGTAAGGCTTTCATTTGCTCTTTTTGGCGCACGCCAAAACGATGCTCCTCATCCAAGATTGCCAAGCCAAGGTTCTTAAACTTCACATCTTTTTGGATTAACCGATGCGTGCCGATAATAATATCAATACTACCGTCTTCTAAGCCTTTCAGCGCCTCGGCTTGTTCTTTTTTGGTTCTAAAGCGTGAAATTTCAGCCACCTTAATTGGCCAATCAGCAAAGCGATCACAGAAGTTTTGATAATGCTGTTCTGCCAGTAAGGTCGTTGGGACTAATACAGACACTTGTCGTCCACCCATTACAGCAACAAATGCGGCGCGTAAAGCCACTTCTGTTTTACCAAAACCAACATCACCACAAACCAGCCTGTCCATCGGGCGGCCGGACTGCATATCGCCTATCACGGCTTCTATAGCTGAGAGCTGATCTGGTGTTTCTTCAAAGGGAAAGTTCTCGCAAAAGGCATCGTAATCTTTCAAATCGAGTTTAAATACATGCCCTTTACGCGCTGCACGCTGTGCATATAAATTAAGTAGCTCTGCGGCGGTATCGCGAATCTGTTTAAGCGCTTTTTTCTTTGCTTTTTCCCATTGGCCGCTGCCTAAACGATGTAGCGGTGCGCTTTCTGGTGGGCCACCAGAATAGCGTGAGATTAAAAATAGCTGAGACACTGGAATGTAGAGTTTATCGTCACCGTAATACTCCAACAAAAGAAACTCTGTTTCTCCCTCACCGAAGTCTATGTTTTGCAAGCCTCGATAACGTCCAACACCATGCTGCTCATGCACCACTGGGTCATTGATACGCAACTCTGATAGATCTCTGAGCATGCCTTCAGTATTGCGTGCTTTCTCTTTCACGCGGCGACGCTGCTGACGGACTGTTGAGGCATATAGCTCAGCTTCCGTAATCACAGCGATTTCATCAACGAAACCACTATGTAAGTTAGAAACGCCCAGCATCACCGGTGCATCACTTTCTTCAAACTCAGCCCATGTTTCGCAAGTTGGCAACGCTAGACCTTGCTCAGTAAACAACTGCATCATGGTTTCACGGCGGCCTAAACTTTCTGCCGCTATTAAAATGCGTATTTTCTTTGCTTTTTTAATATAGGCTAAAAGCTTATGTAAAGGCTGATCTGCACGGCGGTCTACATCTACGGCGGGCAATATTCTTTTTGCGCTAGGTTTTACCTCTAACACGGCATTTATAACAGAATGCTGGCGTACTTTTTTAAAGAAGACGTCTACTTTGACTAATAAAGATTCTGGGGTTAAAACGGGTCTTTCAGCATCATAGGCTAGCAATTTATAACGTGAATTCGCTTCATACCAAAAAGTCTGCGCTGCTTTATCTAAATTGCCATGTGTGCAAAGCACAGCTTGTTCAGGCAAGTAGTCGAAAATAGTGGCTGTTTCCGCAAAAAATAAAGGCAAATACCATTCAATGCCACCGGTAGCAATGCCCTTGCTCACATCCTTATATATTTTGGCGCGCTGTGGGTCACCTTCAAACTGCTCTCTAAATTGGCTCCTAAAAAGATCAATGCCAGCCTTGTCTAGTGGGAACTCACGCGCTGGCAACAGCCTGATTTCAGGCACAGGGTATAGACTTCGCTGGGTGTCTACATCGAATGTACGAATAGTTTCTATTTCATCATCAAACAAGTCAATCCTATATGGCAGCACGCCGCCCATAGGAAACAAGTCTACTAACCCACCGCGCACACTGAACTCACCTGGACTAATCACTTGAGAAACATGGTGGTATCCAGCTTGTGCACACTGATTGCGCAGCGCTTCAATATCAAGCTTCTGGCCTTTTTTTAGCATAAATGTATGGGCAGCCAAATAGGCAATGGGCGGCATACTTAACAATGCTGTCGCAATAGGCACGATCACCACATCAAAATTATTCTGACTGATTTGGTAGAGGGTTGCTAGACGCTCTGAAATTAAATCTGGGTGTGGTGAGAACACATCATAGGGTAGCGTTTCCCAATCTGGCAGCAAGTGAAGGCTGACATCAGGTCTGAAATATGACATTTCTTCAATGAGCCGCTGTGCTTCAAACGCATTGGAAGTAAAAACGACCAAAGGTGTTTTTGTTGTTTTTAGGCTACATGCAAGTAAAGCTAGAGATAAACTATCTAAACCATTGGCTGCATAAGAAAAACGGGAAGACCGGCCTGGCGATGGTGGGGATAACTGCATAAATGAGATTGAAAATGACTTGGTTTAGCTTCTAATTTTATCTTATTATACCCTTAACAAGTGCTCTGCTTTACGGTCAATTTAATCTGAATACGATATTAAATAATTACAAAGGTTTTATCCTATGAACGATAAACAGCTAGTGGCAATTCATGCAGCAAAATTTGTGAAGGACAGCATGTTAGTTGGTTTAGGGACGGGATCTACTGCCAATTTTTTCATAGAAGAGCTCGCCCGACGCCAGCAGCAAGAGAACCTTCAAGTCACGACCATCGCCAGCTCTAACATCAGCATGATTAAGGCACAAAGCTTAGGTTTAAATGTTGTTTCAATTCAACCGGTTGATACCATCGATTTATACGTGGATGGGGCAGATGAAATCACACCTGATCTGACGTTATTAAAAGGCCGTGGTTACGATTTGGTCATGGAAAAATTACTAGCCAAAGCGGCTAATGAATTTTATGTTGTTGCCGATAAGGGTAAATTAGTCGATCGCATTGGCACTAATTTCTCCATCCCTATTGAGGTGATGCCATTTGCTTGGAAAGCCGTTAAAAAGAGCCTTAAAGATATTGGGGGTCAAGGTGACTTACGTCAGAACGTTGCTAAAGATGGATTGTCTATCAGTTCACACGGTAGCTTAGTGCTGGACATGAAATTCGACAAAAGTATTTCTGAAGAAAAACTTAATCAATTATTAAACAATACGCCTGGCGTGGTTGAGCATGGGATTTTTACTGGCTTAACAAGCGCTGTTTTTATTGCCGATAATGGCAGTGTTGAAGAAAAATGGGCTTAGCCGTGTTGAGCGTTAACATTACATTTTATACGGAAAGTGTTTTTTGCTAAAGAAGACACTTATCCTCGGCTTTACGTTGCTTGCTTTTTCGGCTTGCAACAACACGTCAGACGAGCCTGACAAAAAATCTGTAAAACGTGATGAGAACGTCATTACCTTTGTCACACTTAACAGTCCCAATACCTATTTTGTTAACAGTGACAAAGAGTTTGCTGGGCTGGAATATGACTTAGCAAAAGCGTTTTTAAAGTTTACTGGGAGTAATAAGCAAATAAAATTTCTCGTTGCTGACAGCATAGAGCAAGTCATTGCAACCATTGTCAACGGAGAGGCTGATATAGCAGCCGCAGACTTAACAGTGACGTCATCTCGAAAAACGTTAATAGATTTTTCTATTCCGTATCAAGACGTTCAGCAACAAGTCATTTACAGCAAAAGCTTTACGAGGAGGCCTGCTAAAAAAGTAAGCGGACTTATTGGGAAAAAAATTGTGGTGCCCGCTGCTAGTAGCTTTGTAGAGCGTCTTCAAAAAATTAAGCATAAAGAACCTGAGTTAACATGGATAGCGCGTAAAACTGTCGACTCAGAGACGCTAATTGAACAATTGGCCTATGGGCATATAGAGTACACCGTCGCCGATAGTCACCTAGTATCGGTATTAAAAAATCACTATCCAAATCTACGTGTTTCTTTTTCATTAGGAGACCCGGAAAAAATAGCCTGGGGGTTCGCAAAAACTGACAATCCAAAACTTTTATTAGAGGCTAATGCATTTTTCAGCCATATTAAACACAACGGCACGCTACGTAACCTAATCGATCGTTATCATGGTAATAGCAAGCGCTTAAATCCAATTGATATCAATACATTCTTAGCACGAAGAAACACAAGGCTGCCACAATATGTAAAATTGTTTAAAGAAGCGCAAGAAGTCACTGGTTTAGATTGGCGGCTATTAGCTTCATTAAGCTATCAAGAATCACACTGGGATACTTTTAGCACCTCACCGACTAAAGTCCGCGGTTTAATGATGTTAACGGAAGCCACCTCCGATAGAATGGGTGTTACTGATCGATTAGACCCCAAACAAAGCATCCCTGCAGGTGCAAAGTACGTTAACTTAATGATCGATACCGTTCCAGATCGAGTGCCTGAACCAGATCGCACCTATATGGCATTGGCTTCTTATAATGTGGGCTATGCCCATGTTGAAGATGCGCGTGTGTTGGCACAGCGTCTCGGTTTAAGTCCCAACTCGTGGGTGGATGTCAAAAAAGCACTTTTAAAACTAAGAGACCCCAAACATTATTCCAAAGCAAAATATGGTTATTGCAGATGCGCCCAGCCGGTTGTTTATGTTGAATCTATCCGTAGTTATTACAACATCATGACACGCATTGAGCCGCCATATGAGCCGCAGGATATCGACCCTTTCAAAATTGCCAGCAAGTGATTAATATAATATTTAACACTATTAATCAGCCTATTAAGATTGCTTATTCATAGTTTACTTTAAGTATATAAGAATGCCTATTAAGCAGAAATGGTCGTTTTTCCACCCATATATGATTGCAATACTTTAGGAACTGTCACGCTACCGTCGGCATTTTGATAGTTTTCAAGCACTGCAACTAACGTACGCCCTACCGCTAAACCAGAACCGTTCAATGTGTGTACGAGCTCTGTCTTACCTTCAGCATTTCTAAAACGCGCTTTTAAACGACGTGACTGAAATGCCTCACAATTTGAAATAGACGATATTTCACGATAGGTGTTTTGCGCTGGCAACCAGACTTCTAAGTCATACGTTTTAGCTGCACCAAAGCCCATGTCTGCCGTACAAAGTGAAACTACACGATACGGCAGTGCTAACGCTTTTAAAATATTCTCAGCATGCCCCACCATTTCATCTAACGCTTCATAACTTGTTTCTGGATGCACAATTTGCACCATTTCCACCTTGTCAAATTGATGCTGACGTATCATGCCTTTAGTGTCTTGTCCGTAAGAACCCGCTTCTGAACGAAAGCAAGGGGTGTGCGCAGTCAATTTAATGGGTAAGGCACCTAATGCCACAATCTCATCACGCATGGTGTTAGTTAGCGTCACTTCAGAAGTAGGAATCAAATACAGCTTGCTATCGTTATGCGCAAAAGCAAACAAGTCTTCTTCAAACTTAGGCAGCTGCCCAGTACCAATTAAAGTTTCTGCATTCACCATGTAGGGCGTATAGCACTCTTCATACCCATGCTCAGCCTGCGTATCCAGCATAAACTGTGCTAATGCACGGTGCAGCTTGGCAATAGACCCGCGCATAAAGGTAAAACGTGCGCCTGACAACTTAGCCCCTGTATCAAAATCAAGGCCATGTGGCTCACCCACGTCCGTATGATCCTTCACCTCAAAATCGAATGTTGGTAGCACACCTACTTTACGTATTTCTATATTGTCGTCTTCTGATTTCCCAACTGGCACACTGTCATGCGGCGTGTTTGGTACACCCAATAATATAGCTTGCAATTCTGTTTGTATCTCTGCTAAACGTACTTCGTCTGTTTTGAGTTGCTCACCTAAACCCGCTACTTCCGCCATAATGGCGCTAGCATCTTCACCCTTAGATTTAGCAATGCCAATTTGTTTAGAGGTGCTATTACGTTTCGCTTGCAAATCCTGCGTACGCGTCTGTACCGTTTTTCGCTCAGCTTCTAAGGTCGTAAATGATGTAGAATCAAAATCAAAATTTCGTGTTTTAAGTTTTGCAACAGTACTCGCTAAATCAGTTCTAAGGGCTTGTATGTCTAACATTTATTTTTTCGCTTTACGATTTAATTCTTGTTGATTTAATGCCTGACGGTCTAAATCTTTAAGGTGGTTTAATTTTTCCGCTATTTTACCTTCCAAACCTCTCGCTGTGGGCTGATAAAACGGAATAGCTTCTAAGTCCTCGGGAAAATAATGCTCCCCAGCAGCATAAGCATCTGGTTCATTATGTGCATAGCGATATTCTTTACCGTAATCTAGCTCTTTCATGAGTTTTGTTGGCGCATTACGTAAGTGCAATGGTACTGGGCGTGATTTATCCTGCGCGACAAAAGCTTTTGCTTGATTATAAGCGTTATAGGCAGCATTACTTTTAGCCGCTACTGCCAAATAAATCACTGCGTTTGATAGCGCTAGATCGCCTTCAGGAGAACCGAGGCGCTCATATATTTGGCAAGCTTCCAAGGCCATGGTTTGCGCACGCGGGTCGGCAATACCAATATCTTCAACCGCCATCCGAACAATTCGCCGACCAAGATACAATGGGTCTGCCCCACCATCAATCATACGTAAAAACCAATATAAAGCCGCATCGGGGTTAGAACCGCGGACTGATTTATGCAAGGCTGAGATCTGATCGTAAAATGCCTCACCACCTTTGTCAAAACGGCGCATTTTACTGGCCATGGTCGTTTGCAAAAAAGCTTCATCTATCTTGCTTATTTTTGCATCAATCGCTGCATTAAACAGGCTCTCTGCAAAATTAAGCAGCCGCCTAGCATCCCCATCCCCATAGGCCAACACCTGCTCGTTTGCTTTGTCAGTAAGTTTAATCTTTGGCACCACCAGCTGCCTTGCACGCTCAAGCAATTCAGCCAACTCAGTTTCTTTAAGCGCAGTTAATACAAATACTTGCGCACGGCTTAACAACGCACTATTCACTTCAAAAGATGGGTTTTCAGTTGTCGCGCCAATAAAAGTAATCAGCCCGCTCTCAACAAATGGCAAAAAAGCATCTTGTTGACCTTTATTAAAGCGATGCACTTCATCAACAAATAGAATGGTTTTTCGGCCCGATTGTTGCAAAGTGTGCTCTGCACGCTCGATGGCTTCGCGAATATCTTTAATACCTGATAGGACTGCTGAAATAGGGACAAACTCAGCATCTACTGTATTGGCAATAAGCCTTGCCAGTGTGGTTTTACCAACACCAGGCGGCCCCCATAGAATCATCGACGGCAACTTCCCTGAATCGAATGCGCGGCGTAGCGGCTTGCCCTCACCTAACAAATGAGACTGGCCAACGACCTCACGCAGGATTTTAGGGCGGAGCTGCTCTGCAAGCGGTGCTTCTGGTGTTGTAGCTTCAAATAAGCTATCCACTTATTTTTAACCTAATTAGAAAAAAAGATATTGTAACAGCTAGGAATAGTGAACATTAGCACTGTGTAAAAATAGTGCTAGGCAAAAACAAATTATTATTTACTTACCACATCAACACCCTCAGGTATTTTGAATAAGAAATCAGCCACTTTTAATGCTGGGTTACGTTCTACCGAATTAAAGGCAATGTGCGTGACATTTTTAAAGCTATCAAATAGCTCCATTTTTCTTAAGTCACTCCCTTTAAAACCTAAAACAATCCGTTCGAAACCACTATCCTCACCTTTAGGCAAGGCTTCCACCCAATCCAGCCCATCTTGTCGCTGAATACTTTTAAGTGTAAAGCTTTTTTCTACGCCTGCACCACCCGCTAACAATGCGGCAGGGCTAGTACCTAACGTTTGGCCTAAGCTGCGAATCGTCACTTGCTCCAAATCAGTATCATACAAAAATACTTCTTTTCCATCGCTAATAATTTGCTGCTCATAAGGCTTGTTATAGTCCCAACGAAACATATTGGGACGCTGCAACTGCATCGTGCCTTCCACTTCTTGCACCATGGCACCCTTATTATCTTTCACTTCTTGATGGAATTTAGCGCGCATAGAATTCGTGTTGTTATAAAAGCCTTTTAGGCTAGCAACGCCATCTGCATAGGCAGTATTAAAAAAGCTACTGCCTATTACAAGCACACTTAACAATAATTTATTCATATTCATTACTATCTGTTTTCACTAAAACTTCACGACTACCGTTACTTTGCATTTCAGAAACAAGTCCTGCACGCTCCATATCTTCAATCAATCTTGCTGCACGGTTATAGCCAATACGCAGTTGACGTTGCACTGATGAAATAGAAGCACGACGGGTTTTTAGCACGATAGCCACTGCCTCATCATAAAGCTCGTCCTTCTCGCCACCGCCATCACTATAGCCACCACCTTCTGCAGCACCGCCCTCTGTTGCATTCGTTAAGATGTCTTCAATGTAATTTGGTTCACCCAATGATTTCAAATAATTCACGACAGTGTGCACTTCTTTATCACTCACAAATGCACCATGTATACGCTGTGGATGTCCCGACCCTGGCAACAAATACAACATATCACCCTGACCAAGTAACGCTTCAGCGCCCATTTGGTCCAATATTGTACGTGAATCAATTTTGCTGGATACTTGAAATGATATCCGTGTTGGGACATTGGCTTTAATTAAACCTGTGATGACATCGACCGAGGGGCGCTGCGTGGCTAAGACTAAGTGGATACCACAAGCGCGCGCTTTTTGTGCCAAACGAGCGATGAGTTGTTCCACTTTCTTACCCACAACCATCATCAAGTCTGCCAATTCATCAATCACCACAACAATCATCGGCAATTCTTCTAATGGTTCAGGCTCATCTGGGGTCAAGCTGAATGGATGCGGAATACTTTCCCCTGCTTTTTCTGCCTCTCTAATTTTTTGGTTATACCCTGCCAAATTACGCACACCGACTGCAGACATAAGCTTATAACGCCGTTCCATTTCCGCTACACACCAATTCAAAGCATTCCCTGCCTGCTTCATATCTGTGACAACGGGAGCTAACAAATGCGGGATGCCTTCATACACAGAAAGCTCTAGCATTTTAGGGTCGATTAAAATCATACGCACCTTGCTAGCATCTGCCTTATAAAGCAAGCTCAAAATTAAAGCGTTAATGGCGACAGACTTACCAGAACCTGTCGTACCTGCCATCAACACATGCGGCATTTTTGCTAAATCAGCCACTATTGGGAAACCTGCAATATCTTTACCCAGTGCAATAGCCAGCGGCGAATTCATATCCGCATAAACTTGACTGCCCATAATTTCAGTCAAGAAAACAATTTGACGTTTAGGGTTGGGTATTTCCAAGCCCATATAGCTTTTACCTGGAATCGTTTCCACCACACGAACACTCAGTACAGAAAGCGCACGTGCTAAATCTCTTGCTAGATTCGTAATCTGGCTACCTTTTATGCCTGGTGCTGGATCCAGTTCATACCGAGTAATGACTGGCCCTGGTTGGGCAGACAATACCTGCACTTCAATACCGAAATCTTGTAATTTTCGCTCGATTAAACGCGAGGTGAAAGCTAAGGTCTCATCCGATGGCAACTCCGCCGTGTTAGTGGCCTCATCTAACAGGCGTAACGGGGGCAAAGGAGAATCTGGGTCTGATGCAAATAATGAGACTTGTTTTTCTTTTAATACCCGTTCACTTTTTACAATCTTTGTTTTAGCTGGCTTAATCTCGATTGGTGTTCTATCTTCTGAGCGTTTGCGTTCATATTCTACATATTGCGAACGTTCCTGGCCTACAACCTTACCGACTTCCCTATCTTGCCAATCATTATGTTTTTCTGCAATCCACTCGTAGACATAGATAATACCTGCCCCTAGCTTTTCAGTCATCAGAATCCAAGACCAGCCAGTAAAGAAACTAAATCCAACCGCAAATAATAAAAACAACAGCATCGTAGTGCTGATATAACCAATCAAACCACGAAACACATTGTCTATCAAAGGTCCGAGCATGCCACCTTGTTGGTCTGGTAAGCTCGCTGGCAAATCAATGAGATGTCCAGCTTCGAGCGCACAAGAGGCCGCAATCAATAAGAAAAACCCTGCAATATTAAAGAGAAAGATTGGGCGCTCTTGATCCTTAGCTTCGATTTGATGGTACCTTAGCCAGACTAAATAAAACACAAGCGCAACCAGCCACCAAGCAGAGAAACCAAATACATTTAATAATATATCTGAGACAAAAGCACCAACCTTGCCAACTAAGTTGTGAATGTCAGCATTCACACTCGCCATATGTGAGAACGAAGGGTCTTGGGGGTTAAATGAAGCAAGGGCAACCATTAAGAAGATGCCAAATAGTCCCAAAATCAGCCACCAGGCTTCACGTACAAGAAAAGCATGGTGAAGTTGCTTATCGCTTTTTGGTGTTTCTATTTGTTTTCTTACTGACCCAGACTTTTTCTCTGACCCTGACTTTTTCTTAAGATACAAACTATTATTAACCTTAAAATAATTTAAATTATTTGCCGATTATAGCAAAACCGAATGTCATTAAGCGTGTCTTATTGATAGAATGCAGTGATAAATTTAATTAATAGTCAAAAGAAAGTTAACAGATGCCGACCAAACACGCCCACTTACTTATTTTAGGCTCAGGCCCTGCAGGTTATTCAGCTGCAGTTTATGCGGCACGTGCAAACCTTAATCCCGTATTGATTACTGGCATTGCTCAAGGTGGTCAACTGATGACAACGACCGATGTTGACAATTGGCCAGCAGATGCAGATGGCGTATTGGGGCCAGAGTTAATGGCACGTTTTGAAAAGCATGCAGCGCGTTTTAATACTGAGATGATTTTTGATCATATTCACACCACACGCCTAAGTGAAAAACCAATCCGTTTAGAAGGTGACTCTGGTGAATACACTTGTGATGCATTGATTATTGCTACTGGCGCATCCGCTAAGTACCTGGGCATTCCTAGTGAAGAAACATTTGCAGGAAAAGGTGTATCAGCTTGCGCCACTTGTGATGGGTTTTTCTATAAAAACCAAGAAGTTGCAGTTGTGGGAGGCGGCAATACGGCTGTTGAAGAAGCACTCTACTTAGCGAATATTGCGAGCAAAGTGACATTGGTACACAGGCGTGACACATTTAAAGCCGAAGCCATTTTAGTCGACAAGCTCATGGCGCGTGTTGAAGAAGGTAAAATTGAACTGCAAACATTCAAGACATTAGATGAAGTATTGGGTGACGACATGGGCGTGACAGGCATGCGTCTTAAAGACACCAAGAATGACAGTACGACAGAAATCAATGTAAAGGGTGTGTTTATTGCCATTGGCCATAAGCCAAATACCGACATCTTTAAAGGGCAGTTAGAAATGGAAGGTGGCTACATCGTTACCGAAGCAGGACGCAAAGGTAATTTTACTGCCACCAGCGTGCCTGGTGTATTTGCAGCAGGCGATGTACAAGATCATATCTACCGCCAAGCCGTTACCAGTGCCGGCACTGGCTGTATGGCGGCGTTAGATGCAGAACGCTATTTGACTAACTAAAAATCAATATAAACAGCACCTCTACAAAGCGCCCCTAACTAATACTAGAGGCGCTTTTTTTAATCAATAAAGCTTGGCTTGTCACTAAAGCCTAATGTGAGATAATGCCGAATCTTTGAATCAGATCACGCAAAATACCAGTCGTTTTTTACTAGGAACTCCATGTTTAATTACAGCACACAAGAAATTAAAACTAATGTACTTAGCGGGCTAACCGTCGCTTTGGCAATGGTGCCAGAGGCAATTGCTTTTGCGTTAATTGCGCATGTATCACCGCTTACTGGCTTGTATGCCGCATTTATCGTCTGTCTAATCACCTCAGTAATGGGTGGACGTCCAGGGATGATTTCTGGCGCAACAGGCGCACTCGCAGTTGTTATGGTGGCACTGGTCGTGCAGCACGGCGTTGAATACCTTTTTGCAACCGTTGTATTAATGGGGCTTCTACAAATAGTGTTTGGCTTTGCAAAACTTGGTAAATTTATTCGCATGGTGCCACACCCTGTGATGCTAGGTTTTGTTAACGGCTTGGCGATGGTTATCTTTATCGCTCAGTTTGGACACTTCAAAACAACGGCGACGGATGGCACATCACAATGGATGTCAGGCATGCCGCTTTATACGATGCTAGCCTTAATAGCGCTGACGATTGCCATCATCTACCTATTGCCTAAATTAACAAAAGCCTTTCCATCAACACTTGCCGCAATACTAGTCGTCTCTATTGGCGCAATTGCGTTAGGTATCGACACTAAAACCGTTGGCGACTTAGGCTCAATAGCGGGTGGTCTGCCTACATTCCACATGCCAGAAGTCCCTTGGAATTTAGAAACGCTGAAAATCATATTTCCTTACTCTCTAATCCTAGCAGCAATTGGTCTAATTGAAACGCTGCTAACATTAAATTTAATTGATGATATGACCAACACACGTGGTAAACCAAATCGTGAATCTCTTGCACAGGGTGCTGCCAATATTGTCACTGGTTTTTTTGGTGGTATGGGTGGTTGTGCGATGATTGGTCAAAGCATGATTAATATTAACAACGGCGCGCTAAAGCGCCTCTCTGGCATCGCAACATCGGTATTTCTACTCTCATTTATCTTGTTTGCATCCAAATGGATTGAGATGATCCCACTCGCAGCGCTTATTGGCGTTATGTTTGTGGTGGCAGAAAAAACCTTTGAATGGGGCAGTTTTAGATTATTTGGTAAGGTTCCTAAACCTGATATTTTTGTCGGCTTGTTAGTCGCCATTATTACCGTGTTTGCTGACTTAGCAATCGCTGTGATTGTTGGTGTCATTTTTTCTGCACTAGTTTTTGCTTGGGAGCATGCAAAAGACATTCATGCAACATCATCCACTGACGAAAACGGTTGGAAAACCTATGAACTCAATGGCTCATTATTCTTTGCCTCTATCGCCACATTTCAACAACTATTCACACCAAAAGAAGACCCTCAAGATGTGGTTATTGATTTTGGCCGAGCCAGAGTTGTTGATCACTCCGCACTAGAAGCGATTGATGCACTTGCTTCCAGATACGTTGCTGCAGGTAAAACTTTACACTTAAAGCACTTAAGTGCCGACTGCGCAGAGCTGTTAAACAATGCAAAAGGGATGATAGAAGTTAACCTGTTTGAAGATCCAAAATACCACATTGCCGATGACAAACTAGGTTAGCTTTGCACTACATCACTTTTGCAATATCATAGTTACATGAGCACGAATGATGACAGTGATAATGCTGTAGACCTTTTTAAACAGGCGGTAAAGGGTACACGCCTGATTAAAATCAAGAAAGTAGCGCAGCACCCCACTAAAAAACCCAAGCCTGTTCCCAAGCAGTTTATCCGGGATGAGCGGCAAGCCTTAGTCGACTCCCTTAGCGACCATTACATACCAGCACATGAACAAGAAAGCGGTGAAGAACTACTTTACCTACGTGAAGGACAATCACCAATAGTTCTGAGAAAACTAAGGCGTGGTCATTGGGTAATCCAAGCACATATTGACTTACATGGTTTAATTAGCGATGAAGCAAGAGCCTATGTCTCATCCTTTATTTCTGATTGTAAAAAACGTGGTGTTCGTTGCGTACGGATTGTGCATGGCAAAGGCCTAGGCTCCAAGAACCGCGAACCTGTGCTTAGAAATAAATTACGCGGCTGGCTCATGCAAAAAGATGAGGTGATTGCCTATGCACAAGCCAAACAACAAGATGGTGGTAGTGGTGCTGTGATAGTCTTATTAAAAGCTTAAAAACGATTGTCATGATATAAATAACAAATAATTTGGAGATTAAAATGAACTTTGAAACCGTACTGAACTTTATTAGCACACGTGGTGTTGATATCGCCATCAATTTTGTAGCCGCTATATTGATATGGGTTATTGGTCGCTGGGTAATTAAAAAAATAGTGCATATCGTCGGCCTCAGCATAGAACGAGCTGGAAAGCTAGATGCGACACTAACACGTTATATTGTTAGTATATTAAGTGTTGTACTCACCGTGATGTTGGTGATGTTTATTCTAAGTCGTTTTGGCATTGAAACAACATCATTTGCCGCATTATTAGCTGGGGCGGGTTTGGCTATTGGTGCTGCATGGGGTGGGTTGTTAGCGCATTTTGCAGCGGGTGTATTTATGCAAGTATTACGGCCTTTTAAAGTAGGCGATTATATATTTGCAGGTGATGTTGAAGGTACTGTTACTGAAATTAACTTATTTACCTCAACCATTTTAACCATTGATAATGTGACGACGATTATTGGTAATAATAAAATTTTCAGTGACAATATTAAGAACTTTTCTGCACAGCCATACCGCCGCGTCGATTGCGTATTAAAAACTTACCACAGTGTTAATGTTGCCGAGGTGCTCACCAAATTAAGAGCAGTCGTGGTTAAGGTTCCTAACGTTTCCACCGCTCAAGCACCGGAGGTTGAGGTTTTGTCATTCACTGACGAAGGTCCAGAGTTTTGTGTGCGCCCTTTCTGTCATAACGACCATTATTGGCAAGTTTTATTCGACACCAATAAGGCGATAGCCGCAACGATTGCAGAAAACAAATGGCCTGCACCAGCGGCGCATGAAGTAGAGTTCATGGCTAAAGTATAATTTTCATTTAACTAAAGGGGTTGCATAGCAGCCCCTTTTTTTGAATCATTGCTCCACGTGAAAAAGACAGAATAAGTAGCAACTTTATGTATTTTTACTCCCCTAAAAAACCGCCACTTTGGTGTGCCCAGAAATTGGCATAAAGCCCTTTTCTATTTAATAAAGTTTGATGACTGCCCTCCTCTACGATCTTACCCTCATCCAACACAATCAATCGGTCCATTGCAGCAATCGTTGACAACCTATGTGCGATAGCAACAACAGTCTTACCCTCCATCAGGTTATATAGGCTCTCTTGGATGACAGCTTCTACTTCACTATCTAATGCACTAGTCGCCTCATCTAATAACAATATAGGCGCATCTTTAAGCATGACACGTGCAATAGCGATGCGTTGACGCTGGCCGCCAGATAGCTTGACGCCTCGCTCTCCTACATGCGCATCATAACCTTTACGACCTTTGGCATCGCGTAAACTTAGAATAAAGACATGTGCCTCCGCACGTTTAGCTGCAGCAATCATTTCTGTGTCACTAGCATCTGGGCGGCCATATAAAATATTATCGCGGACGCTGCGGTGTAATAAAGAGGTGTCTTGCGTGACCATGCCAATCTGTTCGCGCAAACTGTTTTGCGTTACCTCTTTTACGTTTTGTTGGTCGATTAAAATCTCACCCTCCTGCACCTCATAAAAGCGTAAAAGCAAATTAACCACCGTGGACTTACCTGCACCAGAACGTCCTACTAAGCCAATCTTTTCACCAGGCTTAATAGTTAACTGAAAATCATCTAATATCTCTTTTTGTTCTGGATAGGCGAATGTCACTTTATTAAATTGCACAGCACCATTTTCAACCTGTAAAGGTTTTGCATCAGGGGCATCTACTATGCTGTGCTGCATTGATAGCGTATTAATGCCATCTTGCACTGTACCGACTTGTTCGTATAGAGAGGTCATCTCCCACATTACCCAATGTGAAATACCATTTAAACGTAAACACATCGCGGCAATCGCGGCAATACCGCCCACACTCATCTGACCTTTTGTCCATAACCACAATCCAAAGCCACCACTAGCAATAATAAGCAACATATTTAACAAATGATTAATTGTCTCAATGCTACTCACCAAACGCATTTGCTTATGCACAGTCCCTAAAAACTCATCCATAGCCCCTTGTGCATAAACAGCCTCGCGCCCTGCATGTGAGAAAAGCTTAACCGTGCTGATATTGGTATAAGCATCGGTAATACGTCCTGTCATGAGCGAACGTGCATCTGCTTGCCTTTGGGAAACTTTGCTCAACTTTGGTACGAAATAAATGAGTACGCCTGAATACAATGACAACCACCCTAGAAAAGGCAAAATGATTAGTGGATTAAAGCTACCCACTACTGCAACCATGGTCGTAAAGTAAATCGTTACAAAGACTAGAATCTCAGCGACAATAAACCAAACATCTCTTACGGCAAGTGCGGTTTGCATCACTTTTGCTGACACGCGGCCTGCGAACTCATCCTGATAAAAACTCATGCTTTGATTAAGCATTAATCGGTGAAAGTTCCAACGCATACGCATGGGAAAGTTGCCGGCTAGCGACTGGTGTTTTATTAGAGTTTGCAAGCCAAGTAGCAAGGTACTCGTGATTAAAACCACGGCCAAAATAAACAAGGTGTGTTTCTCTAAACCCCAAAACAGCGCTGGCGGTGTGCTGCCTAGCCAATCAACTACTTTGCCCATCATGGCAAACAGTAGCGCCTCAAACACCCCAAGAAGTGCTGTTAGCATGGTCATCCCAAACAGAAAAGGTCGCATACCTTCGGTGCAGTCCCAGACAAATGCCCAAAAGTTTTTAGGCGGAGCCTGTACAACATGACGAGGAAAAGGGTTAACTAACTGCTCAAACCAAGAGAACATAATGTTGGCTAAACCTAACTAGGCACAATCAAGCACATCGCTTCGGCAGCAATGCCTTCACCTCGCCCTGTAAAACCAAGTTTTTCTGTCGTCGTGGCCTTAATGTTGACTTGGCTCGCATCAATCGCACAATCTTCTGCAATATTTGCACACATTGTTTCGGTATGTGTGCTTAATCTTGGTGCCTCGCAAATAACCGTTGCATCGATATTGCTTATGCCAAAACTTTTATCGGTTAGCAACCGCACGACATGGCGCAACAATGTGCGCGAATCAACCCCTTTGTACTGATCATCTGTCGGTGGAAAGTGTTTTCCTATATCACCTAAACCAGCAGCGCCTAATAGTGCGTCACAAATGGCGTGCAACAAAACATCGGCATCTGAATGCCCATCTAAGCCTTTGTCATGTGGTATTTCTACGCCGCCAATAATACACTTCCGTCCTTTGACTAAGCGATGCACATCAAACCCTTGTCCTATTCGCATGAAATATTTCCTTCTGATTTTTCAAACAACACTTCTAATAACGCCAAGTCTTCTGGATAGGTAACTTTTAAGTTTTTTAACTCACCTAGCACTAACTTAGGACTTAGGCCCATCGCTTCTATCACTTCAGCTTCGTCAGTAGGCTGCCCTTCAAAATCAATTAATGCTTGTTTAAGCGTGGTACAACGAAACATTTGTGGCGTCTGTGCTTGCCATAAGTTTTGTCTAGATACCGTTTTTTCTACCTGGTTTACTTCGTTAGATTTTTTGATAGTATCAGCTACTGGCAAAGCCAATAAACCGCCAACATCATCGTCTCCTAATGTGTCTAATAACCTAGTGAGCGCCTTATTACTTAGCCCAGGTCTCGCTGCGTCATGTACTAATATCCAATCATTATCATCTACATCAATTGCTTCAAGTGTATTCAAAACCGTTTCGGAACGGCTATTACCACCCGTGTAATGAATATGTAACCGACTGCCTGAATTGAGTGAAAGGCTGTTCCAAAATGCATCCTTAGGGCTTAATGCTAGATGGATACTAGCAATGCGTGGATGGTTAAAAAAGGTTTGAATAATATGCGAAATAATGGGCTGCCCTGCGAGCTGTAAATACTGCTTAGGTAGCACATTTTCCATCCGCGCTCCTGTACCAGCTGCAGGAATAATCACATGAAATAAAGTCATCCCTAAGTTTAGCATGTGGTGTCATTTTACCTATCACTACAATTTAAAAGTAAGTTCATTTATTGGCGTTGTTCGATCAATCGATTCTCAAAGAAATCGGGATAATTGTCATCATTACGTTTAATGACGATTGATTGCCACCATGTCAAAAGCTAAATTAGAAGCAGTTTTAGAAAATATTATTACGCTAACGAATGAAAAAGACTCTAATGCACTTGAGTTTGGGTTAGCGCAAACTTTATTCGCATTGGCTGATATAAAAAATATGCAGATGTATAGTGCAGGCAACATCAACAGAGCTAAATATGCACTTTTAAAATCTGAAACATTGCCCAAGGATACACAAATACAAGAAGGCTTAATTGGCCCTTTGTCTCAGTGCTTGAGCAAAGCAGAAATTACTAGCATCCAACATCAAGATAAAAAACTAATGCTATTCCCATTGATGTGCTCAAAAATACAACCGCTTGCCATTATCGTCGTAGAAGAAAGTCACGATACGTGCAACCATGACCTTATTATTCAAATCTTAAGAATCTATCACAACTTCATTTCTCTCATGAATGAAAATGAACGAGATAGCCTGACTGGCTTATTAAACCGGAAAACGTTTGATCAGAAAATAAGCAGCATTATCGCTGAATTACTTAGCAGAAAAAAAGAGCCTAACGCCGATGCTAACGAGTCAGCTTATTTAGCTATTTTTGACATCGACCATTTTAAACGCGTCAATGATGCATACGGACACCTGGCTGGCGATGAAGTGTTGTTGTTGTTTTCACGTTTAACGCATAAAAATTTTAGAGATGACGATTTGTTATTCAGATTTGGTGGTGAGGAGTTTATTGGTATATTCAAATGTGCTAATGATGAAACCATTAGCGTAATATTAAACCGGTTTAGGCAAGTCATTGCTCATTATGATTTCCCCAAAACTGGGAAAGTGACCGTCAGCTGCGGCTTTACAAAAATTGAAGCGCTCGACATACCTTCTAAAACAATAGATCGTGCGGATATGGCTTTGTACCATGCAAAAAATAATGGTAGGAACCAAGTATCTCAACATGAACAATTAATCGCTTCTGGTGTGCTCTCAGAATAAAGAGAACAATGACAGTTAAGATATTGAACTGTTCTAGGCTGGCTTACAATATAAAAAAGAGACGCTGATTGCGTCTCTTTTTTTATTCACTACCGTCAATACTGCTTTTTATCATTCAAACGTAGAACTGATTTTATGAATACTGATATCCGCCCCATTGAATTGCTCTTCATCTGTCATGCGAATACCCATGGTTTGTTTTAGCAAACCATAAACAATTAAACCACCAATTAAGGCAACAGAAACACCCATTAAAGTACCAAGCACCTGTACAGGCAAACTAACACCACCCATCCCGCCGAGTGCTTTCATGCCAAAGATACCAGCAGCTATACCGCCCCAAGCACCACATAAACCATGCAATGGCCATACACCTAAGACATCGTCAATTTTCAAGCGATTTTGCGTGTAAGTAAATGCCCATACAAACAAGCCGCCCGCGACTAAACCCGTTGCTAAAGCACCTAGTGGATGCATAATATCCGACCCAGCACATACCGCTACTAATCCTGCCAATGGCCCGTTGTGTACAAAACCAGGATCATTTTTGCCAAACACAAGTGCTGCCAACGTACCACCTACTAATGCCATTAATGAGTTAACCGCAACCAAACCAGAAATACCTTGAATGCTTTGCGCAGACATTACGTTAAAGCCAAACCAGCCTACTGTCAGTATCCAGGCGCCTAATGCTAGGAATGGAATATTTGAAGGTGGGTGAACGTGGACTTTGCCATCTTTACTATACCGATCGGTACGTGCACCAAGTAAAATAACAGCCACCAAAGCTAACCAACCACCCATGCCATGCACCACGACTGAACCAGCAAAATCATGGAATGCAACGCCAAATTGGTTGGTAAACCAATCTTGAATACCATAATGACCATTCCACACAATACCTTCAAAAAATGGGTAGACGAAGCCTACCAATAAGAAAGTAGCAGCAACTTGCGGGTTGAATTTCGCACGCTCTGCAATACCGCCTGAAACAATCGCTGGGATAGCCGCCGCAAAGGTAAGTAAGAAAAAGAATTTAACTAACTCAAAACCACTTTTAGCAGCGAGCACTTCTGCCCCACTGAAGAAAGTAACGCCATAGGCAATACTATAACCGATGAAAAAATACGCAATGGTAGACACGCAAAAATCCACCAAAATTTTAACTAAAGCATTGACTTGGTTTTTACTACGTACCGTACCAACTTCTAGAAAGGCAAAACCTGCATGCATTGCCAGCACCATAATAGCGCCTAACAATACGAATAAAGTATCGTTTGCTGTGACTAATTGTTCCATTTACCCCACCCTATATGTCATTGTTTTATGTCAGTAAAAAAAAGCAAAATTTGCGCCAGAAGCTAAGCTGCTGATTATAAATTACTTTAATTTAAAAGAGGCGGAAGTGTGCACCTATAGTGTGCGAATGCCTGTGCGTCGCACCAAAAGTGGGCGAAATTTACAGCATGCTTACTGTGTTGGTATTGAGGATATGTTTTTCTGCTTCCGGGTTCCCTGCCCAAAAATGGAAAAATTCCCGTACGACCACTAAGAATAATCGCCTGTTTTTTTTGATTTCAAAAAGTGGAAGCGTTGCGTCAACTGTTGTGCGGTAAGCTTGGTTGCTCCTGTCTGGTGCATCACTTAGCCGTACCAATAAAATTTTAGCCAGTTTTAAGCGTGTATCGACTAGCGTTTGGTCAGCATTTTCGTTTCTGAGCGCTTTGGTATAGGCTTTTAACGCCCAGCTATCCGTTCTAGCAAATTTCTCTCCATCAACCGCATACCATAGCTCAGCTAACTGCGCTTGAATTGGCTTCCAATCCACCGGCAAAGTATCTTTAGTTACACCTTGGCTTAGCCTAGCAATCGCTTTAATATCATTCAGCCAGAACGGGTAATACTCCCGAGCAATAATTAAACTTTCAGGCCATTCATCCTCAGGGACAGAGTCCATTAGGTTTTCTAATATTAGCCGATAAACACCGCCTGCCCCCGCTTTGCCTGCTAACATTGGCATCAGTTTATTTAAAAAATCTGTGCGTGTTACAAAAGTTTCTGGGTCGAAACCTTTGTTTTTTAGCAGTTTGATATACACTTCTAATGCTTGATGTTCGCGTTCTTGTATTGTCATAGGTGGCGTAACTTAACGATGCGGTTAATTGACTGCATAATAGATTGAAATATAATACCTTTAACAACGTCTACATTGTGACTTTATCCTAAAAGAAATAAATTTTAATGTTCGAAATATTACTACTTATCCTTATTCTACTAATCGCTTGGTACTGGTCCGACACAATCACTAAACGTGAAATTGCAGTGTATGTAGGTAGAGAGTTGGCTGGTCGTTACCACTTACAACTATTGGATGACACTGTTGCTTGCAAAAGAACCCGGCTTGGTCGCAATAGTAATGGTCAAGTACAGCTTATACGTCTTTATGAATTCGAAGTTAGTGCAGATGGCCATAGCCGACTAAGCTGCCATTTAGAATTATTAGGCAAGCAATTACAAAACTGGCATATTCCACCCTACCAGCAACCTGTACACTGAACCTATGTCTTATATTGGCCGATTTGCTCCCTCGCCTACTGGACCTTTACATTTCGGCTCTCTCGTTGCTGCTGTTGCAAGCTACCTAGAAGCAAAAACACATAACGGCAAATGGCTTGTGCGGATGGATGACCTAGATAAACTAAGAGAGATTGATGGCGCGGCAGCGTGCATACTCAGCACTTTGGAAGCTTTTGGGTTCGAGTGGGATAGCAATCCAATGTATCAAAACCAAAGACACAAAGCCTATGCAGAGGCTTTATCTACATTACAAAACAAACAGTCGGCCTATCCCTGCAGCTGCACGCGAAAAGAGGTTGCTGATTCAGCTTCACACTTAGGGGTAGAAGGCGCTATCTACCCTCAAACCTGCTTGCAACAACCCATCAAGAAAGACCACCCAATTGCCTGGCGTGTAAAAACAATCAACCAACCCATTCGTTTTAAAGATGCTATTCAAGGTGAAACCGAACAAAACTTAGCCCATGACACTGGAGACTATGTGCTTAAGCGAGCCGATGGGTTATTTGCCTACCAATTAGCAACGGTTGTGGATGATGCAGAGCAAGGGATAACCCATATCGCAAGAGGTGCAGATTTGCTTAACTCAACACCTAGGCAAATCTATTTACAGTCCTTATTGGCATTTAAAACACCCGCTTATATGCATATCCCTATTGCGACCAATGCAGATGGGCAAAAGCTTAGCAAACAAACGTTAGCCCCCGCCATTCAGACACAAGACATGATTACGCAGCTATGGCATGCACTTAGCTTTTTAAATCAAGGTCCTGTTGAGCAACTTAAACAGGCAGATTTAAATGGTTGCTGGGAATGGGCAAAAAAAAACTGGGATGCCAACCGTGTTCCTAAAGTGTTAAAAATCAGGGTTAAGTCATTTTAATCCGTAGCATAAAAGTCCATAACATAAAAACCCATAGTGCAAACTTTTACTCTTTTTGCTTACTCAGCGCATCATAGTAAAGCGCCAGCCTCGCCATGCGCGTCATCGATCTTACGGATAATGTCGCACCAGAGATACCATCAATATGTTGACTTAGAAAATTATTTTCTTTTAGTACTGCGCCAAAATACTGCTTT
This sequence comes from Methylophilaceae bacterium, assembly GCA_036479055.1. Lineage (GTDB taxonomy): Bacteria > Pseudomonadota > Gammaproteobacteria > Burkholderiales > Methylophilaceae. Next base: position 4,532 of record JAZGEZ010000113.1, on the reverse strand, counting down.
AAGAAGGCAGAATAACGCACCTCCCCGCCACGACTTTCACGATAGGTGAGTACACGTACTTGCGCAATTTTACCGTCTTCTACAACAAAACCAGCGGTAATAAATTCCACCTTGCCAATTTCTTCTAATATCCAAGCCGTTTTATTCCCTTGCTGCCAGTAACGCTGTCTTAATTGATAGGGCGCATGACCTAATATTTTCTTCGCTGGCTTTACAAGATCTTTAACTAACCACAAAGTAGATGGCTTCGGTATCTCAGATGTTAAATGCTCCGTTAAAAATTGTTCAGTCGTTAGGTATTGAGTATCCGCCCACACCTTCATTGAAAGTGTGATTAACAGTAGTGGCAATACAATCCCCAGCACCTTTACCTTATTGATCAATTTGTAGTTTCTAATTTTTATCATCTCAACATTTCTATCAACGCACAAAAGCGACGGTAGGTTTACCATCGCTTTTTATCCTATCAATAGAGTTATTTAAAACATATAACCCAAACCGAGGTTTAGGCGCTTATCACCTTTACTACCATCTGGATCATCAAACTTTTGATAATCAGCTTTGACCACAACTGATGGGTGTGGGTAGTAATTAGCACCGATTGTCCAGATATTGTTTTTATTGTCATTATTACGTACTACATTATTGGGTACATCGGCATGCGTATCCCATTTTTCATAACGCACAAATGGCGCAAAACTCTGCTCACCATGTTTCCACACATGATAAGCCGCTTCAGCATACCACCCGTAAAAGTCTTCAGCCGCATTGATACCTGTTGCATCTTTAAGTTCCGCTGCATCACTTAAATGGCCTTTTGCATATAAAGCGCGCATATCTAACCGATCTTTTTGATAACGTGCATGTACATCCCAAAGCGTTAATCTTGCATCGACGCCGCTATTAACATTCTGACCGGTTTCTCCAGTGAAAAAAGCACCGCCAAATGTCAATCCTGGAATGCCGTTGTAATTTAAAGCCCCTGAAACAGCTAGGTTCTCAGCGTTAGCCTTACCGACTTTCTGACGGCCGCCACGTACACCATCGGCAAAACCTGTTTTAAATTTATTAGCATTTAAGCTAGAGGTTACATTGACTTGATAGTTAAGTCCTTCGGTCACTTCGCCATATACCCCTGCGCCAGCTTCCCACCACGTAGAAGGAATAATGCGCTTCTCTACCTCATTACGCTCAACACCATAAAAGGTTGGTGGTTCATGTGTTTCATTGATGAGGCCCATTGGGATTAAAAACAAACCTGCTTTTACGTTGTAATGGTTATTCAGCGCAAAGTCCAAATAAGCTTGTTCTAGCTCAATTTCACCCGCTTTACCGTCACCAGCAATCGCATGCTCTAATTCAAGCTCAGATTTAAAGCTAATCCAATCATTAAATTTATGACCAAAGAATAATACAAAGCGATGAAAATCTATTTCGTCATTTTTTTGTTTTTTGCCAGCCGGTGTATCCCCTCTATAGTTGTTGTAGTGTAGCTCACCGTAACCACCGATTGTTGTTCTATCTACAAAACCTTGTATACCACCAGCGCTTCTTTTGTCTGCCTGCTCTGCTCGTAATTTAAGCTGCTCTATTTCCTCTTGCAGCAAGTCAATTTTGTCTTCAATTGAAGCTGCCATCACCCCTGAAGATGCAAAACCAATCAACACTGATAACGCTAATACTTTCACTTTCACCTGATGTCTCCTTTGTTAACCTTATATCACTAATGCAAATGATAATAGTTATCATTTGCAGTGTCAATACTATTTAAAAAAATATTTTATACTCAGCCTAAAAAATATCAAATGCTATAATTTGTACCTATGCAAAATGATTTACTACACCAATTTTTATTCGAAAACACCCCTATTCGAGGCAACCTAGTCCATTTGAATGACACCTATCAGAATGCTTTAGAACATCAAAGCTTACCGCCGGTGATTAAAAAAGCATTGGGTGAATTAATGGCTGCAAGCGCATTGTTAACCTCTACATTAAAAATGGATGGCACATTAGTGCTGCAAATACAAAATAAGGGGCAGCTGAAATTGCTTGTTGTTGAATGTAGCTCAGATATGGGTATACGTGCCACGGCAAAGTGGGATGGTGATATTGCTGATGATGCTAACTTCTTAGATTTAATTAAATCAGGCCATTGCATTATTACGCTAGATCCTAAAGCAGGTGAGAAGTATCAAGGCGTTGTCCCTATTGAGGGCGATAGCATCGCGGAAATGATAGAAAACTACATGAGCCGTTCTCAGCAAATAGATACAAAATTGTGGCTTAGTTGCAATGGAAAGAAAGCAGCAGGCATGCTGTTACAAAAATTGCCAGAACACCCTACACATGACGCTGATGCTTGGAACCGCATTGGTCTATTAGCAAACACTGTAAATGATGAAGAGCTACAATCTTTTTCAGCAGAACACCTATTAAATAATCTATTCAATGAAGAGGATGTCCGTTTATTTGAAGCCAAACCGATACACTTTCACTGTCAATGCAATCGCAATGGCGTAGCTAGCATGTTAAAGATGTTAGGGGAAAGTGAGGTTGATTCAATACTGTCTGAACAAGAAAAAATTGAAATTAATTGTGATTATTGCAATAAACAATATGCATTTGATGCCATTGATGTCGCGGCGATATTTAGCGACAAAATGCCACACAAAGCCGGCAAGCTGGTGCATTGATTAAAACAGGTGCATAGCCTGATTAAATAAATGTTTCACATCATCAACAATCAGTATCAAGATAGGGACAAGGATAAGAATAACAACGGTAGAAAAAACAATCCCTGTTGCTAAAGAAATTACCATAGGAATAAGAAATTGCGCTTGCCGACTGGTTTCTAACAAAATTGGCAACAAACCAAGACTCGTTGTCAGTGTCGTCAGAAAAATAGGTCGGAAACGACGATGAATGGCTGATAAAAGGCCATTATATGTACTTTCTCCAGAGTCTTTTTTCTTATTGTAATGGTCGACCAATACAACACTGTCATTAACGACTACCCCAGACAAAGCAACAATACCAAATAAAGAAATAAAGGTTAGGTCATGTCCTAAAAGAAAATGCCCCCATGTTGCGCCAACCACACCAAAAGGAATGGCCGTCATAACAATAAGCGGCTGGATATAACTGCGTAATAGTGAGCCTAGTAAAACATAGATAAGCATCAAGGCAATCAGCATGTTATTTCCTATGCTAGCAATATCTTCCGCTTGTTCTCGACTTTCCCCCTCAAAGCTATATGAAAGCCCTTGAAAACGTGCTTGCAAGGTCGGCAGTATCTCTGTTTTTAATTTATCAATAACATCATTTGGCGTGGTGACCGCATAGTCAACATCGCTAGTCACACTCACTACTAAATGTCCGTTAACTGTTTTAATTTGCGAAAACCCACTTTGCTCTCTCGTTGTTGCCACGACACCAAGGGGCACCTGTGAGCCATCAGGCAAACGAATACGCAATTGACTAAGTGCGCTCAAATCTTCACGCTCTTTTTTCGGGTAGCGGGCATAAACAATGACTTCGGAACGGCCCCGTTGGAAACGCTGCACTTCAATGCCAAAAAATGCAGCGCGTAGTTGACGACCCAATTCAAGTGGTGATAAGCCTATCGCTAAACCCTCATCAGTTAGCTCAAATATATATTCGGTTTTACCTGCTTCATAGCTATCAGAGACTTCTTTTGTCCCCTCTATTTCGCGAATAAGCGTCTTTAGCTCCCCAGAGGCTTTATTGAGCTCACTTTCTTCAGGATGTGTTATTTCAATTTCAATATCAGGCTCTTCCCCGGTCAAAGAGCTCTTAAATGACAGCGTTTCAATATTGGGGAAGGACGTTATTTTTTTACGTACCATTGCTTCAATATCTGCTGCCGACTGTGCGCGGAATCCTGAGGGTACAAGCTGAATTTTTATTTGGCCAATATGATTGCCACTACTAGGCCCTCTACCAGAGCCGCCCGCGCCGCCTTCAGATGCACTTTCTCCTATGCTTAATGAGATGCTTTCAAAAACAGTACTCTCGCCAGCTTCCACCTCGCCTTTCACTGCTTGAACCTCTTTTTCAATATTCAGCATGGTCTGCTCGGTTACTTTAAATGGTGTACCAATCGCCATACGGACATCGACAGTAACGCGATCACTTTCAACCTGTGGAAAGAAGATAAATCGAATAGTGCCAGACTTGACCATTGCCGCAGTGACTATAGCGAACGCTAAAAAAGCGGCTAACACAGCAAAACGCCACGCCATACAAAAGCGCGCAAATGGCATCAACCCTTTTTCTAGAAATACGTGCAATGTACTCGTCACCTTCTCACGTATTTGGCGCATAATTCCTTTGCTCCAGCGACTCGGACTAGAAAGGTGAGCAGGCAAAATACAATAGGCCTCTAGTAACGATATTGCCAAGATTGGAATAACAACGATAGGAATAACCCTAATAATCTGCCCGAGCGTACCAGTACTAAAGATAAGTGGTGCAAACGCAGCCATGGTTGTTGCGACACCTATTGTGAC
>JAZGEZ010000112.1:0-3579 GCA_036479055.1 Methylophilaceae bacterium | reverse complement strand
TTGGTGTTAACCCCGCAAGATGGCAGCATGGAGTTAGCACGTGATGTGGCAATGAAGATGCAAGCCGAGGGCGAAGGGGTCGTGTTGGATCAGTTTGGCAATATGGATAACCCGCAAGCGCACTATGAAGGAACAGGCCCTGAGATTTGGCGCGATACGGGCGGCAAAATCACCCACTTTGTTTCGAGTATGGGCACCACCGGTACAATTATGGGGACTTCACGCTTTTTAAAAGAGCAAAATACTAATATTCAAATTATTGGTGTGCAACCAGAAGACGGCGCGAAAATTCCAGGCATCCGTAAATGGCCAGCCGAATACATGCCAAAGATTTTTGATAAAAGCCGTGTAGATACCTTAGTACACGTTAATCAAAAACAAGCCGAAGACACGACACGTCAATTAGCGATGATAGAAGGTATCTTTGCAGGCGTTTCAAGCGGCGGTGCACTTTATGCGGCATTACAGTTATCAAAACAGCTTGAAAATGCAGTGATTGTCAGTGTTGTTTGTGACCGTGGTGATCGCTACCTTTCTACAGGTGTGTTTCCAGCTTAGGTCATGCTCTTTACATCAAATGCTTAGCCGCAGAACAAAAGGATCTATTGCTACAGGGTTTCTAGCTGTTTTTCTATTTTTCAGCGAATCTGTTTATGCAGTCTCTAGCATACAAATCAGTATTGAATCTATCGACACCCCAGCAGGTCAACTAAAAGAGGCTGAATTTCATGTGGATTTAAAAGGCAAGTCGCCCAAGCTGAAATTAAAGGCAGCCGTTAAGCCTAAGAATGAGCCAGATTTCATTCCATTTCAATTGGTATGTGGCACACTCATCAGCGAAAAGCTTGGCTATATTGATTGCTTCGACGGAGCGCTTACCTCACAGCTGATTTCTACGCCTTTTTCAGTACATGTTGAACACCAGCCTAATGCTTTTTCTTTGGATATTTTATTTAACGGGACGAATTTTAGTGATGTGGCAGGGTTGCATGCAGGTGAGAACTTAATCGGTGATGTGCAGCTTACAGCAAAAAAAGAGAAGGCAGCATGGCGGTGGGATGGTCAGTTAAGTTGGGATGAAGGCGAGGTGTTTTGGCAGCCTTTTTATTTTGGTCAGGCGGGCAATGTTTTTAAAGCACGCGGCACTTTTGATGAGCAGTGGGTGAAAATCGAGGAAGCTGGGCTTGTCGTGAGTGAAGTTGGAGAAATAAAGGCATCAGGGCGAGTTAATATTAAAACAAAAAGCTTGGAGGACATAAAGGTTTCCGCACAAGCTGTTGATTTTAATGGGCTTTATACGCTCCTTCTCAAGCCAACATTAGAAAAGTCAGCATTTGGGAACTTAGTGGTGTCTGGTAAAGCAAACTGGCAATTTGAAATGCAAAACTTGCAGCCAAGCAGTTTCGAACTGAATTTGATTGATGCCAATATTGAAGACCAAAATGGCAAGTTTGCTTTTAGTCATGTCAATGCACATATCCCATGGGATTATGATGTTGCTCAAAATATTACACTTGAATACTACAATGGCTATTTGCTCAATCTGCCACTAGGTGAAACGAAATTAAAAGCTGAGCTAAATCGTTATGCGTTAACCGCACCCGAGTTAGTGTTGCCAGTACTCAATGGCGCGTTGAATTTTAAGGATGTTTCTGCTGCTTGGCTAGGTGAAAATTGGTTTTGGCATTTGCGTATGGATCTAAAACCAGTCGCACTTAATGAGTTTAGTGTTGCACTTGGCTGGCCGCAAATGGAGGGTGATATTTCTGGACAAATACCTTTAGTGACTTATGCCAATAAGCAATTGAATATGGATGGTGCCATGACATTTAATATGTTTGGCGGTACGGTCAGTATGAATAACTTGCGTATTGACGACCCACTTGGGGTGGTGACACGAATGTATGCTGATTTGAATGTGCGTCGGTTGGACTTGGGCGAGTTAACGCGTACCTATAGTTTCGGTGCAATAGAAGGAAAAATGGATGGTGATATTAAAGGGATGGTCTTAGAAAACTGGAAGCCTGTACGTTTTGATGCCTCCTTAAATACGAATGACGATAAACAAGTGAAAAAAATATCACAGCGCGCAGTAGAGAATATTACTGCATTAGGTGGCGAGGGTACGGCCGTTGCTTTACAGCGCACTTTCTTACGTTTTTTTAAAGAGTTTAATTACGATAAAATTGGCATCAGTTGTAAATTAAGACGAGATATTTGCGAAATGGGCGGTGTAGCGTCAACGCCTGGGGGGTATATAATCGTTAAGGGTAGTGGGATTCCGGCAGTGAATGTCAATGGATATACAAAAAAAGTAAGTTTGTCAGATTTGTTAGCTAGAATAAAACGTATTACCGATAGCAATACAAAGGTAATTGTTAAATAGAATTAAAGGTAAGGATAAATAATGAAAAGAAATGCAGTAGTACTATTACTAGTTGGTCTGTTGGCAGCTTGTGTCACGATTAATATTTACTTCCCTGCTGCCGCAGCACAAGAGGTGGCAGATGAAATTATTAATGAGGTATGGCAGATAAAAGAAGATGAAGCGGCTAAAAAGCCTGAGGAAAAAGAACCTGGATCAAAAGACACTGAATCAAAAGGTTCTGCAGAAACTGATACCGCAGAGTCTAAATAAGAGGAATGATAATGAAAAGTTTTTTAATGCGCAGTTTGATGATGTTGGTATTGTTTTCTACACATTTCGTGTATGCGGCACCTAATTTAGAAATCAATACGCCTGCAATTAATGCCCTAAAGCATAGTATGCAAACACGCCATAACCAATTGGCACCTCACTACAATAGTGGTGCGGTAGGCTTAACCAACAACGGCATGGTTGCTGTCCGTGATGCGAAGGCAGTGCCATTGAAGGACCGGCAAGGCATTAACGGGTTAGTGGCGGCAGAAAATGCCGACCGTAGTAAATTGTATAAAGAAATTGCAGTTGCTAACAGCCACCCGGAATGGGAAGCTGGCATACGTGACTCCTTTGCTGGGCGGTGGATAGATAAAGCACAATCTGGCTGGTATTTTCAAAGCGCTAGTGGCTGGACTAAAAAGTGAAGCGTTAAGGTTTGTCGTATTTCAAGGTTGAAGAATTAGCCAATTAAACCCCTTTTGTTTTTCACTTGGTTTGTATTAAGCCTACGCTAGACTGACTTTAACCTGGTTCAACTGGAACTGGGATTAAGTACAGGGGGTTTTATGACGAGCAATGTTGTTAATTTACCTACTTATGGCAAAGCCATTAGCCTTGATGATCAAGGTATCTACTTCATACTAAACGCAAGTACAGGTGCGATTCAAAGTATTTTTCAGCTAGTCTACGATGATCAATGGTACCTTTACCAGCTTGAACATACAGCTGAAGATAGTGAGCCTAATTGGAAGATTATGGCAAAAGGTAATGACTATTCTTTAATGAGTGTGCCAACCACTGAACTTAGACGTCATTTCTCCAAACCTGAATATGCAGAGCCAAGAGGTGCATGGCAAGTGATTCGTAATTCAAAATATGGATTTGGTAAATTTACATCAATAGACTCGAACGAACCTGTAGGCTATGCAATGATTATG
>JAZGEZ010000111.1:0-9343 GCA_036479055.1 Methylophilaceae bacterium | reverse complement strand
TATTGATAGTCTAATTATTTTGACTGCCATTTAAGGTTAATAAATAAATTACTGCCAGGTGTATTGTAAATAAACCCGCCAGCATTCGGGTTGCCGTCATAAGCGAGTGCATAATTTTTATCAAATACATTATTGAGGCGAGCGTGTAGTTTCCATTGAGGGTTAAATGTGTACTCTGACGTTAAGTTAAATAAAGTATAACCAGCGATTGCTTGCAGGTTAGCCGTGTCATTGTATCGCTTGCTACTGCTGATTGCTTCAGCACCAATGCGTAAATTGTGCCATTGATATCCTACATTAACTTTAGCATGCCGGTTCGCACGCCTGACAAGTAAGTTGTTAGTTTCATCATCTCTAGGGGATTGTATATCGGCACTCACAGCAAACATCCAGTTGTTATGTTGATGGTTAACAGCTAATGTGACACCGTTTAAAGTAGCCTTGTTAGCATTAAAAGGAACGAAAGCCGCATCTAAAGCGATAAGATTGCGGATTTTATTTTCATAGACCGTGATGCTGGCTTTGGTATGCTCATTCTCATAGCGAAGGCTTGCCTCTATATTGTCTGATTTTTCTGGAGATAAGTTAGGATTGCTAGTTGCGAAACCAAAAAAATCTGGAAAGTATAAATCGTTAAAGGTGGGGGCTTTAAAAGCCTTTCCGTAGCTTGCTGTGGCTCTCCAATAATCATTGAAGTGATAGCCGTAACCTAGGCCCCCAGTTTGTTCGTTGCCAAAACTGGAGTTGTGGTCATCACGATAACTTACATGCACACTATGCGCACCAATATTAGCTAAATAACTAACAACATAAGCTTCGTTACTACGTTTTGTTTTATTGTAGCTGGTGTTTGAATCCACTTCTTCTTCCAGCTTGTCATACATTAGCGTTAATGTCCCTACGGGTAGTGTGAAATCATTTTGCCAGGTAAGTTGCTTTTGTTTAGTGTTAAATTTTCCTGGAATAGGGGCGCTAAACTCATCGTAACTCTTAAGTTTATCTTTACTCAATCCAATTTTAAGATTTGATAGCCAGAAGTCAGTGAATTGATTTTTAGTGAAAACTGAAAATGCTTGTTGTTTAATTTCAGCATTAGAAGAAAAATTAGTGGTGTTAAAGCGATTATCAAACTTTGTATCACCTTCACTATTAAAAAATTGCAAACCAAGTTGGTGGCCTTCCGCCAGTTCTTGCGTAATGTGGCCATTAAAGGCCACATTACGATACCCATCTTTATCTTTAAGGTTGTTGTTATTGGTATCTAAAGCAGAAAAACCATCAGTATCTTCAGCGCTTAAATTAAGCGAAAATCTCGTGCTGTTTACTTTCCCATTAACCCCTGCACTGCTTTTTTTTGTATCGTAAGTACCGTAACCAATATTTGCATAAGCCTGTAAACCTGGTTTGCCTTTTTTAGTGAAAATCTGAACAACGCCACCGATAGCATCCTGTCCATAAAGGCTTGTAGCTGGCCCTCTGAGTATTTCAATACGGTCAATTTGAGCTAAGGGTAAGTTTTCTAACGTGGTTGTTCCTGCTGTCGCAGATTGGATGCGCAACCCATCGATGAGCACTAATGTGTGACTAGAATTTGTACCACGTAGAAAAACATTAGACGCTTTGCCCGCACCACCATTAGCGCTAATTTCAAAGCCTGCTTGTAATTGCAATAGCTCGGCTAAGCTCGATTGCCCTGCACGGTTAATTTCTTCTTGGTTAATGACTGTTACATCAGCAATGACGCTTTCACGTGGCTGTGGTGTACGAGTCGCCGTAACGACTATGTCAGTCAGTTTAATATTTTCTGCAGAAAAAGAAGATGGTGTAAATGCCAGTGCTAGCAAGCTGGTGAGGAGTGTTTTTTTCATTATATTTTCCCTAATGACATGCGACCCCGCATGCGGATTATTAAAACTAGGGAATACTGAAGGGGGGTAGTCGACAAAAAATGCATGCTTAAAGTAACGGCGTTGCAGCTTTTCGTTACCGTCACCCCGCGGCATTTCCTAGCGCGCCTAACATTTAGGCAGGTCGTTGCGAGGCCGGTCTCCGGGCTTGTGAGGAATGGTTTGCGCCTTCCCAAGCTATATATGCTCAGTGGCTATTGCAAACCGACTATTTAAGACTCACTTACCGTTGCGGGGGCAGCATAGGACTTATTAAAAAACATTTAATGCACCTATTTCCCAGTTTCACCTTTATTGATTGAAAATCAATTTTGGTACCTGACAACTGAGGCAATTATAAGCATTATTACCTAAAAAACAATTAAAACTTTATACAACAGTCTCGTGTAAATGTATCAAATTACTTTGAAAAGTCTATGTTAGCTATTGACTAATATGATTTTTTTAAATTATAGTGACCCTATGGATGCGGATATAAAAGATTTAGAAGAAAAAATATCTAAGCTTATTGCTTTGTGCGGCTCCCTGCGTGAAGAAAATACGCAGCTACGCGAAAATTCAGACACTTTAAAAAACAATATGGAACAAGCCAGTGTCAAACTAGAAGGCTTGTTAGGAAAATTGCCGCAAGGTGAAGAGGCCGCATGACAGCTGAATCAGTAGATGTAGAAATTCTGGGGCGTGAGTTTACTATTTCATGTACCGAAGATGAGCGACAGGGCTTGCTAGATGCTGTTAATTACCTAGATAAAAAAATGCGCGATATTCGCGATGCAGGCAAGGTTGTAGGCCTAGAACGTATTGCGATTATGGCAGCTTTGAACCTTTCTCACGAAGTGCTTAATACCAAGACTGGCGATATTGACATAGGCGACTATAAGCGTAGGATTAATGCAATGCAGAGTCAAATTGATGAAGTGATTGCAGATCAGAATAAGTTGTTTTAATGATCAAGCGTTTCTAAAAGTCCGTAATATTTCTGTTTTGTCATTCATTTGTTTTCTCTGGTGTTGCCTGAGTCTAAATTCCTTGAACTAGTCTATGTTATAGGTTCCGGCTCATCAAGTTGCGGTGTGAGCGCTCTAAGTTGGGCTTACTTTTAAGTGGCCCTTGGCGAGTGCACCTAATGCGCTTTAGGCTGTTACCACCTGAACTTTTTGGTTCAGGATTAACGGCTCAGGTAACACCAGAGAAAATACTTCTGTGTTTTAAAGCTCAAAAAACCTCAGATTTAAGCTTTCATTATCTTAACTCGTGATATTTTAAGTCAGCTAAGCTTACTGTCTCTAGACAACGTTCATGACAAGCTTCCAGAATCACAGGTGGGGCGAAACCTTCTTCACTCGCATCCAGCCAGCGCGTTGCACACAAACACCATCGGTCACCTGCTTTAAGTCCTTCAAACCCGTATTCAGGATGCGGTGTAGTAAGATTATTACCACTAGAAATTGAAAAAGCTAAAAACTCATCTGTGACTTGCACACATACGGTGTGACTGTCATTATCTTCAGGCCCTGTTTCGCAACAGCCTGTACGCGTAAATCCTGTAAGTGGGTCTAAACCGCAAACTTGTAAAGTTGACCCTAAAACATTTCTTGCCATGCTTTTACCCTAAAATTTATAACTTCATTTATCATACCTAAAAACGACATGAGAGTATTGGGGAGTAACAATTTATGCGCTATTGGTTAATGAAGTCTGAGCCTTCGGATGTATCAATTGATGATTTGGCAGAGATGCCAAATCAAACGGTTGATTGGTACGGTATACGTAACTATCAAGCACGCAACTTTATGCGTGATCAAATGCAATTAGGAGATGGTGTGTTTTTCTACCATTCAAATTGTAAAGAGCCAGGTATTGTAGGTATCTGCCAAGTCAGCGCATTGGCCTACCCTGATCGATTACAGTTTATTGAAGGACATAAATATTACGATCCAAAATCAACGCGGGAAACGCCACGTTGGGTAAATGTGGATGTTAAATTGGTTCGTAAAACAAAACTATTAGGATTAAAAGAAATGCGCGGCATTCCTGAGCTTGAAAACTTAAGAATTTTGCAGAGAGGGAATAGATTATCGATTACGCCAGTAGATCCAAAAGATTGGACGTTTATTAATCACTTATTAGAGAAGTAATCAGTAAAGATAATAGATAGTTGTTTAATAAAAAAAGGGCTCTGATTAGAGCCCTTTTGTCGCGCTTCAAATGGAGTTATTTAGTGTCTAAGCTACCCATTGATTTAGGATAAGTCACGATACCCCAAGGCATATCAGGCACGGCAATTTCTTTCGTAACTTCTAGTTTATCTGCATCGATCACGAAAATAGCATCTGATTTACCACAAGCCAATAAGATATTTTTTTCATCGGGTGTAAAGGTAAAGTGCCAGCAACGGTTGCCAGTCGGAATGTCTTTGATTTTTTCATAGGTTTTTGCATCAAATACTTGCAGGGCTTTTTCTTTGTTGGCTGCGACAAAGATACGCTCTCCTTTGGCATCAAAGGCAATACCGTAAGGTACGTTGCCAGTATCAACAGTACGTATAACATTGTAGTCTGCATCCAACACCATAAACTTATTGCCATATTCTAATGTGGCTAGATACGTTTGGCCATCAGGAGATACTTTAATTCCACGTGGGCGATCACCATACTCTGCTGTTTCAATTGTTTTCACTAACTCACCAGACTCAATATTATGTACAGTGATTGTATTGTCCGCCTCGTTAGTAATCACAATTTCTTTACCATCCGCAGAAAACTCAATCCCTTCGGTTTCTGGGCCGCCAACAATATCACGAATTTTTTCACCCTTTACTAAATCAACAATTGCAATACGTGCTGGTGTTTTGTCATCGTCATCGTCGTCTTCCTCAGCTTCTTTAGAGCCAGGCTTTGGCGGAGGGCCGCCTTTTGCACTAGGCTCTGATGAAATGTAAGCATAATCACCTTTTACACGAACAAACTCTGGGTTTTTACCAACATTAATTTGTTGCATGACTTCACCCGTTGTTGGGTCAATGACAGAGATGCTTTCATTTTCTCTTGTTGCCACAATCAGTTTTGTGCCATCTGCAGTAATGCCTAAGCCACGTGGGCCTTCTGCTTTAACATCAAATGTTTTCACAACTTCCATCGTGGCTAGATCAATGACGCTTACGCCTGCAGTGTCTGATTTTTGGCTTGTCACATAGGCGTAGCCAGTAGGGGTGATACTTGATTCAGTCATTGCTTCTTCAGCAGCTTGGTCTTTACTGCAGCCAACAATGCCAGCCACTAGGGCAAGCAAAAGCAGACTAATACGTGTTTTATTTAATACGGGTATCACTTTCATGCAATCTCTCCAAATGGTTATTCAGCTATTTTACTCATTTATTATCAATAAAGCTTAACTCAAATTTAATGCAAAAACCGTACTTCTTTTTTAAAACAATTTAACCTCAACAAAACAGACACTTAACACTTTTTCAGATTCTTTTATGGTTGACTACAACCAAGTTGGTGGCTGTATGTAAACATTATGTTGCGACTTTACCCAAAAATAACTTGTAGGCAGGGTTTTGCGTTTCATCCCAGTAAGGGTAACCCAAGATAGTTAAGAAATCAGCAAATGCATTTAGTTCATTTGGTGGCACTTGCAAACCGATTAAAACACGACCGACATCTGCCCCATGGTTTCGGTAATGAAATAAGCTTATATTCCAATCGTGACTCATTGCCTCTAAGAAGTTCATCAATGCACCCGGCCTGTCAGGGAACTCGAACCGATACAGCACTTCGTGTTGAGCTTGGGGAGCGTGGCCACCGACTAAATGGCGCAAGTGCAATTTTGCCATTTCATTATCAGTTAAATCAATCACAGCTAAATCCTCTAATTGTAAATTTTGAATCAGTTGTATAGTTTCTTTAGTATCCTGTACGGCAACGCCGACATAAATATGCGCTTCATTCGTATCAGAATATCGGTAATTAAATTCAGTAATGTTATGGTTGCCTAAGAGTCGGCAAAATGTTTTAAACGCACCAGGTAGCTCAGGAATGGTGACAGCGATGATGGCTTCACGCTTCTCACCAACCTCTGCACGTTCTGCAATAAATCGTAGCCGATCAAAATTCATATTAGCACCTGATGCAATGCCAATAAGGGTGCGGCCTTGCAAGCCTTCTCGTTCGATATAGGCTTTAATGCCAGCAGTAGCTAGCGCACCTGCCGGCTCTAAAATGCTACGTGTATCCTCAAATACATCTTTAATGGCAGCACAAATTTCATCATTATTGACTACAATCATTTCGTCTACATATTGTTGGCATAGGTTAAACGTGTGTACACCCACTTGCTTTACCGCAGCACCATCAGCAAATAAACCAACTTGTTCTAGCTCGATACGCTGCTTAACAACTAAGGACTTTGTCATCGCATCAGAATTTTCAGCTTCCACACCGATGATTTTGATTTCAGGGCGCTTAGCTTTAACGTATGCGGCAATCCCAGCGAGCAAGCCGCCACCACCTACGCTGCAAAAAATTGCTTCTATGGGGTCTGGGTGCACATCTAAAATCTCTTTTGCTATCGTGCCTTGTCCTGCGATGACATCGGGATCATCATAAGGGTGTACAAAAGTGAGTTCCTCTGCTTTTTCTAATGCTAAAGCACGTACATAAGCATCAGAATAGCTATCACCAGCCAACACGACCTCAGCACCTAGGTTTTTAACCGCATTGATTTTGATGCGTGGTGTCGTGGTCGGCATTACTATCACAGCGCGACAATTTAGTTTCTTCGCTGCTAGTGCCACGCCTTGTGCATGGTTGCCAGCACTAGCACATATAACCCCGCGCTGGAGCGCGACTGCAGATAAGTTTGCCATTTTGTTATAAGCACCACGTAACTTAAATGAAAAGACAGGCTGCAAGTCTTCACGCTTTAACAATACGCGATTGCTCAGTCGTGCTGATAAGTTAGGTTGAAAGTCTAAAGGCGAGTTAATCGCGACATCATAAACATGCGCGTTTTCAATTTTTCTCAAATAATCTTGTAAATTGTTTTGTGACATATTGCGTGCTAAATACTGATAATTTTTAAAACCTGCTGAGCAGTGTATAGTTATACTTTGGTTAGATTATAAAGACTTTGCAGAGGGTTTACTTAAAATGGCATATACGCAAGATGAATTAAAGCAACAAGTGGCAAAAGCAGCAGTTGAATACGTAAAAGAAGGCATTATTGGCGTAGGCACAGGATCGACTGCTAATTACTTTATAGAAGAGTTGGCTAAGGTTAAACATAAAATTGACGGTGCAGTTGCGAGTAGTGAAGCAACGGCAGAGCGTTTACGTGGCCATGGTATTGAAGTGTTTGATTTAAACAATGTCGATGGCATGGATATTTATGTAGATGGTGCAGATGAAATTACTGAGCACTTGCATATGCTTAAAGGTGGCGGTGGGGCATTGACACGAGAAAAAATAGTAGCAGCCGTTGCTAAAACATTCATTTGCATCTGTGATGAGACGAAATTTGTACCGGTGATGGGTAAATTCCCGCTACCTGTAGAAGTGTTGCCAATGGCACGTAGTCAAGTGGCACGCGAGCTAGTTAAACTGGGTGGCCAGCCGAAATTGCGTGATTTTACGACCGATAACGGTAACATTATTTTGGATGTGCACAATTTAACGATTGATGACCCTATTGCAATAGAAGAAAAAATCAATCAGATTGTAGGCGTGGTGACGAATGGATTGTTCGCGGCACGCGCGGCAGATGTCCTATTGTTGGCAACAGCAGAGGGTGTAAAAACTTATCAATAGTGATTAGTCGCAAGCAAATAAAAACCCGCTATGTGCGGGTTTTTATTTGCTTGAAAAATCTCACTACATTAAATTAAGTTCTTTGAGTGCGTATTTCATATTTTTAATACTATAGCCATGAATCACAGTGCCTTTAATATCTAATGTTGGTACACCATTTCCTCCAAGTGCTTTATGTTGTTTGCGACCTTTTTCAGATTCTTCAATATTATATTCGATGTATTCAATATCATTTTCAGCCAGAAACGCGCGGGTTTTTTTACAATAGCCACACCAAGACGTGGCATATAAAATGACATTATCATGCTTTATTTTACTTATTTCTACGGTTTCTGCTTGGGAAAAATATTGAAAGAAGAACACGCCGCCAAGTAATAATATAATTTTTTTCATGCTGTATTAATCATTTTCTATTTTGTTTCAGGTACATAACCTTCAGCAGTATCCGCGCCATCGCCAAAAAAATATTTTTCAGTTTGTTCTGTTAAATATTTTCTTGCAGCAGGGTCGGCTAAACTTAAGCGATTTTCATTGACTAGCATCGTTTGTTGTTTAAGCCAGTCTGCCCATGCCTCTTGCGAAACTTCTAAATAAATGCGCTTGCCTAAGTCACCTGGATAAGGTGGGTAGACCATGCCTTCAGCTTCCTTACCGAGTTTAATGCAGTTCACCATACGTGCCATGTGTGCAACCTTCGTTGTTTAAATATTCAATAAAACAGTATGATAACGCATGTTAAAATGAGTCGATAATATATTATCGGTTAACGTATGGATAAATTAAGGGCTAAATCGCAATCACAACAAGAGGAGAGTCCTTTTAAAGGTGAAACTGGTTTGCGGCGACTGATCAATGCGATGGGCTATTCTTTCGATGGGTTTAAAGCAGCTTTTAAACATGAAGATGCCTTTAGGCAGGAAGTGTTTCTAGCCATTGCCCTAATCCCACTTGCGCTTTATTTGGAACATGAAGCACTACACCGTGTTTTGATGATTGGTAGTTTGTTTTTGGTGTTAATGGTAGAGCTGCTTAACTCTGCAATAGAAGCAGTTGTTGATCGTGTATCTACTGAAAGACATGCCTTAGCTAAACGTGCTAAGGATACCGCTAGTGCAGCTGTGTTTTTCGCACTCACAAATGTCGTGGTTACTTGGGGTTTAATTCTTTTGACGTGAAGGTAGGGGAGGTGTGAGATATCCCAGCCTATTTAATACATTGTTCATACTGGTTTCATTGCCACACTTATCTTTTTAAAGTTGCTAGCATCAGGTTGGCTAATTGCTCTATTCGGTCTAGTCCTGCATCAGCTTTTAATAAAAAATCTTTGCTCATGCTGCTAGGGTCAGCCCATTGCTTGCCATTAATTAAACAACGCTTAGCTAGCTTGCTTACCTTAAGGTCTTCTAACGCAAAACTAAGCTCAGTCCATCGTTCTGCTAGTTGTGCTTCTTTGGTATGTGATTGTTGGCCAGTATCACGTAACTGTCTTACATAAACCGTTGTTTGCTGAGCGGCAATAACTACTTTTCTTAATGCGTCGACAGACTCTTCTTTTCGAGCATTCTTAGCTCTTTTGAGGTTGGCTATCCATATGGTGGTGTGCTTGATGAGCTCCCATAATGAGAT
>JAZGEZ010000110.1:0-6975 GCA_036479055.1 Methylophilaceae bacterium | reverse complement strand
TTTACGAGTAAAGGCGCATTATTATTGTGGCCAAACGTGGCTGACAATATTAATGACGGATTTCTTTTGACGTAGCCTCGGGCGGGGTAATTGCTTTAGGGTTGCTATTGTCAACATTGTCCATAGGGGCTCCATTGACACGATTGCGCCCAGAATTTTTTGCTTCGTATAAAGCGGCATCTGCACGAGGGATAATATCCTCAGGCGCTTCATTTTCTTGACGTTGTGCAACGCCAGCACTAAATGTAATCACGACACGCTCGTCACTATGCATAAAGATCTTTTTAGTCAGTTCGCGCTGAACACGTTCAATCACTTTTATGCCGTCATCTTGGGCTGTATTGGGCAAGATAATAATAAACTCTTCACCACCATAACGCGCAAGTACATCGGTTGTTCGTTTGACGTCTTTAATGACCCTGGCAAAGTGTGTAAGTGCTTCATCGCCAGTGCTGTGTCCTAAGGCGTCATTTAATTTTTTGAAATGGTCGATATCCATCATGGCAATACTTAATTCGGTGTTGTGGCGGTCAGCACGGCTGAATTCGCGTTCTAGTGCCTCATCCATGCCGCGACGGTTTAACGTGCCAGTTAAATAGTCCTCATTAGCGACTTCGTTGATATATTCAAGCACAGAGGTTAACTCTTGAATTTTATGTTCAGCTTTTGTGATTTTGTCTTGGCTTTCATTAAACTCTTCACGTGTGCGTTGTACAGTTAAGCCAATGGTCTTAGTGTCATCAAGTACATTTTTAAGTACACTATTTAATTCATCAATATCATTAATATCACCTAACATTTCTTGATGGCTTTCAATTTTGTGGTGATAATCATCGGTGCTTTCCGTGATGTCAACTAGGCGCGTTATAAACGTTGCTGCCATTTCTTTAAGTAACTCTTTAGCATCATGCATGGCTGGTTTAAGGTTTGATTGTTTATGTATCAACTCTTTTAAGCTGTATTCCGCATTCTGTAAGGTAATGGTGGTAACTGGATTACTTAGCACATCGTTCACAATCTCAATTTGGCTAGTCAGCCATTCATCGTCACCCACTAATTCCGTCATGCTTGCAGATGTTAAACGCAGTAAATCAACAAGTGATTGCTTAATACTTTCCTGATTCTCTCTTTCTGTTTCAGAAAATAACAGAATGCTATTTAATGTGCGTGCATTTTTTTCTAACGTTTTCTCAGACGTTTTTTTGCTTAATTGACTTAGCAAGTTTTTAGCTTTCTTTTGCGCATCCGGGGCGGTTTCAAGTAGTGGAATTAATGCTAAATCTAGGGTTCTAGTCATCATTTCAAGTAGCTGTTCTACGGCTTTATCGTTATGAGCAGCTACACCCACATTAGAATCATCTTTCTGCACTTTAGCCGTTTCTGTTGAGGCCTTTTTAGTAGCATGTAGATTGCTTGCGATATTAAGCGCTTCTGTTTCAGAAGCACTGTTTCCCCATGAGCGCATTAATGCTTGTATTTTATCTGCTAAAGCTGATGGATCTTTAGCAAAGTGAGCTAATACACGGCTAAGACCTTCTTTCTTCCGGCTAAGTGTAACCCCTTTATGGCTAGTTTCTAACTGCCTCAATAGCGTGCGAATCAGTACCGACCAATTAACGTCACTTGCAGAGCCTTCTACATTATTGATCAATAGTTTTTGAAATTGCTTCTCAAGCGCAGGCCAGTCTTGTTTTTTTACTGCAACATTAATAGATTTTTCAGTGGCAACAAATGCTGAATTTTTTTTGCTAGCAACAGCAAGCACTTTTTGCAACGTTTTGTTCACTGACGGCGCATCAACAGCCTTAGTCCCTGCAATTTCCTCGTAGGCGTTCGCATAGTTTTCAGGGGTGGGAGGTAAGCTACGTTTTGCTAGTTGCATCAATGTTTGACGTGCAATGTCAGCAGGTGATTTGTTGTTTTTCATATGCGCTCGTTAAATTAATAAA
Organism: Methylophilaceae bacterium; assembly: GCA_036479055.1. Classification (GTDB taxonomy): domain Bacteria; phylum Pseudomonadota; class Gammaproteobacteria; order Burkholderiales; family Methylophilaceae. The sequence continues at coordinate 5,026 of JAZGEZ010000110.1, read as the reverse complement.
CAATCAATTTCTAAGAATGTAATAAGGATAAAGAATCATTGGCATTTCCCATCGATTGATTAACCGCAATTTAATCCTTTATTTTGCTGAATTGAATATGTATTTTTGTATCGAGGGTTGGACGGCATGGCGTTAAAAATAATGGGAAACGCAAAACAAGGTTTAATTTACTGATATTTGATATACTAAGCACACTTCAATCAATAGATATATTCAACGATGACAGAGCAGAAGAGTAATTTAGAGAGACGTGCTACTGATAGCACAGAGCATTCTAGTTTGCGTGCACGGGGTATATATTTGTTACCTAATTTATTTACATCTGCGGCTTTATTCTCAGGATTTTTTGCCATTATTAGCGCGATGAATTTTAAATATGAATATGCCGCTATTGCTATTTTCGTTGCCATGGTTTTAGATGGTCTAGATGGACGCGTAGCACGAATGACCAATACGCAAAGTGCTTTCGGCGCTGAATATGACAGCTTGTCTGATATGGTGTCATTTGGTGTTGCTCCTGCATTGATTGTTTATGTTTGGGCACTTAAACCACTGGGCAAACTAGGCTGGATAGCTGCCTTTATTTACTGCGCTTGTGCGGCGCTCAGGTTAGCAAGGTTCAATACAAAGGTTGAAGACGCATTTCAAGATAAGCGTTTTTTTCAAGGCCTGCCTAGCCCAGCAGCAGCAGCCCTGCTGGCAGGGTTCGTTTGGGTTTCGTATGAATATGGCATTTCAGGACGTGAGATATTTTTTGGTGCAATTAAAATGCAATGGTTGGCTTGGTGTTTAACGGTTTTTGCGGCAGGTTCTATGGTCAGTGATTTAAGTTTTTATAGTGGTAAGGATTTTAACTTGCGCAAAAGCGTGCCTTTTGTTGCAGTTTTGGCCATTATGTTGGCATTTGTATTAATCTCTTACAGTCCACCAGAAGTGCTTTTTGCTGTTGTTTTAGTCTATGCGCTATCTGGTTATTATTTGTGGCTTAGATCAAAGTTCAAAAAGACGGTTGAACCTGATTGACAGATTTCAAGCTGCCTCTTGTTGATAAGCAATAAAAAGTTATCTATAATGCGTATATGTTGAATCATTTCACATTTCAAGCAATCAATGCTTTTTCAGGTTTGTTACTAGCAAACTTAGCACTGCTGCGCGTCAGCGCATACTAAACACCCCCCCCCTAATTTAAGTAACTTCTTGCTCGCACAGATAGTCTGTAGCGAACAAAAAGCATTTATAATTTAAGCATTGATTTAGGAATACAACATGAAACAAGACCAAGTGATTATTTTTGATACTACGTTGCGTGATGGCGAACAAAGCCCAGGTGCTGCCATGACCAAGGAAGAAAAAGTCCGCATTGCACGTCAATTAGAAAAATTGGGCGTGAATGTGATTGAAGCTGGCTTTGCTGCGGCAAGTCCTGGTGACTTTGATGCAATTCATTCGGTAGCAGATATTATTCATCACTCTACCGTTTGTTCACTAGCCCGAGCTAGTGAAAATGATGTGCGCCGCGCAGGTGAAGCGATCCAGCCAGCTATGCAACATGTAGAAAAAAACGGCCGTATACACACCTTTATTGCGACTAGCAAAATTCATATGGAAAACAAGCTCCGTATGACAGAAGACCAAGTGGTTGAGCGTGCTGTACAAGCCGTTAAATGGGCTTTGGAATATACGCCGGATGTTGAGTTTTCTGCTGAGGATGCGGTGCGTTCTGAAATGGACTTTTTAGTGCGTATATTTTCAGAAGTGATTGCAGCAGGTGCGACGACTATTAATGTGCCAGATACGGTAGGCTATAGCATTCCAGCACCTTGGGGTGAACGTATGGCAACGTTAATTAAGCGTGTTAAAGGTTCAGATAAAGTGGTGTGGAGTACACATTGCCATAATGATTTAGGCATGGCAGTCGCTAACTCATTGTCTGCTGTTGCCAATGGTGCACGCCAAGTGGAATGCACGATTAATGGTTTGGGCGAGCGCGCCGGAAACGCCAGCTTAGAAGAAGTGGTGATGGCGATTAAAACGCGCCAAGACTTTTTCAATTTGGAGACGCGTATTGATACAACACAAATTGTGCCAGCATCTAAATTAGTTTCTTCTATTACAGGTTACCCAGTTCAGCCTAATAAAGCCATTGTCGGTGCTAATGCATTTGCGCATGAAAGTGGCATTCACCAAGATGGTGTCTTGAAGCATCGTGAGACTTACGAAATCATGCGAGCTGAAGATGTCGGTTGGAATGCAAATAAATTAACCTTGGGTAAGTTGTCTGGCCGAAATGCTTTCAGAACGCGCTTAAGAGAATTGGGTATTCAGTTAAGTAGTGAGGATGCTTTAAATATGGCATTTGCACGATTTAAAGATTTGGCGGATAAGAAATCTGAGATTTTCGATGAAGACTTGCATGCTTTAGTGAGTGATGAGTTCGTTAGCGAAGCAAGGGAGCATTACAAGTTAGTTTTCTTGCAAGCAGCCTCACAAACGGGAGAAGTGCCACATGCGGTCATTACATTGTCTGATGATGGCGTAGAAAAGCGGGCAGAATCAGATGGCGGCGGCCCTGTTGATGCAGCTTTTAAAGCAATCGAGAGTATAGTGAATAGCGGTGTAGAATTATCACTTTACTCCGTCAACAACATTACCAGTGGGACTGATGCACAAGGTGAGGTAACGGTGCGGCTCTCTAAAGGTGGCCGCATTGTTAATGGGCAGGGTGCAGATACCGATATTGTAATCGCATCAGCCAAAGCTTATTTAAATGGACTCAATAAATTGCATACTAAGGTCGAGAAGCTTAACCCTCAGGTTTAGTTCTTCGTAAAATAGAGCAAACACAGCGTTGTACTGACTTGTCGTACTGAACGTGCTGTCTTCATTTGTACGCCCTGTTTTGTTCTATTTAACAAAGCATTTGGATGCATTTCAACCGTCTCACGATTTATGTTCCTCAACATTTGAGTAACACCTGATATATAACTAAAACTTGCATTCCATGCGATAGCAACTGCACACTTTATGCGAAATTCGAATCATATTGCAAATGTCTAATAGAAACCAAATATTATTGATTATCGCTTGCTTGTTTTGTACCTATTTTATTTGGGGTTCAACCTATCTTGCTATTCGCTTTGGCATTGAAAGCTTCCCACCTTTCTTAATGGCAGGGCTACGGTTTACGGTGGCAGGTGTTATTTTGTATACCGTGATGCGCTATTTAGGCGCACCAAACCCAACCCAAAAGCAATGGTTGGGTGCTAGTGCAGTTGGCATATTATTACCAGCATTAGGGAATGGCACCGTATGCTATGTGCAACAGACAGTGAGCTCTAGTGTTGCAGCACTTTCTATTGCGACAGCACCTATTTGGATGGCAATTTTTTCTTCCTTTTGGGGGCATCACATTACCAAGCAGGAATGGGCTGGGATTGCGGTTGGCGTGGTTGGGATATTGTTGCTCAATATTGGTGGTAGTTTGCATGGCGATTTAAGCAGTGCCTTATTGTTAATTTTTGCTGCCGCTAGCTGGTCTTTTGGTTCTGTGTGGGGTAAACATTTGCCCATGCCTGCAGGACTAATGGGGGCCGCATGCCAAATGTTTGTTGGTGGTGTTGTGTTAATGTTGGTAAGCGCATACGCTGGTGAAAAATGGCCTGACGCTATTTCTACTAAATCATGGGGTGCTATGATATTTTTGGTTGTGCTAGGCTCGCTGGCAGCATACTCTGCGTACCAGTGGCTGCTAAAGAATGTGCGGCCATTGGTGGCTAGTAGTAACACGTTTGTGAATCCAATAGTGGCGTTTGTTGTCGGTATTTTATTTGCTAACGAACACGTTGTGCAGAATGAATATATTGCCTTGGCGGTGATTATCATCGGCGTAATTCTAATTTTAACTTCAATCAATAATGATAAAGAAACGATATAGTATGACTCAGAACGCGATGATCCAGAATTCTATGACCCAGAACCTAGCTCTATTTGATTTAGACAATACCTTGCTCGCAGGAGACTCTGATTACAGTTGGAGTTTGTTTCTAATAAGCGAAGGCTTGTTAGATGAAGCCACGCATGCCGACCGGAATGAACAGTTCTATACGGACTACAAAAATGGTTGTTTAGATATCGATGAATTTCTTCAATTTCAATTACAGCCATTAGCGCAACATGCTAAAACGTTCTTAGATGCACTACACCTTAAATACATGGATAAAGTGATTCGTCCGATGATGACGGATAAAGCACAGGCGTTAGTCAATAAGCATAAAGCAGAGGGCGACTTGTGTCTGATCATTACTGCGACGAACAGTTTTGTAACGAGTCCAATTGCTACTGCTTACGGCATTGAACACTTGATCGGGACGGATCCAGAGGTGGTTGATGGAGAGTTCACTGGCAATGTAGCAGGACTGCCAAGCTTTCAAGAGGGCAAAGTAACACGCCTGAATGACTGGCTAACCACACGTGGGCAGCAATTAACTGATTTTAAAACGAGTTATTTTTACAGTGATTCGCATAATGATTTACCATTGATGAGATTGGTCACTAACCCTGTGGCGGTCGATGCGGACCCACAGTTAACTGCCTATGCAGAAGAAAATGAATGGCCTCGTATTAGCTTGAGATAGTAGCTGGTTTGATTGGCCTGCTAGGTTAGCTGCCTAATATTATTTCAGATACAAATTTGGAGCCAATGTAGGCCAGTAATAGCAGGCCAAAGCCTGACAACGTCCAGCGGATAGCCTTAAGTCCGCGCCAGCCATACTTGAAGCGTCCAAATAGCAACCAGCCGTAAATAAACCAGCTTGCGATAGAGAAAATAACTTTATGGTTGAATTGTAGCGGTTTGCCAAAAATTTGTTCAGAAAACAGCATGCCACTCATCAATGTCATCGTTAACAGTAAAAAGCCTAGCGTGATTACTTTAAATAATAAGTTTTCCATTACCATGAGCGGTGGGAAGCTTGGTAGTTTGATGAAAATTGATTTGTTGTGTAGTGTGCGCTCAGCGATGGCCATT
>JAZGEZ010000109.1:0-7988 GCA_036479055.1 Methylophilaceae bacterium | reverse complement strand
GTATTATTTGGGGCTGGCAGAAGAAGGTGATGGTGATATTGAGGCGGCGAAAGCGCACTTTACAAAATCCCTTAGTTTAAATGCGCGTAAGTTGGGCGCGTTAAATGCTTTATCTCGGATTGCTTATTTGCAAAAAGATCAGCAAGCACTTACTAGTATAGAGGCTTCTATTAGGCCTTTGGATCCAGAGGCTGCAGATGAGATCGCAAGTAAATTAACCCAGCTTACACAAAGCAAATAAACTAAAGCATATTATTGGGGTAACTTTCTCAGGACTGTAAATTTTCATTACATCAAGTCATTATTATCAAATGCCCATATGGGTCATTTCCAAAAACTATCTTTTTAGGCATCCTTATTTAAAGCAGGTTTGTTAAACCTTTTGCTTATAAAATAAGGAAAATAATGATTAAAAAAATAATACTCATCTCCCTCACTTCATTGCTGTTTGTTGGTTGTGCTTCTGTCCCAATGGAGACCTCACAGAAAGCAAATGAAGCGAGGCAATTTCTTCCTCCGTCGGATGGCAAGGCAGGTTTATATATCTACCGTTATGGCTCATTTGGTGCTGCTTTAAAGAAAGATGTTTGGGTCGATGGGGAATGCGTTGGCGAAACAGCACGCAATGTATTTTTCTATAAGGAAGTATCAGGTGGGCAGGAGCATAAAATTTCAACGGAGTCTGAATTCTCGCCTAATGATTTGGCTTTAAAAACAGATGGCGGCAAACATTACTTTATTAAACAGTATATTAAATTTGGTGCTTTTGTTGGTGGTGCAGGTTTAGAGTTGGTTGATGAAGCTGAAGGGAAAAAGCAAATACAGACTTTAGGATTAGCAACCAAGGGCAATTGTAGTCAGGCCCAAATTAAACCAGAGCAATAAAAACTGTTGTACAGAATCAGTGGAGTGAGACTCCATTGATTTAGATTCTCCTACACTTATTTTTTCCTAAATTTAAGCGTCATACGGTCACTCTCGCCAATGGCCAGATATTTTTCTTGGTTCTCATCACCTAGTCTTAGTGTCGGTGGTAGTGTCCAAACACCTTTTGGATGGTTTGCGGTGTCTTTTGGGTTGGCATTAATTTCTGAGCTGCTTTCTAATACAAAGCCTGCTTGTTGCGCCAACTCAATAACTATTTTCTCTGTCATATAGCCGGATAGTTTCATTGTTTTAATATCAGTATTAGGTTTTGCTCTATGTTCAACAATGCCTAGTACGCCGCCGGGTTTAAGTACTTGATACATGGCATTAAATATTTCTTTTTCGTATCCACCTTTTACCCAGTTATGTACATTTCTGAAGGTTAAAACAGTGTCGATACTATTATCTTTACCTAGCGACCAAAAAGAAGGTGGGCCAATTTGCACAAAGCTGACTGCATCATAATAGGTGGGTTTGCTGGCTAAATAATCTTGCAATTCTTGCTGCATATCTCGACGCCATTGCGGCCCAGCATGTAAGGGGAAACCTGCCGCGATAAATTGGCCGCCACCTTGTTTTAAATAGGGTGCTAGTATTTCGGTATACCAACCTTTGCCCGGCCACATTTCTAATACCGTGCTACTGGGCTTAACATCAAAAAATGCTAGCGTTTGTTGCGGGTGGCGTGCGGTGTCTCGCGCTTGATTCTGTTCACTGCGTTGATCGCCATTGATGTGGTTAACTAGTGCTGTACTGCAACCAGAAAATACCACAGGGATTGCGAACAACAATACCAGCAAAAAGTAAGGGAACGTTAGTTTAAGGTTTCTCATCATGCTGGTTACTATTCTAACTTAGTTTTGGCGAGTGGGTAAAAACCCACCTGCCTTTCATTTTACCTCTAGGTCAGATATTTTATTTTTGCAGCAGTAGGTTGTTATTAGGCGCGCAGTATTCTTGGATGTTTTTTTGTGACGTATTGCTTACATTACACACTTTCTTTCTCTAAGCTCATCGATCAGGACTTTATTATTTTCTGAATAATCGACAGGTAACTCTATGAGATGCACACCACCTTTTGCGTAGCATTGGTTAATCAGCGGTAGGAAGCTTTCAGTATTTTCAACGCGGTGACCCGTCGCTCCGTAACTGTTGGCATACATGACAAAATCAGGGTTGTTAAATTCAAGCCCGTAGTCTTGGAACCCCATCCCGTACTGTTTCCAGCGTATCATACCAAACGAGTTGTCGTTAAGCACCAATACCACTAAGTCGAGTTTTAAACGTACAGCGGTTTCCATTTCTTGGCTGTTCATCATAAAGCCACCATCACCACAAATCGCCATGACCTTGCGGTCAGGATATAAACGTGCTGCTTCCATTGCGGATGGTAAGCCAGCACCCATGGTTGCAAGTGCGTTATCGAGTAATACAGTATTTGGACGGTTAGTGCGGTAATTACGTGCGAACCAGACTTTATAAACACCATTATCTAGCGCAATAATGCCATCATCTGGGATGGCTTTACGTACGTCTGCTACAAAGCGTTGAGGTTTCATTGGAAAACTTGGATCATCTTTACCCTCATTAATGTGTTGCATTGCATTCTCACGCACTTTCATAAAGTAAGAAAAATCGTGACTCTCGGTTTTTTCTACCCGATTAGCGATACGCTGTATGGAGGTGGCAATATCACCGACAACTTCTAATTGAGGGAAATAAACATTATCGACTTGTGCTGATTTAAAGTTTACATGGATGACTTTTGCACCGCCATGTGACATAAAAAATGGCGGCTTCTCGACTACATCGTGACCAACATTAATAATTAAATCGGCACGGTCTATTGCACAGTGGAGATAGTCGCCATCGGATAAAGCGGCTGTACCAAGGTATTTGTCACCATGGCCACAAATGACGCCTTTACCCATTTGGGTGTTGGTATAGGGGATGCCAGTACGTTCTACAAAATCTGAGAGTGCGCCCCAAATGCGCGCTCGGTTTGCACCAGCACCGACCATGAGCAGCGGATGCTTCGCTTGTTTAATCATGTCAGCCGCGATGCCTAATATCTCACGGTCTGCATGTGCATATCGACGTTTGCTAATGGCGAAAACTGGGGCTGTTTCCGCTTCTACTAACTCTGAGGCAACGTCTTCTGGCAGTTCTAACAGTGCGGCGCCTGGGCGCTCTTCAATGACTAGGCGGAAAGCCTCACGTACCATTGATGGAATCATATCCACATTGACTATCTGCTTAGCATATTTAGTAATGGGTTTCATCATACTGACGACATCAACAATTTGGAACTGACCTTGCTTGCTGTGTTTGATTGGTTTTTGTCCAGTAATCATAATGAGTGGAAATCCACCTAGTTGTGCATAAGCTGCGGCTGTCACAAAGTTAGTTGCACCGGGCCCCAGAGTGGAGAGGCATACGCCAGGTCTTCCTGTTAGGCGACCATAAGTGGCTGCCATAAAAGCGGCACCTTGTTCATGACGCGTTAGAATGAGTTTAATACTAGACTTGCGCATGGCTTCCAGAAAGTCTAGGTTTTCTTCGCCAGGTACACCATAAATAATTGCTACCCCTTCGTTCTCTAGCGCCTTAACAAATAAGTCTGATGCGTTCAAGGTGCCTTCAGATGCTTTAGTGGCTATTTTAGTCATGGTTGTTCCTTTAAAGTTGATCGATGTTGCTATTGATTTGGCATTAAGCAGCTATTGGAGGCGGTGTTTACTTGCGCCGTATGACTCAGCGTTACTGAATCAGGATGCATCTCAGCCATACTCATTGATTTACCGTTTTCTAATACGATGCGTGCGTGCTTGCGTCTGAGCTGTCTTGGTTCCGCGACGCCACAGGCATGCGCTAGCACGCCAATCTCTTTATGCATGTTTTTTGCATATTGCATAACACGTACTGCTTTATCTTCTGGGTTCAAACCATATTGTAGTTTTTTATTATGGGTTGTTATGCCGGTAGGACAGGTGTTTTTGTTACATTGCAAGGCTTGAACACAGCCTAAGGCAAACATAAAGCCACGTGCAGAATTAACAAAGTCAGCGCCGACACAAAATGCCCAAGTTACTTCAGAAGGGTTGATGAGTTTGCCACTTGCACAGACTTTAATTCTGCCTCGCAATTGATAAGAGATTAGCTTATCAATGACCATTGGCAAGCTTTCTTTAAGCGGTAGCCCCATGTTATCAATCAAACTCATGGGCGCCGCACCTGTACCACCATCTGAGCTATCTACCGTAATAAAATCAGGTGCGCTTTTAATGCCACGCTTGTTAATGGTTGAAAATAAAATATCAAGAAAGCTTACATCGCCTATTACGGCTTTAAAACCAACAGGTTTCCCGGTGGCATCACGTACATAGTTAATCATGTCCAATAAATCATTTGCGCTTTTAATTTCCGGATGACGATTTGGGCTAATCGCATCTTTACCCACTTCAAGACCACGAATTTTAGCAATTTCTGGACCGACTTTAGCCCCCGGTAAAATTCCACCCTTCCCTGGTTTTGCACCTTGGCTCAGTTTGATTTCAAACATTTTTACTTGCTCATGGGCGGCGACTTTTTTCAGTTTGTCTTCATCGAAACCACCTTCTTTTTTACGCACGCCAAACTTTGCGGTACCTATTTGAAAAACAATATCTGCACCGCCTTCTAGGTGGTAAGGTGAAAGACCGCCTTCACCTGTGTTCATCCAAACACCTGCCATTTTTGCGCCTCTAGATAACGCACGTACTGCAGGGATAGAAAGTGCACCGTAGCTCATACCAGATATATTGAATAAAGATTTTGTTGTGTAGGGCGATTTGCAAAAATGACCAATGGTGACACTAGCTGCTTCAGCTGCGTCTTCATCTAGGGTAGGGAAAGGACAGTTAACAAAAAAGATGCTGCCGGGGTCTGTTAGAACACGAGTAGAACCAAAGGCAACCGTGCTGTCAATATTTTTAGCAGCACGATAGACCCAAGAGCGTTCGGCTCGGTTAAAGGGCATTTCTTCACGGTCTTGTGCAAAGAAATACTGCCTAAAGAATTCTCCCATGTGTTCAAAAATATAACGAAATCTAGCAATTACAGGGTAATTCCGCCTTAAAGTGCTCTTGGTTTGAAACCGATCAATCAAATAGAAAGTTAAGAGAGATGCAGCAGCCAGTACTAGAATCACAATAAATAGATACACTGAAACTTCGATAACGCCAAATACAAATGATGATAGCTGTCCCATCACAACCCTTTTTGCTTAAGTAATGATTTGAGTATGTCATTTTTATGACAACGACCATCTTTAGAAAAGCTGTGTGTTTGCAAGGTAGTTTTGGCGTTAAAGCTTAATGGGTTACGTTGATTGTATTAATTTCAATTTTTTGATGTTTGTTGTGACAATGTTAGAAGGTGCTACTGCACCAGTACGATGATTTACCAACTACAAAATGCGCGAGCTGCCATGTTCATGGCTGTTTTATTGCTATTTTTGCAGCATGCGCAAAAGGTTGGCTTGTGTGGGCCCGTAGTTTAAAGACAGTTGTGGCATTAAACGGCTTCTAGCTCTAGTTCCTCTGTTTGATAAAATAGAGAATCATCCCAGTTGGTAAAGTCTTGTGTAAAAAACATCGCTTGGTAAACGTTCGTAAAATCGTTATAAGCTTGATCTTCTTCATCTAGTAATTCGTAAACGGTTGACATCGCGCACCTCTTTTTTCTTAGTCGTGTTAAGTGTTACATCGACACACTGAAAACAATCTTTAGATAAAGAGGGTTTTTATGACGTGATTTATTTAATTGGTGTAAATATTAATTAAGCACCTATTTTCTGCTTGGCGAATTTCAAAAATAACGGTATCATCCGCGGCTTGTTGTTGATTTGGGTGCTTAGCTCAGTTGGTAGAGCGTCGCCCTTACAAGGCGAATGTCAGCGGTTCGACCCCGTTAGCACCCACCATTATCAGCAATAACAACTAATCCCTATGTGTTGATTTAAATGGGACTGTTTAGGAGTGGTAGTTCAGTTGGTTAGAATACCGGCCTGTCACGCCGGGGGTCGCGGGTTCGAGTCCCGTCCACTCCGCCAACAAGTCTAAGTTATTGCTTTAATGCGGTAACTTAGCACCTAAGCCTCGCGGACTGCGGGGCTTTTTCATTTTTATAATTCCTAAAGTCTTAAATCTGTAGAGCTAACATTAGCTATTTCTTCTATTCATGGATCCGTAGTGTCAAAAGTGCTAACGCCACATTTGCTTTTCCTTGTAATCTGACTATCATTAAAAGGTAACGCTTTAATTGAATATTGATATCAAGATTAATGCATTCGTTTGCTTGATCTGTTGATTCACAACACTGTTTAACTTGGTAAGCAGGTATATTAAGGGTTAGAGATGAAAATAGGAATCCCGACCGAAATTCGTGAATATGAACATCGTGTTGCCATTACGCCTGAGATTGTTAAGAAGGTTGTAAACCTAGGTTGTGAGGTGCTGGTGCAGAAGGGCGCTGGTTTAAGAGCGGACATAATAGATGAAGCTTACATCCAGGCAGGGGCGAGCTTAGCTACTGCTAAAGAAATATTTTCCTGCCCGTTAGTTTTAAAGGTACGCACGCCTGAGCCTAAAGAAATAAAGATGATGAAGCCTAGCACTGCAATCATAGGGATGCTAGAGCCATTTAATCAAGCAAGCCGGCAGGCTATCTCTAAACAAGGATTAACAGCATTCTCCCTAGAGTTGTTGCCACGTAACACCAGAGCGCAAAGCATGGATGTGCTTTCTTCACAAGCTAACATTGCTGGCTATAAATCAGTCTTGTTAGCAAGTCATTATTATCGACATTTTATGCCAATGTTGATGACAGCCGCAGGTACAGTGAAAGCTGCGCGAGTATTAATTTTAGGTGCGGGTGTCGCTGGGCTACAAGCGATTGCGACAGCAAAGCGCTTAGGGGCGGTTGTGGAAGCTTCAGATGTAAGACCCGCTGTTAAGGAGCAAGTAGAATCACTGGGGGCTAGGTTTTTAGAGGTAGCCTATGAGACCGAAGAAGAAGAGAGCATTGCGACAGGAGAAGCAGGGTACGCGAGCGCAATGCCTGAATCATGGATGAAGCGGCAGGCAGCATTAGTAGCCGAACGTGCTAAAGAATCAGACATTGTTATTACCTCCGCACTTATCCCTGGGCATGAGCCGCCAGTCTTATTAAGTGCTGAAGTTGTGCAAGCAATGAAAGCAGGTTCGGTCATCGTTGATTTGGCGGCTGGATTTGGCAAAAAGGGATCAGGAAACTGTCCATTGACCTCAGCGAATAAGGTCATTGTGAAACATGGGGTAACCGTTGTTGGTCACACCAATGTACCAAGCTTAGTGAGTGCAGATGCATCATCACTCTATGCAAAAAATGTATTTGAGTTTCTGAAACTGATGATAACTGAAGAGGCTAAGTTGGATTTGTCGAAGGATGATGAATTAGTGAAAGCTTGTTTGCTTGTCGAAAAAAGTTAAATTTTCAAAGTGACTAAAAAGGACACATCATGAACGAATTGTTAACCATGCAAAACATGACTATCTTTGTGTTAGCTATTTTGGTGGGGTATCACGTTGTGTGGAATGTGACCTCAGCATTACATACACCTCTGATGTCGGTCACCAATGCAATTTCAGGCATTGTCATTGTTGGCGCAATGCTCCAAACGACACAGGTTGAAGGTGAAATTTTTAATTTAACAAGCATTTTGGGCACGATTGCTATTTTTTTAGCCTCAATCAATATTTTTGGCGGATTTATGGTGACGCGGAGAATGTTAGAAATGTTTAAAAAGAAAGACAAAAAAGACACGGGTGTAACTAAATGATACCGATTAATCCTAATATAACAGCGGCAGTTTATTTAATTGCAGCTGTTCTATTTATATTGTCGCTAAAAGGGCTTTCTTCGCCAAAAAATGCTGGGCGAGGCAATGTGCTCGGTATGTTAGGGATGGCAATTGCAATCGTGACTACATTGTTTGTTGGTCAGCAGCTTGTTTTCTCACTTATTTTTGCTGCGATTATTTT
>JAZGEZ010000108.1:0-24286 GCA_036479055.1 Methylophilaceae bacterium | reverse complement strand
TTGCATTTAAATTTGTTGAGTATTCTAATTCAAATCAAGTCTAATTGAAATGAAGTCTAAATTAAAATGCAAAACTAACAATACCGAATTCAGGGGATAAAAAACAAAAAAGCCCGCACTTAGGCGGGCTCCATTATATTCACTGGTGTTAAGTTCAGAATGCCATACAAACCATATGCGGTGTAGAGTCATTCGGTGCAGCAACGCCTGCGTTAGCCGCCCCTCCTACTACCTGACTTCTAACTGATCCTGTGTCACCCACACCATCATCAAGCGTAATATCTAACTGCTTGGCAAATTTACCTAAAATAGCATCAGAACAAACAACATAAGCACCAGTCATGTTTGCAATGTCACCGAAACCATTAACACTTTGAATGCCAACCAAACCTCCATCTGCATTACGAGGCTGATAAGTATTACCAGCAGAGCAATCTACAACCGTTGAGCCTGGCGCCAACCCAGCCAAACGGACATGCTGCCAAAATACGCATGATTCATCACCATTGGTAGTTGTGTTCCATCCACCCTGAATAACACCATTGCCCAATGTACCTGTTGTACCAACCGTTCCGCCAGTCACATGTGTAGCGACAGCCGAGTCATCCCCTGGTAGTGCCTTAAATTTATCCTGATAGCCATATATATATACTTGGATATTTTGGAAATCACGTGCCATATTCTTCACTTTAGCGCTGTTGATTAACTCCTGCCCTCTCAGCACGCCACCCAGTAGCAAGCCAATAATCACCAGCACAATGGCGAGCTCAATAAGCGTAAAACCTGTTTGTTTATTCATGTGGTATCCTTAACCCGTTCATATTTTAGTGGTTCGCCCACTAGGAATGAGCATCTTAAATTTACAATGAAACACGCAAGTTTTGTACCAATGTTACGAACATCACCAATATTGAAGGTTAGCCCCTCTTTTATCAGCTTAAACAAGTAAAAAATGATGAAAATTCAACAGTTATGTCTAAATTCCGACATTAGTTCAGAACATTCCGGCCATGTTTAGCCACAAAAACATCAATCAATTTTTAGCGTCCAATGCGCACCGTATATTGGCGCTCATGCTATTAAGCTTGCATACCTTCTTGTTATGGGATGAAGCCGATAAAAACTTATCGCATGCTATTTTCTTGTGTCACTATGGCTTATTTTTAATGTGGCAGCCAATATGGCGTAGCTCAGAAAAGCTATCCATCCCTAGCGCCGTTGTGTTTTTTGCTTTTGCTTGGCTCACCTTTACCTTTGTTAACTGGTGGGTTACGGCACTTTGGCTCGCCATTTTGCTAGGGTTGCTAGGTGGGCGTATTTTTGCAGAAGAGGCCAAGCCCAACCGCGTCATCCACATCCTGGCAGCCAGCTATCTTTTAGCGATGCTCTTACTTTGGGTTGTGCCTAAGCTACTGGGGGCTTCTGCCGACTTAGAAGCCGCCACATTTACCATTACCTATTTAATGCCAATATTGCCTATAGCAATACTGTTTCTAAGTACCCAGGCAGTCAAGACTAGCCAACTACCTATTCTAGATTTTTTCTACACGTTAATTATTACACTCATTGCCATCATTATGATTCTGGCGAGTTATGCAATTGGTAGCCAAAACCAAGTCAATTATATCGAGGTAATGTTTATCACCATCTTTGCCATTGCTTTATCTTTAATTGCACTTAGTTTCTTATGGAAGCCAAGCGCGCGCTTTTCTGGTGTTGAATTGCTCATGTCTCGCTACCTCTCCAGCGTGGGAATGCCATTCGAAAAATGGGTCAGAAATATATCGAATCTAGGTGAAATTGAATTAAATCCTGAATCTTTCTTAAAAGGCGCTATGCAAGAAATGAGCATGTTGCCATGGGTCACCGGTGTTTCTTGGCTGGCTGACAACACGGCGGGCGAGATCGGCAAGACTTCTGAACATGCCACTGGCTTTAATTTTAAAGATTTAAATATGACCTTGCATTCACGCTGGAAAATATCACCTGCACTATATGTTCACGTAAGGCTACTGACCCAAATAATGGGTGAATTCTATGAAGCTAAACGCCGTGAAGAAACGCTACGACAAAATGCATACATGCAAGCTTTTTATGAAAGCGGATCACGCCTGACACACGACATTAAGAATATTTTACAATCTGTCGGCACGTTAGTCACCGCAGCAGAACAAACAAAAAACAAAGATAGCGAGGCTTTACTAGATTTAATTCGTCGACAATTACCCCTGTTAAATCAGCGTATTGCCGCTACTTTAGACAAACTAAAGGCACCAGGCGAAGAGAAAAAACGTTTAGATAAAATTTCAGCATGGTGGTCTGCATTACAAATGCGCCACCAACTAAGTGACATTCAATTCAATGCAGAATCTTTACCTGCACTCGATATTAATGCCGAAGTCTTGGATAGTGTCATCGACAATTTAATTAGCAACGCATCAGAAAAAGCGAAATATCAATCAGGGACACACATTAGCGTCACTATTTATGACAATAACGAAAGTGGTTTTTGTATTGATGTGATTGACACTGGCGACCCTGTTGATAGTGGCATTGCCAAGCATTTATTTAAAAAACATATCTCTTCACAAAATGGGATGGGCGTTGGCCTATACCATGCGGCTTATGACGCAAAGCAAGCAGGCTACGAGCTAAGCCTTGCTAACAATAAGAATCAAGCAGTATGCTTTAGGCTGGCACTTAATAGCAACGCTGCATAATCAAGATTTAGATTCAACTTAGAACGTTAGAACGCCCAACTGACAGAGCCAATTTTAGATTGTTACTATCTCAACCCTTGGATGTAATCAGCTACCGCTTGCATTTCTGCCTCCGTCATTTTGGCGGCTATTGCTTGCATCATAGGCGCGTTTGCCCTCCCACCTGTACGGAATATTTTCAATTGCTGCAAGGTGTAATCCGCATGCTGCGCTGACAACCTGGGGAAATGTTTCGGAATCCCCTCACCATTTGCACCATGGCATGCAGCACAAGCGGGTGTTTTTGTCGCGGCAATCCCACCACGGTAAATTTTCTCACCTAACGAGCCTGCGCCATTCGTTTTTGCTTTGGCTAACTTAGACGCCTGCGCGGCATAGTATGTTGCCAAGGCACGCATATCTTCTGATGTCAGGTTAGCAACCATACTGCCCATCACAGCATTAGCACGCGATCCATCTTTAAAATTTCTTAACTGCTTATATAGATAATCTATTTGCTGACCTGCCAACTTTGGATTTAGCGTAATAGCACTATTACCATCCGCACCATGACATGCTGCACAGACGGTTTTTGCCGTTTGTTCTACAGCACTGACATCAACCTCATATTTTTTATCATCGGCAATTGCTGATGTAGCCACTAAACTAGAGATTAATACAATAAAGCGATTAATACGCATACCTGCTCCGAAGTTATTCAAATTTTTTCGATATCTTATCAAAGTTAACTGGTTCGTGATAGCATTTGCGCCTTTAGTCGTTATGCGCCAATTTTAAGCTTAGGTCACACAATGTCATTATTTCAGAATGCCACCTTTTATATTTCTGCCCATGCGTTGAGCGATTTACCTCCACCTAATGGGGTAGAAATCGCTTTTGCTGGCCGTTCTAACGCAGGAAAATCTAGCGCGCTAAACACATTAGCAAATCACAATCGTTTAGCTTATGTCAGTAAGCAACCTGGCCGCACACAACTGATCAATTTTTTCAGTTTAAATCCAGATAAAGGTAATGATAAATTTTTAGTCGACTTACCTGGATACGGTTATGCAAAAGTGCCAGAACACTTGAGAAAACACTGGAAAGGTGTGTTGTCTAGCTATTTAACAGAACGTGAAAGTTTGGTCGGCCTAGTATTAGTGATGGATAGTCGCCACCCTCTTACGCCGTTAGATAAACAAATGTTAGATTGGTTTTGTCATGGCGGAAAGCCGGTACATGTACTACTAACAAAATCCGACAAACTATCGCGCAATGTAGCGAAACAGACGTTGTTAAAAGTCAGCAAGGAACTTAATCAAACTTGGGGTGAAAGTGTTACTGCTCAATTATTCTCTAGCTCGAAAAAACTAGGCGTTAAGGAAACAGAAAAAATGATTGGCAATTGGCTACTTCCTGACCACTCAGATACGGTTAAAGACTAAATCCCAAACACCATGTCCCAACTTGATGCCACGGCTCTCAAACTTAGTTAAAGGTCTATAAGCAGGCTTCTCAGCATACTCTTGTACTGTATTTTTTAACAGTTCCTCAGCACTCAACACTTCCAACACCCATTCAGCATACGCTTGCCAATCCGTTGCGACGTGAATGTAAGCACCTACTTTTAGCTTACTACATAACAGCTTCACAAACTCTGCTTGGATTAACCGCCGCTTATTGTGGCGTTTTTTATGCCAAGGGTCGGGGAAAAAGATATGAACGCCATCTAGACTTTGATCAGTCAACATATTTTGCAGTACTTCCACCGCATCGTGCTGAATGATACGGATATTTTCAATACCACCTTCTTGCATCAACTTTAGCAAGCCGCCAATACCAGGTGTATGCACCTCCACAGTTAAGAAATCACAAGCTGGCAATGTTTGCGCAATTTTGGCAGTGGCATCACCCATACCAAAACCAATCTCCAATATCTTTTTAGATTGATCACGTCCAAATACTTGATTTAGATTTAATCGCTTTTTGCTATATTCAATCCCAAATGTTGGCCAGCCAGTTTCTAATGCACGTTCTTGGCCTTTGGTTAACCGGCCTTGTCGCAAAACAAAACTGCGTATTGGGCGGTGTGTCTTTTCTTGTGTCTTTTCTAAAGTATCGATAGATTCTGTCATAACCAAGATTATACTAAAGAGTGTGCGACTTATCGCCTTTAACAAAGCCGAGTAGCGCCAACGCTGAATCTTCTTCTAGGCCTTTAGTGAAGCCAATCACTTTAAACAACTCTCCCATTTCGGCCGGTGATAATAATTTTTGTACCGCTGCTGTCATGGGTATGTATCTCTCGAGGTTGTCAGGAGACTCTTTTGCTAATAAATCCAACAAGCCACAACTCATCAGAAATTGTGCTTGGTTACAATAGCCATGCAAGTCTAAACCTTGCCGCAAACCAGCCTCTGCGATGGCAGTAAAATTCACGTGGGCGGTAATATCTTGCAAACCGAGGTTAATCAAAGGGTCACTATGGGCATAATGTTGGTAGTGACACATCAATGTGCCCTGATTACGTTGTGGATGGTAGTACTCGTTCGCAGGGAATCCATAATCCAACATCACAATAGCGCCCCTTTGTAGCGCATTGGCTAAGCTATTAATGAGTGCAATCCCAGCAGGACAAACCTCCGTTAAATAATCATTAGGTAATTGTAACTTTTCAACAAAATTATTTATTTCTGCAGTCTGCAACGACTGGTCTTGCCATTGCAGCGTGTGATCAAAAGTAACACCGCGCTCATAGAGCGCATCATTCTTCTTGACCACTAAATGCACAGGAATAGCATCTAGCACTTCATTACCAAACATAAAACCGACAAAACTTTTTGGCAACGCATCCAACCAAATAACTTTTCCAAATAATTCAGAAGAGAGCTTACTTTTCAAGTTCTCGTATTGAACAGAGCGCAAGTGACTACTTACTTCTAAGATGTAATATTGTGGTGGTATCTGGTCTAACTCTGCCAAAGCAAGCAGCAAATCAATCGCCAGTTGACCTGTGCCAGCACCTAGCTCCAATACATCACCTCGTGTAAGCTTTAGCACTTGGTGCACTTGTTGCGCAAGCGCTTGCGAAAATAATGGCGTAATTTCCGGCGCAGTCACGAAGTCTCCTCCACCGCTTTCAACATCACCAAACTTTTGCAAACCACCACTGTAATAACCTAAACTAGGAGCATATAAAACCAGCTGCATAAAATCAGAAAAATTTAGCCATCCACCAGCCTTCGCAATCTCTTCTTGAACTAAGTCAGTTAATTGCTGACTATGTAATTGTGATTGGACTGATGGGATAGGTAAAGCAGGCATAAGCCATTATAATATTTTCAAACTGAAACGAGTATCCAATTGACCATAAATCTACAGAATAAAGTTGTATTAATCACCGGAGGAGCAAAACGCGTTGGTGCGGCCATATGTAGAGAGCTACACGCGCATGGTGCAAACTTGATGATTCATTACAACACCTCCAAGCAAGAAGCAAAATCATTGCAAGCAGAATTAAACTTACAACGGCCCGACAGCACCGCCATCATCCAAGGCGACTTACTGAATACAGCTGTTATTTCCAGCTTAGTAAACGAAGTCAAAAATCATTTTGGCAAGCTCGATATTTTAATTAACAACGCCTCTATCTATAAGCCAACAGAAATCGGCAACATTAATGAGGAAAACTGGCATGACTTAATGGGTAGCAACTTAAAAGCACCTATGTTTCTAGCGCAAGCTGCTGCGCCAGAATTAAAAAAGAATAATGGTTGCATCATCAATATTACCGATATGCATATAGAGCGACCTAAACAAGGCTATATCATTTACAGTATTGCCAAAGCGGGCTTAGTGACGCTAACTAAATCATTGGCACTAGAGCTGAGCCCAGAGGTGCGTGTTAATGCCGTTGCACCAGGCTCTGTACTTTGGCCAGAAAGTAACCCGCAATTTGACGAACTGTACCGTCAACGCGTCATTTCTCAAACGTTACTTAAACGTGTCGGTGACCCTACTGATGTTGCAAAAGCGGTTAAATTTCTTGCTGCAGATGCTCCATTTATTACTGGTCACATACTCGCTGTCGACGGTGGACGTTCTTTAAGTTTATGATTAAACATCTACCTAACAAGCCTTCTAACAACTTCATTCGTCTCCGTAATAGTTTAATCAGCTCGGTCGGCAAAGCCATTGGCGATTACAACATGATAGAAGATGGTGACACAATCTTAACCTGTATGAGCGGGGGTAAAGATAGCCATGCCATGTTAATGATTTTGCTTGCCTTGCAAGAACGTGCACCAATCAACTTCAAGATCATTGCAATGAACTTAGATCAAAAACAACCTGGCTTCCCTGTAGATATTCTGCCGGCCTACTTTGAAAGGTTAGCGGTTGATTACCGTATTGTGGAAGCAGATACTTACGCTGTTGTCAAAGACAAAATTCCTGAAGGTAAAACGACTTGCTCTCTTTGCTCGCGCTTACGCCGTGGCATTATTTATACCACCGCAAAAAAGCTCGGGGCTAATAAAATCGCATTAGGTCATCACAGAGATGACATTGTCGAAACTTTATTCTTAAATATGTTCTTTGGCGCAAAAATGAAAGCGATGCCACCAAAGCTTGCCACTAACGACAAGCAAAACATTGTCATTCGCCCATTGGCCTATTGTAGTGAGAAAGATATCGCAAGTTATGCGCGACAAATGGACTTTCCAATTATTCCTTGTGACTTATGTGGCAGCCAAGACAATTTGCAAAGACAAAAAATAAAAGCCCTGTTACAAACATGGGAGCGTGAGCAGCCGGGACGCATTAACAATATCTTCCGTGCAATTGCCAATGTTGAGCCTTCGCACTTAGCTGACACTGATTTATATGACTTTAAAGGATTGAGTCAGGCAGATTCCAATGATGAAGATCCACTTTTTGGTGACATTGCCAACGAAGGCGCAGCGCTCAGTATTGCCAGTGAAAGTGGAAAGCGTATTGAATTTACCCGTAATTAACAATATTTTTACGCTTTCTTGATTGTTGTGTTGTGCAATTTCACTTTTGCTTGCTATTATCTATAGCAATTTCTAACAACACAGCCTTTGCTTGCAATTTACCTACATGTCTAAACTACTCATTGTTGAATCCCCTTCCAAAGCCAAAACACTCAAAAAATATCTTGGAAAAGAGTTTGAAGTGTTGGCATCTTATGGCCACGTGCGTGATTTGATTCCAAAGAATGGTGCAGTAGACACTGAAAATAAGTTTGCAATGAAGTATGCCATTATTGAGCGCAACAGCAAACATGTCACCGCCATTGCTAAAGCAGTCAAAGCAGCAGACAGTATCTATCTCGCAACCGACCCGGATAGAGAGGGTGAAGCCATTTCTTGGCATATTGCTGAATTATTAGTTGAGAAAAAGCTACTTAAAAATAAGTTGCTTAAACGTGTAGAGTTTAACGAAATTACACAAACAGCCGTTAAGCACGCGATCGATAACCCTCGTGATATTGCAATGAACTTGGTCAATGCGCAACAAGCTAGACGTGCATTAGATTACTTGGTGGGCTTCAACTTATCTCCGCTACTTTGGAAAAAGATTCGCAGAGGTCTATCTGCTGGTCGCGTACAAAGCCCCGCTTTACGTTTAATTGTTGAACGTGAATTAGAAATTGAGGCATTTGATAGCCAAGAATATTGGAGCGTCCATTTAGATGCACTTAAACAAAAACATGGCTTTAGCGCAAAACTCATCAAATTAAACGGTGAAAAAGTTGGACAATTTACTGTTATTAATAATGACCAGCAATCAGATATTGTTGGCAAATTATTATTAGCGAGTGCAGGCAAAACAACGGTTTCACGCGTCGAGAAAAAACAACGTAAACGAAGCCCTGCTGCACCTTTCACAACCTCCACATTGCAACAAGAAGCTGTCCGTAAACTTGGTTTTACCACCAATCGCGCCATGCGGGTTGCACAACAGCTGTACGAGGGAGTAGATGTAGGTAGCGGCACGGTGGGATTAATCACCTATATGCGTACTGACTCCGTCAGCTTGGCACAAGAAGCAGTGATGCAAATTCGCGATTATGTGAAAAAAAATTACGATGCGGACTATGTGCCTAAGACACCTAATACCTACCGAACAAAAGCCAAAAATGCGCAAGAAGCGCATGAAGCTGTGCGCCCAACAGATATCACACGTGCACCAGCAAAAATGCGACAATATTTAAATGATGAGCAATTTAAGCTCTATGAAATGATATGGAAACGCACACTTGCGTGCCAAATGACACCAGCAATTTTCGATGCAGTGAGTGTTGATTTAAGCGTGGGGTCTGAGGCCAATTTATTCAGAGCGAGCGGGCAAACATTAGTTTTCCCTGGTTTTATTGGCGTCTACAAAGAGGGCACCGACAGCACCGTGGATGATGATGCTGAAGCCAAGCTGCCTCGACTAGAAACAGGTGAAACGTTAGACATCGATAAGATTTATGGTGAGCAACACTTTACCGAACCACCACCGAGATATGGCGAAGCCAGCTTGGTCAAAACATTAGAGGAATATGGTATTGGTCGCCCTTCTACCTATGCCAGCATTATTAGTACGCTACAGGATCGTGAATACGTCTTGCTGGACAAAAAACGTTTTACGCCAACAGATGTAGGCCGTGTCGTAAACAAGTTTCTAACAGAGCATTTTACTAAATATGTGGACTATAGTTTTACCGCCAACCTAGAGACCGCGCTAGATGAAGTTGCCGAAGGCACACGCGAATGGGTGCCACTCATGGAGGAATTCTGGCAAGGCTTTAACAATCAAGTCATCAGCAAAGCCGATGTAGACCGCCCAGGCAATGAGCTCATCGATGAAGAATGCCCGAAGTGTGGCAAACAATTGCAGAAACAACTCAGCCGTTATGGCACATTTATCGGTTGCACTGGTTATAACGACGAGCCTAGTTGCGATTATAAACGCAATGCTAACGGGGCAGCAGAGGTTGGGTCAGACCCTGTGCTCATTGGTGTAGATGAAGCGACAACAAAAGAAATTTTTCTAATGAATGGCCCTTATGGTCCTTATATTCAATTAGGGGCTGTTGTTGAAGGCGAAAAGAAAAAACCAAAACGTGTCAGCATTCCTAAAGACATTCCTATCGCAGACGTTAATCTTGAAGTGGCGAACATGCTACTGTCATTGCCACGTGACTTAGGTCAGCACCCAGAGACTGGCAAAAAAATTGTCGCTAATATTGGTCGTTTTGGGCCTTACGTGAATCATGATGGTAAATTTAAGTCCATTCCAAAAACAGAGAATGTATTTACCATTGACCAGGCTGCTGCTGTCATCCTAATCGCACAAGCCAATAAAGGCCCTGCACCAATTGCTGATTTAGGTGAGCACCCATCAGGCGAAGGCCGTGTAGAAGTTTATGCTGGTCGTTATGGCCCGTATGTGCAGCACAAGAAAATACGTGCCACGCTACCAAAAAGCATCACCCCTGAAGAGCTAACTTTCGATGAAGCGGTCATTTTGCTAGCAGAGAAAGAAGCGAAGGGCACACCAGCTAAAAAGAAAAAGGCACGAAAAAGTACGTCTAAAAAAACCGCCGCTAAGAAAACAACGGTTAAAAAGACACCAGTTAAAAAGACACCCTCAAGTAAAGCAAAGAAATAAAAAAGCGAGGCATGCCTCGCTTTTTTATTTCTAATCGGTATAGGCTAATTCTCGTATATGCTGTCACTCATCACTAATTTGGGCTGCAAAGTAGCGTCTTTTTTTGCAACGACAGTCTCCTCAGCCACATGATCGTATTCAATCCATTTACGTACGCGATTTACATCACCTGTCCGTTTATTAGTCCCTGCCGCATCTAACAACACCACAATAACAGGCTCTCCAGCCATGACAGTCTGCATGACCAAACATCGCCCTGCTTCAGTAATATAACCCGTTTTAGACAACCCAATATCCATCTCCCCTGCACGTACTAGACTATTAGTATTTCTAAATTTAGAAGGGCCTTCATTTCCATCAATATAGACTTCATATGATGTCGTCGTCGTTGCCGCTCGAATCTCTGGATACTGATAGGCAGCAGCGACTAAACTATACAAATCTTCTGCTGTTGATATATTCTGGTACATCAACCCTGTTGGCTCAGCAAAATGCGTATTCATGAGTCCTAACGATAAAGCTTTGGCATTCATTGCCTTAACAAAGGCGCTGCGGCCGCCAGGATAATTACTTGCCAACGCAAATGCAGCACGGTTCTCAGAAGACATTAATGCAAGTTGCAGCATATCAGATCGATGGAGGCTGGACCGTACAGGCAAGCGTGAACGTGTTCCTTTTATTGTATCGACATCTTCATCAGCGATAAAAATGATTTCGTCTAGCGGCTGCTGCGCATCTAGTACGACCATTGCAGTCATCAATTTTGTAATCGAAGCAATAGGGCTGGAAATATTAGCATTCTTTGCATACTTCACTTCCCCAGTATTTTGATTAACAACTAGGGCAATACTAGACGCAAGCTGTGGCGCTACACTGCCATCATAATGCTCACCTAAATCAATTGCTTTTTGTTTTGCTAACGCCAACCGACGAAGCTGAAGCCTAGCTTTACGTGCTTTTGCTCTCGCTCTTTTGTAACTTACTTTTTTTCGTTTATGCTTTTTAACGCTATGGTTTTTACTATTGGTATATGTGTTTTTTTGTGATGCTGTTTTCGCGCTGACATAGCCTACTGGCATAACCACTAGCGATATGGCAATCAAAAACAGCATGTAATTTTTGCGGAAAAATTTCACAAAGAACCTTTTAGGGTGAAGATTATTTGATTTTATATTATGTAAAATATACATAAAAGTCAATAGGTTATTGAGTGTTTATAAACACTTTATTAGGATTTTTATCTTTTGTATCATTTTATACACTGCGTATCAGTAAACATTATGAGAAAATAAGCATACTATCTATTACATTGGCATTATTGGTTGAAAAATGAAATCACCTTCCCACTTACATTACACCGCTGAGCACCTATGGACACATGAAACAGAAGATGGAAACTGGGTAGCGGGCATCACAGATTATGCGCAAGATTTACTAGGCGATATTGTATATGTAGAGTTGCCAAAAGTAGGTAACAAGCTTACCAAAGGCCAACCATGTGGTATTGTTGAATCGGTAAAAACCGGTTCAGATTTACACGCCCCAATGGACGCTGTTGTAACAGAGGCTAATCAGAACCTAGCCAACATGCCTGAAGCTATTAATGACAACCCATACGAAGCATGGATTTTTAAATTTAAACCAGTAGACTCAGATGACACCAAACACTTTCTGTCTGCTGAGGCTTACAACCAGCTAACTGGTTAATCATTCAGGCAATACAAACTTAACTTTAAGTAAAAGTTGTTGCAACTCTGCGGTTAGCTGGTCACTTAAACGGCTTTCTAAATCAGGAATTGCATTAGCGAGTATCGATTGAATATTTTCTTGTAATATTTCTTGTACTGCAGGCAAATCTCCATTTACCTTCGCTAAAAACTGATCACTAATCTCCTGACTTTCTGCAGTCATTTGATCTAAAAATGCAACTTTAATCTCACTCGCCGCCTCACTTAATGCAGCCGCTTTTTCCGCACTAAAGTCTTCGCGTAGTTTAGCAAATGTTTCTTGTTGAATAATACCAACTTGGCTATGCATAATACCAATCTGCTCTTCCGTACTCTCTTCTACGCGTTCTTTAATCGATTGCAATGCATCTGTCATTTGCTCTGTTAACTGCTCCTGATAGTTAGCACGGATTTTTTCTTGGTGAGCTTGTATTTGTTGCATCAACGTTTTTTCTGCATGCTCTCCTTTGATTTGCAAAAAACCATCTAACGCTTCATTCAGTTGCGTTTGGTGATCTTGTACTGCTTTATCCTGAATTTTACCCAACTCATCTCGCAATGCGCTTTGTGTACTCTCGCTCACCGTCTTATGTAAAGCATTAAACGACTCGTCCAGTTCAGACTGATGCTGACCAATCAACTGCGTTTGAAGTGTTGTTATTTGCGTAGTAGCCTCTGAAACAGAAGCAAGAGACGCATCAACTTTAGCACTTGCCTCAGATTGTAGCGTTGCAAATTTTTCAGTTAGATCTACTTGTGCCAAATCAATACTGTGCTGATACA
The DNA here is from genome assembly GCA_036479055.1 of Methylophilaceae bacterium. GTDB lineage: Bacteria > Pseudomonadota > Gammaproteobacteria > Burkholderiales > Methylophilaceae. The sequence continues at coordinate 11,394 of JAZGEZ010000108.1, read as the reverse complement.
TCATTGGCATTTCGGTTTTGAGGTCTGCTTTGGCTTTATCCACAAAATCTTTTGTGGTTGAGATTACTTCCTCTCGCGCCTTCTTGATTTCAGATCTTAGCTCATCCAAAGCAAAATCTGTTATCTCTGCTTCTAATCTAGGTTTAACTTGTGAGGTTACTTTTTGCGCCAATTCGGAAGCCAAATCTACAGAATCATCCGAGGTGTTTTCATCAAGTCTGTCTTGTGTTGATTTAGCAATCTCCTCACGCAACACCTTAATTTCTGCACGAAGTTCGTCCAATATAGGCCCAGCAACTTCAGCTTCTAATTCTGTCCTAACTTGAGCCGTCACTTTCGCAATCAATTCAGGTGTCACCTGCAAAGGCACCCCTGCTGACTTGCTAGTTTCTGCTTCCTTTTTAGGCTTATAAACCTCGGTAAGTACTGGTATTTTATTTTCTGCCAAAATCTTCTCTACCTAATTAATTATCTAAAAACAACCTTAATGAATTAAACTTTCTTGGTCAAAATGCTTAACCTCATAACCTCTGTCGCGATAAAACTTATAACGCAGTCTGGCCATTGTCTTTTCTTGCTCATCAGCACCTACCAACTCTATGAGTTGTTGAAAGCGACTAAATACGGTTAATTGCTTTTGTGATAGGTTAATCAAAATATCATCTTGGCACAACCGCCTTTCTTCCCAATCTAGTATGACAGGTGTTTCTTTTACTAAAGCATTTAATGCTAAGACATTAGGAAAAAAGCTGTTTTGATTGCGTTGCCATAGGGAATTACTGTAACCCCTAGCAGCTTGCTCATTTTCCACCATAATAGTGACTGAATGCTTTTTAGCGAGCGCCTTACCTACTAATGCAGAAATTGCTTCATGCCTATCCATTAAATTAGAATAAAAATGTACGCGTGTCATTGTTGATTACTTAACTTAATTAACTACTCGCTAAACGGTTAATTAAAAAAGTCGTCAACAATGGAACAGGCCTACCGGTGCCACCCTTTTCTTTACCTGACTTCCAAGCTGTACCTGCAATATCTAAATGTGCCCAGTCATATTTTTTAGTAAATCTGGACAAGAAACATGCTGCTGTAATACTACCACCTGCTCGTCCACCGATATTCGCCATATCCGCAAAATTACTATCCAATTGCGGCTGATATTCGTCCCACATTGGCATATGCCATGCACGGTCATATGCTGTTGTTCCTGCTTCTAGCAGCTCATTTGCTAATACATCTTGGTTGCTATAAACAGCTGTCGCATGATGACCTAGCGCAATCACACATGCACCTGTTAACGTCGCAATGTCTATTACTGTGCTTGGCTCAAAACGCTCCGCATAAGTCAATGCATCACATAACACCAACCGTCCTTCGGCATCCGTATTTAACACCTCAATTGTTTGGCCCGACATGCTTGTGACAATATCGCCAGGCTTAAGTGCTTTGCCGCTTGGCATATTGTCACAAGTAGGAATAATGCCGACTACATTCATTGGCAGATTTAATTCGCCTAATGCTTTAAAAGTTCCTAAGACGCTTGCTGCTCCGCACATGTCATATTTCATTTCATCCATTTCGGCTCCCGACTTGAGCGAAATGCCTCCAGTATCAAAGGTAATCCCTTTACCGACTAACACCACTGGCTTCTGGTTCTTTTTACCTTTTTTATGCTGCAACACGATTAAACGCATAGGCTCTTCACTACCTTGTGCAACGCCTAAAAATGAACCCATCCCAAGCTTTTCAATTTGCGTCCTATCCAATACCTCAGCTTTGAAACCATAGTTTTTCGCTAACTGTTTTGCTTGCTTGCCTAAATAAGTCGGTGTACAAACGTTACCAGGCAAATTACCTAAATCTTTCGTTAACTTCACGCCCTCTGCAATGGCTAAACCCTGCTTCAAGGCAACCTGCGATTCTAGAACCTCTGTTTCGTCTACATAAACCGCCACTTTTTTAAGCCTCGTGGCTTCAGGCTTTGTCGATTTTAATGCATTCACTTGATAGCTAGCATCTAAAAAAACCTCTGCAATTTGTGCAGTTTTTTCCTGTATCGTCATACCTGATGTTGCTAATTCTGTTAAATACAGTCCCGCATCCTTCGCCGCTTTCGGTATGGCCTTCACTGCTGCACGAATCGCCTTTAAATACTGCTTAGCACCAAATTCATTCTGCTTCCCCAGGCCAACTAATAGCACCCTTGTAGCCGTCACACTGGGTAGGTGATGCATTAACAAAGTAGAAGCCAGCTTACCCTCCATGTCCCCTGCCTTAATAACGGCGCTAATTGATTGCATAGAAACTTCATCTAACAACTGTGCTGTTGCAGACAATTTTCTTCCTTCAAACACCCCTACAACCAAACAATCGCTACGTTGTTTTTCAACATTACCGTTTTTTATGCTAAATTCCATATGTTGTACCTTGATACTTGTTTAACTAAGATTTGAGTTAATTATCCAGTGTTTTGTCTTGAAATCAAAGCGTATTATAAAAATTGAAAACTTTTAAAAAATCTTTATCACATGAGCTAATCGTAACAGCTGCTGCATTGTTCTTAATTTTAATCGGCATTGTCGTTGCACAACGTGCGGGACATTTAGTTGGCGGCGCGGCTAAAGGTTGGATTCCCAATGATGCCATCACCACGATGCTAGGGTTTAGTTTGATTAAATTCCTACCAATGATTATGTCATTAACCATTTTCTTAACCGTATTATTGACACTCTCTCGCTGGCATCGGGACTCTGAAATGGTCATTTGGTTTACCGCAGGCTTAGGCATTACTAAATGGATCCGCCCCATTATTGCCTTCGCAACGCCAGTCATCATTATTATCGCATTGCTTAGTTTTTTCGTCATGCCATGGGCCACACAAAAAATAGAGGATTATCGTATACAACTTAAATCTCGAGATGACTCATCTTCAATCAGCCCAGGCGTCTTTAAAGAATCCAACAATGGAGAGCGTGTTTACTTTGTAGAAAGCTTTGACCAACTTGGCAATGTTGTCAAAAATATTTTCATTCAATCAACACAACATCAAAAAATAGGGATTATCGTTGCGAGTCGTGGCGGTCGGTTTAAAGCAGAAAATGACGACAGTTTTATCCTCCTTGAGAAAGGCCGCCGTTACCAAGGCAAACCGAATACCGCGGAAATGTCTACAACAGAGTTTGAAAGTTATGCCATCCGCTTAGAAACAAAAGAAGTGACACGTAAACCTATTACTGCCGAGACACTCCCTACAGATAAGTTAATCTCTAGTGAAAGTCTTAGCGATAAAGCAGAGCTTCAATGGCGCTTGGCTATCCCTGTCTCTGCGATAATATTGGTATTATTGGCTATTCCTATGAGTTTTGTTGACCCCCGTGCTGGGCGCTCGCTAAACCTCATGTTTGCGATTTTTATTTTTATTATCTACAACAACGTCCTAAGTATTTTTGAGGCATGGATTACACAAGGAAAAATTAATGCACTCATAGGCTTATGGCCAGTACATATACTATTCACCCTGTTAGCCATTTATTTGTTCTATCGACGCAATTATTTACTCCCAGTTTTTCCCGCCACGGTGAGCAAGTTACTGCCGCAAAAGATACGTAAAAAGAAAAAAATAAATTAACGCTATGCGCATTCTTAACCGCTATTTTTGGCAAGAAAGCACCCTTAACATCTTAATGATCATGCTGGGTTTGCTTTCTATGTTTTCATTCTTTGACCTTATCCAGGAGCTAGATAGCCTTGGCCGAGGCAGTTACAACATCAACAATATGCTACTCTTCGTATTCCTCAGCATTCCTGGCCATGTGTATGAAGTGGTGCCAGTAGCGGTACTTATTGGCATGATGGTTAGCCTAGGCTCTTTAAGCAAAAATTCAGAGTTAGTCGTGATGCGTGTTAGCGGCCTTTCCATCATCGATATTGGATTTTCACTTATTAAGGTCGGCCTATTATTTACGATCATTACTTTTTTAGTTGGTGAGCTCATTACACCAATCAGTGAGAAAACGGCACAGCGTATGCGCATTAAAGCCACAGACGCCGTTGTCGCACAAGATTTTAAATCTGGCTTATGGGTAAAAGATTATAAAAGCTTTATCAATATCGAGAATGTTTTACCTGATGCAACACTGCTAAACATTAATATCTATGAATTTGACAGCGATTTCAAACTGCGAACGATAAGCAATGCAAAAAAAGCAACCTATTCAAATGATCGTTGGCAGCTCAATGACGTCACGCAGACAAAATTTAACTACGCAGACAACTTGGATCAAAATACAATACAAACAGACTTTTTTGACAAAGCAAACTGGGAATCTGCTATTCGCCCTGAGCTACTCAATGTGCTGTTAGTTGCACCAGAAAAAATGTCAGCTTGGAACCTGTATTCTTTCATCAACCACTTAGCTAGCAACAAACAAAAAACCACTCGTTACGATGTCGCACTTTGGTCAAAAATGATATACCCTCTCGCCTGTATCGTCATGGTGATATTAGCCTTGCCTTTTGGTTTTTTACAGCAACGTTCTTCGGGCACTAGCTCTAAAATATTTTTAGGTATTTTGCTTGGTGTTGTTTATCAGATTATGAATCGCGTCTTTATTCATCTTGGCGTATTGAACGACTGGCCACCCTTTATGAGCGCAATTACACCAACCATCATATTCCTATTGGCCGGCCTCAGCATGATCTTTATTATTGAACGACGTTAAGTCTCAACATTTATTATTAGGCGTGTTTTTAACAATCGGTCATGTAAGAACAAGTGGTTTTTATCAAAAAATGCCCATAAAAAACCAGCGCCGAATGCCAAAAATGAAACCGATACTAGTGCATACCTAAGCAAAGCCTGTTGAGTACCGAGTAAGTTGGCTTCAACTGTCACCAGCTTCAACTGCCAAGCCTGCGTAGCAAGCGTTTGCCCTGTTTTAACCCAGCACGTAACAAAATAAGCCCCCGTGATTACCCACAAGACCACTTGCAATAAGAAGCGTTTAAACTCCGTATCTACATTGCCCACCAGCATCACAAAGAAAAAGGTACACAATAGCCATACTGCTATTAATGACAGTAGCTCATAAACACCTGCAGCAAGGCGTTTCACTAAGTTAGCATTTTGAATCATAAGGTTGAGACCCAGACGTTAAAAGTCTACCATTTACACCAAAATAGCAGGACATACAAAGTAAATCCATCAAAAAAAACCCACTATATTTAATAGTGGGCGTATACCAATCAAACGACTTAACATTTAATCTAACTCTGGGTCGTAATAAATCTCAGAAGATTCCTGACGCAATTTCTCTCGTTCATGTTCTGGTAATTTCTGATGTTCAGCCCACTTTTCACGTAATGCTTGCTGCTTTTCTGGACTTAAGTTATGAAACTTTTGGAAACGTTTCCGAGCATTCTCGCGTTCATAAGGCGTCATACGACTCCAACTATTAAGACGCTTTTGCACTCGCTGCTGCTTTTTTGCGCCCATTTTAGGGTAGTCTTTAGCAATATCGAGCATTTTTTCACGTTGCCAAGTCCTTAGTGTATCCCACTCTTTTGCTAAAGGCGCTAGTACTTGGCGCTGTTGATCGGTCAACTCAGCCCACTTTTGCACCGAAACAGCATCTCCTGCAGAAGTCTCGTTAGTGCCAGTGTCTGCCATTACTAGCTGTTGCGCTTGACTATGCAATGCAAGCAGCATGCCGAATATCAACCAAAACTTTTTCATTGCTATGTTATGTCCCCGATATTTGAAATATTTTTTATTTTTATAATAGTACGTTTAGTTAGAATTATATACTGACATGCTTATTCAGCGAGGGCTCAAATCCTCTATCAACAAATGCTTCTGGCGGCAAATCTGCAGCCAATAAAAACGCATCGCTAGTTTCATGGCTATTCATATTTTGCAACACCAAGAAGCTAATAATAATAGCCAACAATACCAAACCTGCGAAAACAGTCCGATAATGGCTTAACCATGCAGCCCAATGACTAAGCGTGCCATCTGCATTAAGATTGCCGCCGCGATGCTTTTGGTGCACATTGACCGCTTGAGTTCTACTGTCTTCCAGTTTTTTCAAGGTGCGCATACTCAAACGTTGTGCATGACTATCCAGCAAGCCTGCCCAGTGTTTAGCTTGCTCTTCTAATTCCGCATCATTTTCGTGATTTGTATTGTCTACAGTCATGACTCTACCCTTAACTTTTTAATCTTTTTGCTGCCTAAACCTTGTCGCTCTAACAGTGATGACATTGTATGTAGTGCGCGCGAACAGTGTGTTTTCACACTACCTTGCGAACAGCCCATAGACTCAGCCGTTTCTGCAACACTCATCTCTTCCCAATAACGCAATACAAAGGCTTCTCGTTGACGCGCTGGTAGCATTCCTAGCGCTTTTTCAATCAGACGCATAGTTTGGCTGCCTTCCAACTGGTTTTCTGGGTTCTGAGACTCGTCGCCGACATCCATTGTATCTAGCGGATCTCTATTTTCGCCGTCTTCGTTATTTGCACCGAATGATGAGAGTAAAGACGTCCAAATATTGCGCACTTTTTGTCGTCGCCAAAAATCACGCATCGTATTTTGCAAAATCCGCTGAAACAACATCGGATATTCGGTCACTGGCTTATGTGGGTATTTTTCTGAAAGTTTCAGCATCGAATCTTGCACAATATCCAATGCGACGTGCTCATCTCGCACGGCATACACCGTTTGTTTAAATGCACGTCTCTCTACGTTACTTAAAAAATCTGATAATTCTTGTGAACTTGCCATCAACTTATTATTTCAACATCTCCAACTAGGAGTATAACAGCATAATTTCTTCTAGCCGTGGCAAGTATGTTTTATACTTAATCTTTAGCTTTTAGTTACAATGACCTTAAATCAAAATCGAACACACTTAGTATATGGCACGCATTCTATTACTTATTATCTTAATTTGGATACTTTACATCGTTGTAAAACGCTTGTTAACGAATAACGCCTCCAAAACAAAAAAAGGCACTGGGCAAACAGAAAAGGTCGTGCGCTGTAGTCAATGTGGTTTACATATTCCAGAAAGTGAAACACAACTAATAGATAATTTAGTTTGTTGCAGCAACCCTAACTGTCATAGCAAAAAAAAATAATATGGACATAGAATCTACAGCAGTAACTCACCCTCGAGATAACAACCTTCTAAAAGCGCGCTGGAACAGCTTTAAACTATACAATGGTTATCGAGTCTTAATCGCCCTTACGTTGCTACTCAGCCACGGTGTTATTAAAAATACTGCGCATCCTGCTTTATATGGTATCAGTGATCTTTTTTCTATCATCGCTGTTGCTTATTTGCTATTCAGTTTAATTTGCGCGGTCTTTACCTGGTTTGAAAAACCCAGCCTTGAAGTTACCTTGCCATTTCAAATTATTTTGGACGTTATTTTCATCCTGCTTTTGATGCATACTGAGGGCTCAAGCCATAGCGGAATCGGACTTTTACTCGTTATTACCATTGCAGCAGCCAGCTTAATTAGTGATGGTCGTTTTGCACTGTTCTATGCAGCAATTGCAACCATTGGTATTCTACTTGGGCAGTTCTTTAGCTCGGTTTTTAAAACCACATCTCCAGGTAATTACACGACGGCGGCGATGCTTAGTGTTGCATGCTTTGCTATTGCTTGGCTTGCATATAGCCTAGCCAAAAGAATGGAGCAAAGCGAACTATTAGCTTCCCAACGTGGGCTCGATTTGCAAAACCTTGCCCAAGTCAATGCACTCATTGCACACAAGATGAAAGATGGTGTTTTAGTCGTTGACAATGACCTTGTCATTAAACATCACAATATACAGGCAGAAGCTTTTTTAAATTTGCAAAGTAGCCAATGGCTAGAAAAAAGCCTGAATGAAATCTCGCCTGAAATTACTAACCTATTTCTAAAATGGTCTAGTGAAGAGCAAAATGCAACTGGGGGGACGAATCAAAATACCGCAAGACTAAATATACTATCCCGTGAATTACGTGTCAGTTTCTTACCGATTTCTGAAGATCATGGCCAAGGTGCTGTTATTTTTATTGAGGATTGGTCACAAATGCAGACACAATCCCACCAAGTTAAGTTGGCGGCATTAGGTCGCTTAACTGCCAATATTGCACATGAAATCCGCAACCCTCTGAGTGCCATTGGACATGCCAACCAACTAATGCAAGAAGAGGAGGACATTTCCTCTAGCAATAAACGCATGTTACAAATAATAAGTGACAATGTGCAGCGATTAGATCAAATCATCAAAGACGTGCTTGAACTTAACCGGCGCGATCGTACCAATCAGGAGATTATTCCTTTAGAAAGTTTTATCACGGACTTTTACAATCAATTTTGCGCGGTAGAAAATATCTCTAGTAGTAGTTTTAATTTAAAGCTGGAGAATACCAATACTTCAGTATTGTTTGATCGTAGACATTTAAACCAGATCTTATGGAACCTATGTAAAAATGGTTGGCGGCATAGTTTGCAAACTGAAGGCAGCCTGAAACTAGACATCCATTTAAGCAATAACGCAGATATTGTTAACATTGAAGTCACTAATGATGGTGAGGCTATCCCAGAAAACATAAGTACGCAATTGTTTGAGCCATTCTTCACCACTGAGAAAACAGGTACTGGCTTAGGGCTTTACATAGGCAAAGAACTTGCAGAGGCCAATGGTGCCAACTTACAATACGTTGCAGCTAAAGATGGAACAAAATTTACCATGCTAATTAAAAAGGCAACAATTTAGTTATGTCAGATCAATTTAAATGCTTAGTTGTTGATGATGAAACAGACATTCGCGAATTAGTGGTATTAACACTAGAGAGAATGGATATTTATGCAGATAGCGCAGGCAACCTTAGCGACGCAAAACATATGCTTGCTTCTCAAAGCTATGATTTATGTCTCACCGATATGCGCCTGCCTGATGGACTGGGTTTAGAACTGGTTGAACATATTTCTAGTCAATATACAGGCTTACCGGTCGCAGTCATTACCGCTTATGGCAGTGCAGACAATGCAGTTTCTGCCCTTAAGGCGGGGGCATTTGATTATCTAACCAAGCCTATCTCCTTAAAACAATTGCGTCCACTGGTAGAGTCTGCATTGAAGTTATCTAGCTCAGATGCTGACGATACAAAGAACACCGCTGATTTAATCGGCGACTCCGCAGTAATTAACCAGGTGCGCACAATGATAGAAAAACTAGCGCGAAGCCAGGCACCCGTTTACATCAGTGGAGAATCAGGTAGCGGTAAAGAGCTGGCAGCCAGACTTATTCATAAAAATAGCTCTCGTAGAGATAAATCTTTTGTCGCCGTCAATTGTGGCGCCATTCCAGAAACATTGATGGAAAGTGAATTCTTTGGTTATAAAAAAGGTGCTTTTACAGGGGCTGCGCAAGACACTGCTGGTTTATTTCAAGCCGCCAACGGCGGAACGCTATTTCTAGATGAAGTTGCCGACCTGCCGTTACCGATGCAAGTGAAATTATTACGTGCTATTCAAGAAAAAAAAGTGCGTGCCGTGGGTGGCACTATGGAAGAAACTGTCGATGTGCGCATCATTAGTGCTACGCATAAAAACCTAACTGAAATGATGGCTGAGGGTCTATTCAGACAAGATTTGTATTATCGTCTGAATGTCATTCAACTTAAAATGCCTGCTTTACGAGATCACCCAGAAGACATTCCAGAGTTAACACAAAAGCTTTTAGAAAAACTCTGCAATTCACAATCCATGGCGATTCCAGAAATAGATGCTGATGCGAAAAAGCTGATTGCATCCTTACCATTTAAAGGCAATGTGCGAGAGCTGGAAAACATGCTTGAGCGTGCACTTGCTTTATGTGATGGAAAAAATATTGCCTCAGATGATTTATTAATGGATCAAGAAGCTAATAGTGTCAATACGGATGCTGCCACCCAGTTTGACCCCAGCAAAGATTCCGATACCAGCCTATCGGATTATCTTGAAGATATAGAAAAACGCGAAATTCTCAAGGCATTAGAAAAAACCAATCACAATAAAACTGCAGCGGCCAAACTACTCGGCGTTAGCTTTAGAACACTCAGATACCGCCTGACAAAGCTTGGTTTATCTAAAGACGACAATCTAGAATCGGATGATGAGACATTAAAAGATGAAAATTAAAGCTTATTTAATTTGAGCTAAGGCTTTTATTTTGAAACCACCTAAAATAGACACGATAGAAAAGCTTAATCATCAACCTTTCTCTTTTAGTCAGCAAGGCAGCATTTCTTGTGGGAGACAAGTCGCCTCTCCTAACTGCGATGACAGACCAGACCATTGTGACATAGACATGATCGTCATTCACAACATCAGCCTTCCACCTAAAATATATGGTGGCAATGGCATTATTGAGCTTTTCACAAACAAGCTTAACCCTGACGAACACCCTTACTACGCTGAAATTTACACCGCTCAAGTATCATCACATTTTTTAATTCGAAGAGATGGCGAGCTTATTCAATTTGTTCCTTGTGCTAAACGTGCATGGCATGCAGGGGTATCTCAATGGCAAAACAGAGAAAGTTGCAATGACTTTTCTGTCGGCATTGAGCTTGAGGGTTGTGACTTTGAAATATTTGAAGCAGCACAATATAAAACGCTTAATGCGCTCATAAAATCATTAAAAGAAGCTTACCCTATTCAGCACATTGTCGGCCATTCAGATATTGCCCCTGGACGAAAAACGGATCCTGGTCCCTTTTTTGACTGGGATAAAGTTGCTGGCAAGAAAGATTAGCCCTACTTTAAGCTAACTTAGCTAAATATTCTAGCGTAAGGCCTTCCACTTTTGGTTGCCATAAGTCTGATCTCTCAGGGAAATCCTTCAGCTCACCTGTGCGCATATAGCCTAAACGCTCATAAAACTCTATCAGCTCACCACGTAACGAAATCACAGTCATATGAAAACCTGCAACACGCCATTCTCGCTTAGTCATGGTTTCTGCTGCTGTAATTAAATCTTTGCCATAGCCCTTATTTTGCAAGCTTGACTGAACAGCGATCATACCGAAATGTACTGTGTGCTTAAAAGCAATGACTTGCAGCTCGCAACAGATAGCAGCCACAATCTTATCATTCAGTACGCCAATGAGCATAAAAGCATCTGAACGATTGATCACCTTTGCGACATCTGCCGTTGTCGTACGTAGGCCATCTAAAATATCGGCTTCTGTCGTCCAGCCTTTGCGGCTAGTTTCACCACGGTACGACTCGTTAATCAATTGGGCAACTGGCTCGGCATCAACCAAGTCAGCTTTATGGAAATTTAACATCTTTAATACTCAACAATAAATTCAAAATAATAAACAGAACAGGATACGTGAAAACACCGCAATT
>JAZGEZ010000107.1:0-4184 GCA_036479055.1 Methylophilaceae bacterium | reverse complement strand
TGCAACACAATAGACGGTGTAGGTAAAGATATAGAAAAAGCCGGTGAGGCCGTTCAAGAATCTAGCAAATAAATTTTGCATTAATCTAGTTAAGAATTGGAAATGGTATGTTGAGGGTTGGATTTGTTGGTTGGCGTGGCATGGTGGGCTCTGTGTTGATGCAGCGCATGATGCAAGAAAAAGATTTTGCTGATATTGAGCCGCAGTTTTTCACAACCTCACAAGCTGGTGCCCCTGCACCGAATGTAGGCAAGGACTCGCCAGCATTAGTTGATGCTAAAAATATCGCCGAGCTTAAGGCAATGGATGTGATTTTATCTTGTCAAGGTGGCGACTATACATCCGATGTGTTCCCAAGATTAAGAGCAGATGGCTGGAAGGGTCATTGGGTGGATGCCGCATCTACACTGCGTATGGAAAAAGAGGCAGTGATTGTGCTTGACCCTGTCAATATGCATGTGATTGAAGACGCCCTGCAAGCAGGAAACAAAAACTGGATAGGCGGCAACTGCACTGTCTCGCTGATGCTCATGGCTTTAAACGGTCTATTTAAATTAGACTTGGTCGGCTGGGTAACAGCAATGACTTATCAAGCCGCTTCGGGTGCGGGTGCGCAGAGTATGCGGGAACTGGTTGCGCAAATGGGTGTCATTAACCATTCGGTAAGCAATTTGTTGACAGACCCAGCTTCGGCAATTTTGGATATCGACAAAACAGTAGCCGACACCATTCGTTCTGAAGGTTTTCCTTCTGATCACTTTGGAATGCCTTTAGCAGGGAGCTTGCTACCGTGGATCGATAAAGATTTAGGTAACGGGCAAAGCAAAGAGGAATGGAAAGGTGGGGTGGAGACCAATAAGATTTTAGGTCGTGAAACAAATCCTGTCGTTATTGATGGTTTATGTGTACGTGTTGGTGCAATGCGCTGTCATAGTCAAGCACTAACAATAAAGCTTAAAAAGGATGTACCGCTTAACGAGGTGAACCAAATGCTCAATGAGGCCAATGAATGGTCATCCCTGATTGCTGATGAGCGTGAAGTTAGTTTGCGCGAATTAACACCTGCAGCGGTAACGGGCACGCTCGCAACACCTGTTGGCCGTGTTAGGAAGCTGGCGATGGGCGGCGAATACCTCTCAGCCTTTACTGTTGGTGATCAGCTATTATGGGGCGCAGCAGAGCCCATAAGGCGCATGTTGCGGATTCTTGTTAATCGGTAAAATTATTTTAGTGGCTAAAAAGACACACTTTTCATTAAACAATTACATACGCAATTAACATAATGTGTGTTATGAGCTTGCAACTCTAACTAATTGATGTTAATTTCCTTATTGGAATAATGTAGTAAAATATCAGCTCAAGAATTTTAAGGTGAAATAGTGCATCTCTCAAAAATAAAGAAAATATCAGTCGGTCTATGTTTGGCGTTAATGGCATTGCCAATGGCACTATTTGCAGCCGGCCTCGGTCAGTTAAATGTGGCTTCTGGTATCGGTGAACCATTAAAGGCAGATATTCAGCTGCTTTCAGTAACGTCTTCTGAAATGGCATCACTTAAAGCTAGAATTGCACCGCAGGCAGCCTATGCAGCAAAAGGGTTGGAACGCCCGTCTTCGCATAATGATATTAGTATCCGGGTAGCTAAAGCAACTGGCGGAAAAAAGCTTCTTAAACTGTATTCTAACCAGCCCATCACGGAGCCGTTTTTGGATATGCTGGTTGAGCTCGAGTGGGGAACTGGCCGCATTCTAAGGGAATATACCGTTTTATTAGATCCTCCTGGTTATACAGGCGAAGTAAGTACCAATGAAATACAGACGCCCGCAATCAAAACGGCTAACAAAGCGCCTGTAAATGCAATCGCACCGATTAAAAGCAATCGTCCAATAAAAAACACAGTTCAGACCGGCACTTCTCGGCCTGCTAAGGCAGATAAAAAGGCGCTAGAGGATGATTATTTAACCAGAAGGGGTGATACGCTATCGAAGATTGCACTCCGCATGAAACCTAAAGGGGTCAGTTTAGATCAGATGCTAGTGGGTTTGTATGAAGCCAACCCAGAAGCATTTGTTGGTAAAAACATGAACAGACTTAGGGTGGGGAAAATATTGCAACCACCTAGTGAAGCGGCTTTAAATGCAATGAGTAGGAAAGAGGCTGTTAAGGAAGTTAAAGTACAAACGGCGAATTGGAATAAATACCGTAACAAGCTAGCTGGTATTGTTGCAGCAAGCGCGCCCGAGGTCAGCGAAGTTGACAATCAAACAGCTAGCGGAAAAATAAAATCTTCAGCAGAAGATACATCAATACCAGATAGCACAGGGCCAAAAGATGTCGTAAAGCTTTCATCAGCCGCCGCAAAAGCGAATGAAGCTGATATGCAGGCGAAGATAACCGCTTTAGAAGAGGAAGTGAGTGCGCGTGAAAAGGGTTTGCAAGAAGCGCAAGAAAGAACAACGGCATTAGAAAAGCAAATAGAAGATATGCAAAAGTTGTTGACCCTTAAAAATAATGCCTTGTCCGACACACAACAACTGCCAGCACAAGAAACCGCGCCTGAAACAGTCGAAGTGGTTGCTGCAGAAGCAGAAGAAGCTAAAGTCGCGGAAGCGGATGTGGGTACACCAGCTGAAGTTGAGGCAGTGTCTACTGTTGTACCTGAGGAGCCAGCAAAACCTATAGCAAAACCGAAGCCGATAGAAGTGTCTGTTAAACAACCAAGCTTTATCGCTAACGTGTTGGATAGTCTGTCCGGTGTACTAGGTGGTTTGAACACAACCCTGTTAGCGGCTGGTGCAGGTTTGATTGCATTGTTGTCAGCGGCATGGTTTTACCTACGGAATAAACGGAGAAAGAATCTTGCTGATTTTGAGCAAGGCATTATGACATCAGGTGGTTTGAAAGCGAATACAGTATTTGGCAACACATCTGGAACAAGTGTAGATACAGGAGACACTTCATTTTTAACTGACTTCTCTCAGAGCACCAGTGGGGGCATGATTGATACAAATGACGTAGACCCTATCGCCGAAGCTGAAGTTTATATGGCATACGGGCGTGATGCACAAGCGGAAGAAATTTTAAAAGATGCTATTACGAAAGAGCCTAAACGTTATGAGCTGCATTTAAAATTACTTGAAATGTATGCGGCAAGTAAAAATATGTCTGCTTTTGAGACGGTTTCTGGCGAGTTGTATACAACGTTGGGGGCTGATGACCCAACTTGGGCTAAAGTCGCAGAAATTGGTATTAAGCTAGAACCTAACAACCCACTCTATCAAGCTAAGGGAGGCGTGGGCGTAAGTGATGATGCAACTGATGACGTTGATAATACAGATCAAAAACTAGATGCATCTGATTTCTCTGACTCCCCTTTAGCGGCGGAAGCTGATTTGGATTTCTCCTTAAATGAAGACGCGCAAGTGGATAATCAACCGCTGGCAAATGAAAATGGAATGCCATTTGATGTAGATACTCAAACTAGCAAAGGTGAGGATAGTTTTAACGTTAATGAAGAAGCGTTAGATATTCCAAATATTGACCAAGTCCTAGAGACTGACGATGGGGCATTAGAGTTCGACATGGGCGCTTCTAGTGATTCAAAAAAAGTAGAAACAGAGTCGAATGACAGCGCAAATTTTGCAAGCACGATGCCAAATATAGATTTGCCGGCAATGGAAGATGAGGCTACAAACCTCCCAAGCGCTATTGCCGTAGATTCAACTACCATGCCAGATACCGAAATATTGAGTGATTTATCTTTAGATTTTCCAGCAGTAGATGAGAGCTCTACTATTGAAATGGCTACAGATACAGCGCCATCTGAGGGTTTGGATCTTGAAGTTGATGTGCCAGCTGAAGATACTATTTCATTTGATGGAGCAGAAACCAAAAGTAATGAAGCAAATGTTTTAGATATTTCTGATATCTCACTAGATGTGAATGAAGACCTCTCTGTTACGGAGTCTGTCGATGCGGTTATAGCTGAAACAGAAGCAGATATTGAATCAGAAGAGACATCTATTGAAACTGAAACGCTTGATATTCCTACTGAGATAGAATCAGAAGAAGTAGAAACTAAGTTGGAATTAGTTGCGGCTTATATTGATATGGAAGATAAAGAAGGTGCCAAAGAGCTGTTAGATGAGGTGCTTAAAGAAGGCGGCGCGAATCAACGTAAGCGG
>JAZGEZ010000106.1:0-15580 GCA_036479055.1 Methylophilaceae bacterium | reverse complement strand
GTTGGGCAATTAGTTGCCTCCGTTGATCTTGATTTTCACGTGCCATATAACAAACTCTACAATTGAAGAAGCCTAATATCCAGAAGGGTTTAAGATGTTTCTAGCCCTATCTGTGCTGCTTGCCCCTCTTCTCGGCTTCATTGTTTTTGGCGGCCTAGGTTTGACTGTTTCTTCGACCTTTATTGGGCGTGGAGAAGTGGCCGCACTATCACTTGTGCCTGTTATTTCATCATCTATTGTTTGTTCGGGATTATTGATAGGTTGCATGACTTCAGAGCCATTTCTTTCTGACTCAACCCAAGGTTCATCTGGCTCGCCAGGCAATGGTGGAGAAGGTTGTAGTGGGCTATTGGGTAAATTATCTGGAGGGAATGCAGACTCAAATACGTCAGACAATGCAGGAAAATCAAGCTCTAACACTGGTGGAGGATTCTCATGGTAGAAGTATTCAAAAATGCTGTCTTCTTCTTCGTATAAGTAATCCTCTTCATCTGCTCGCGTACCGGTAACTGGATCTATTCTTAAAGACATAATCCCTTTAGGTATTTTGGGGCGAACATCAGGCTTGCCTTTTAGTGCTGTTGCCATATATTTCACCCAAATAGGCAATGCAGCCCGTCCGCCAGTTTCACGTTTTCCTAGTGAGCGTGGCTGGTCGTAGCCCACCCAGACAATGGCAACTTCGTGAGGGCTGTAGCCCGCAAACCAGGCATCTAAAGTGTCGTTAGTCGTCCCTGTTTTTCCAGCGACGTCTCGTCTCCCTAGCGCTTTAGCTCTAGTTGCTGTACCGCTTTGTACGACATCACGCAACATGGATGACATTAAAAATGCGTTACGATCATCGATGACTCTAGTCGCAGCCTTTCCTGCGACAGGGTAACTTTTCTCTTCAATTGTTTTGCCATTGCTATCGGTTACTTTGCTAATAATGTGTGGTTTTATACGGTAGCCACCATTGGCAAAAACAGCATAGCCATTAGCCAATTCTAGCGGTGTAACTGAGCCGGCCCCTAATGCCATGGTTAAGTATGCTGGATTTCGTTTACGAGAGAAGCCAAACTTTGTGACGTAGTCTTGTGCGTAGCGCGTACCAATACTATCCAAAAGGCGAATAGAAACGACGTTCTTAGATTTCTTTAATGCAACTCGCATTCTAATAGGACCGTCATACCGATTGTTAAAATTTTTGGGATTCCATTCCTTCCTGCCACCGACCTCTCTAGCTGACATATTAATTGGTTCATCTTCTATAATGCTGGCTGGCGTAAAGCCTTTTTCTAATGCGGCAGAGTAAACGAAAGGTTTGAAGCTAGAGCCTGGCTGGCGGTAAGCTTGTGTAACATGGTTGAATTTATTTTTGCCAAAATCAAAACCACCTATTAAAGCATTGATCGCTCCATTTTTAGGGTTTATTGCGACCAGTGCTGATTCAATTTCAGGTAGCTGCACAACATGCCACTGATCTTTGATTTTTACAATACGGACTACTGAACCTATTTTGACCTTATGCTTTTTTGCATCCTTAAGCGCTAGATTTCTTTTTAATACGGCAAAACCTGGGCCAGCAATCGTTAGGTTTTCTCCACCTTTAGTAAATATTGATACTGATTTGGGAGATGTTTTGGTTACAATGGCAGGGATAAGTCCGTTATGTTCAGCTATTGCATCGAGCGCTGTTTGCATATCTTGTTCTAAATTGCTCGAATCAAGTTGGGATAAATCAATCCATTTCTCAGCTTTTTTGTAACCTTGGCGTTTTTGGTATGCCAGTATGCCTGTTACCACTGCGTTATTTGCAGCTTCTTGTTTTGTCTTGGTAATCGTGGTGTAAACCTTTAAACCACTATTGTATATATCATCACCATAGCGCTTATACAATAGCTGACGTGCTAGTTCGGCAACATAATCTGCACGCAATGCACGCTTCTTTTTTACCGATCTAAAGACAAGCTTCTGCTCTTTCGCTTCATTAAATTGGTCTTTTTCTATGAAGCCATAGCGACGCATATCACGTAGCACTTCTTGTTGTCTGGCAATTGCTTTTTTAGGACGGTAAAAAGGGTTGTAGCCAGAGGGCGCCTTGGGAAGCCCAGCTAATAAAGCAGATTCAGCTAGGGTCAGCTCGGAAAGGGGCTTGCCAAAATACACCTGAGAGGCAGCTGAAAAACCGTATGAACGCTGACCTAGGTAAATTTGATTGAGATACAGCTCAAGAATTTGATTCTTAGATAGCGTTTTCTCAATTTTTATTGCTAATAAGGCTTCTTTTATTTTGATATAAATATCACGTTTTCTATTCGGCCCAGTGAAAAAATTCTTAGCCACTTGCATGGTGATGGTGCTCGCGCCTTCATGACTTCTGCCAGTCACATTGTTTTTAATTGCACGCAACACGCCTTTGGTGTCTATCCCGCTATGCTGGTAAAAGCGCCTGTCTTCTATTGCTAAAACAGCATCTTTTAGTTTTTGAGGCACATCATCAATTTTAATAAACGCACGACGTTCTTCACCAAATTCGCCAATTAAATATTGGTCAGCAGAATACACCCTTAGCGGTTGCTTGGGGCGATAGTGAGTCAGTGTTTCTAGCGAGGGTAGGGTTGGGTAAATTAGCGTGATTGCTAATGCGCCAAGTGCTGATATTACCAGGCCACCTACCAGCATAAATAAAATTAGAAAGTGCCACCATTTTTTAGGGATCATAGCCTTAGTACTTCAATTTAAGTCAATTAATGTAACAGTATATAAGGATATACAGATTAACCAAAACATTAGGGTGATATTTCAAAAAGCATCGCTGCAACCGCCTTAAAATGTCGCGTAAACAACACAATCTCATTAAATTACAATAGGTAAGCTATTTATTGTAAGAAATTGCTTTACAGTGTCAAAGGTTGTTGCTACGATTTTAATGTAAATTATCGCAATTAAGCGTAACTAACGAATATAGAAAGAAAATTTTAATTTGAAGTTCGATTTTTTTAGTGAGAGTACTCCGCCTTTGATTGGCGTTGATATAAGTACATCGGCTGTGAAAATGGTTGAGCTATCAGGCAGTTCTAATGGTGCTTATCATTTAAACGGATATTCGGTGGCGGCAATAGCTAAAGAAGCTATTGTTGACGGAAATATCGTTGGGCTAGAGCAAGTCTCTGATGCGGTTAAACTCGCATGGAAGCTGTTGGGGTCTAAAGAGAAGCGTGTAGCTTTAGCATTGCCATCATCTGCCGTTATTACTAAGAAGGTGCTACTTCCAGCGGATATGCGTGAAGAAGACATGGAAGTGCAAGTGGAAGCTGAAGCAAATCAATATATTCCATTCCCCTTAGAAGAGGTTAATATCGATTTTCAAGAGATAGGGGTTGCCCCTAACAACCCAGATGAGGTTGATGTTTTGATTGCTGCGGCACGTAAAGAAAAAATCGAAGACCGAGTAGCTGCGGCAGAAGATGCCGGGTTAAAGGTAAGCGTGATGGATGTAGATACTTATGCTACAGAAGCTGCATACAGTTTGGTGGCGACACAGCTACCAAACTCTGGTAAAGATCAAACGGTTATGATTGTTGACATGGGTGCTGCGATGATGCATATCAATGTGATGCATGATAACAAGTCGGTGTATGTACGTGAGCAAGCTTTTGGTAGCGCACAATTGACGCAAGAGATTCAACGCCGCTTTGGTTTGTCGTCTGAAGAGGCTGAGGTGGCGAAACGTAAAGGTGGGCTGCCAGATAGTTATGAAGCAGAGGTGTTACAACCGTTTATACAGTCGTTATCTACTGAGGTAGCTAGAGCGCTACAGTTTTTTACAAGCTCAACACAATATAATCGTGTTGATCATATCGCTTTGGCTGGCGGCGGTGCCGCCATTCCTGCAATTGATGTTGCGGTTCAAGATAGAACGCAAGTTAACACAATCGTAGCGAACCCCTTTCACTCCATGTCTCTAGGCTCGAAGGTGAAGCAGCAGCAGGTAGCAATAGATGCGCCTGCTTTAATGGTTGCATGTGGGCTTGCAATGCGAGGGGTAGATTAAGATGATGCGTATTAATTTACTACCTCACCGTCAGATTAAGCGTGCTGAAAGGCAGCGGCAATTTGGTCTTATGGCGCTGTTCACGGCTGTGTTGGCTTCAGCAATAGTGTTTGCAGGTTGGACATATATGGGTTCGAAAAAGCAGGCACAACTGGACCGAAACGCTCGCTTAGAGCAAGCAATTGCACAGCTCGATACAGAAATTTCGGATATTAGCGAGTTAAAAGATCAGATTAACAATGTGCTGGAGAGAAAGCAGATTGTAGAAAACTTACAAACCAACCGTAGCCAAGCCGTCGTCGTGTTGGATGAGCTTTCGAGGCAATTGCCAGAAGGCTTGTATTTAAAAGGCGTTAAGCAGGCTGGTAATCTTATTACATTAGAAGGTGTAGCCGATACTAATGCACGTGTTGCTACTTTGGTTAGAAATTTAGAGGTGTCTAATTGGTTAGAGTCTCCAGTGTTAATTGAAATCAAAACATCTACGCTCAATGGTGTTAAACGTAATGATTTTATTTTGAATGTTAATCTTAAAGTGCAAACAGCCGAAGATGTGCCAGCACAGAATAAGCCCGCAGGTGTGTGATCATGAATTTAGATGATTTTAATAATATAGATTTTAAAAATGCTGGTAGCTTGCCTGTATCGGTAAAGTTGGTTCTGTTAGGTGTTCTTGCTTTGATATTGGTGGCAGCAGGTTACTTTCTGTTATGGAGCCCGGAATTTGATGCCTATGAGCAAGCGCAAGCTAAGGAAGGTGAGCTCCGGCAGACATTCTTATCCAAAAAAAGCCAAGCAGTGAAAATAGAGGCCTATAGGCAACAGATGGTCGATATTGAGAAGACATTTGGTGCTTTGCTGAAACAGCTGCCAGATAGATCTGAAATGGATGGCTTGTTAACGGATATTAACCAATCAGGGTTAGGTCGCGGTTTAGAATTTGAATTATTTAAACCAGGCCAAGAGATTGTTGCAGATTTTTATGCTGAAATGCCAATACAAATTAAAATTATAGGTAATTACCATGATGTCGGTGCGTTTGCGACTGACGTGTCAAAATTGTCACGAATTGTGACTTTGAATGATATCAAGTTAACACCTAAGACTAAGGATATTAAGGGTGGCGGCGGTGCTCTTGTGCTAGAGGTGGTCGCAAAAACCTATCGATATTTAGATTCCTCAGAGATTGCTAGCAAAAAAGCTGATAAAACGAAAAAAGGACGTAAATAATGAGATTAAATAGAAGTAATTTTAATCTATTAGCGGTCGCTTTTTTTTCGTGCTTACTCATGGCATGTGGTGGTGAAGATGGTGATGATTTAGACCAGTTTATGGCAAATGCAGCCGATAATATGGCGAAGACTGTTGAACCTCTGCCAGAGGTTTTGGCCTACATTCCGTTGCAATATAACGTAGATGGTGTTTTAACAGATCCGTTTATGGCCAGAAAAGCCTCAGCAGGGTCTGGGTCATTGCAGCCTAACACCAACAGACCAAGGGAGGCGCTTGAGTCATTCCCGCTAGAAAGTTTGTTTTATGTTGGTAGCTTAAGTAAAAAGAGATTGAAATATGCGTTAATAAAAACGCCTGAAGAAACGCTACAGCAAGTTAGAGTGGGTAATTATTTAGGACCTAATTTTGGTTTAATTACTGCCATTAATGACAATGCGATAGCTATTAAAGAAGTAATCCAAGATGATGTTACTGGTGACTGGGTCGAACGCGAAGCCAGTATTAATTTGCAAGAATAAAAGGTATAGGAATAGACATGATTAGAATAATGGCAAAATGGATTGGGATTATCATACTATTGAATTTTAGTCTGATAGGTTTCACAGTTGCAGCTGACAGTACTTTTAATAACAAAATTGAAAGTATCGATTTTTCACCATTATCAGGTGGTCGAGTAAGTATACGTATTAAAACAACTGAGCCTTTAGTGAATCCGCCAGCCGGCTTTACTTTAAAGAGTCCAGCAAGAATAGCACTAGATTTTCCTCAAACGGGGAATGGCCTTAATAAGAATAACATTAGAAGTGGTCAGGGTGTATTGAAAAGCGTTACCTTGGCACAGGCAAAAGATCGCACCAGAATGGTGTTGAATTTATCTAAATCTGTTAGTTATGACACTAAGTTGCAAGGCAATGATGTCATCATTACCTTGCAGAGTGGTGGTGTTAATGAAGCAAGTGTTCAAGCAGAAACGAGTTTTTCTGAATCTAAACCAGGAACCGAAATACATGCAATAACCAATGTGGATTTCACTAGGGGTGAAAATGGTGAAGGCCGTATTATCGTTGATTTAGCTGATACTGCTACAGGCATTAACATTAAGCAAAAAGGTAAAAAAATTATAGTAGATTTTGCAGATACTAACGTGCCTGCAGAGTTGCAAAGACGATTAAATGTCATCAACTTTAATACGCCAGTGTTGTACGTTGATACAATGAAACGCGGAAAAAATAGCCGAATGGTGATAGAGCCTAAAGGCAATTGGGAGCAGTCTGCCTATCAAACAGACAAGAAGTTCATTATTGATGTGCGTCAGGTGATAGAAGATCCAAACAAATTGGTTAAAGGCTCTAAACCTGGGTACGCTGGAGAAAAGCTGTCATTAAACTTCCAAGATATTGAAGTGCGCTCAGTACTACAGGTCATTGCAGATTTTACTGGTCTTAATATCGTTGCTAGCGACACAGTGACAGGCAACCTGACCTTACGGTTGAAAGATGTGCCTTGGGATCAAGCATTAGATATCATCATGCAGAATAAGGGCCTTACCATGCGTAAGGTGGGAAATGTTATAACAGTAGCACCAACCGAAGAGGTTGCTGCAAAAGATAAGGCGGCACTAGAAGCTAGCCGCGCTATTGAAGATTTAGAGCCGCTTATCACTGAAGTGTTTAGGCTTAAATATCAAAAAGCTGAGGACTTTAAAAATATTTTAACTGGAACGAATACAGCTAGCGGTGGCGACTCCGAAAATAAAAGCATATTGTCAAAAAGAGGTAGTGCTGTAATGGATCCTAGAACAAATACATTGTTCATACAGGATACTGCAAAAAAACTGGCCGAAATACAGAGTATTATTAACCAAACTGATATACCAGTACGTCAAGTGATGATTGAATCACGCCTAGTGATCGCTGATGAAAAGTTTGGCAAAAGCTTAGGCGCTAGGTTCGGTATCGAATCGTTTACGACCCCAGGAAGCAACACGCTTGCTATTGGCGGAAGTTTGGATAACACTAGCGCAGTTACTAGAAGCAGTGCTGATGGAGCTACTGTTACAACGGCAGCAGGTTCTGGAGGGTTGGCTTCAAACTTCCCGGTAAGTGGTCCTAATTTAGGTAGCATCGCTTTTAGTCTATTTAGGTTGCCTGCAGGCTTACTGTTAAATTTGGAATTAACTGCACTTGAGACTGACAATAGAGGTAAGGTCGTATCAAGCCCAAGAGTAACGACTGCCAATGGACAAAAAGCGAAAATTGCGCAGGGTACAGAAATCCCATACTTAGAAGCCTCTAGTAGTGGTGCGGCAACCGTATCATTTAAAGAAGCTGTGTTGAGTTTGGAAGTGACACCACAAATTACACCTGATGATAAAATTATTATGGATTTGGATGTAAGAAAAGAAAAAGTGGGCGTGATATTTGCTGGGGTGCCTTCAATTGACACGCAAAATGTAGTGACTCAAGTCCTTGTGGCAAATGGTGAAACGGCAGTACTGGGCGGCATATATGAGCAAGAAGAAAGAAATCAAGTGAGCAAGGTGCCGTTTTTTGGAGATCTTCCCATTATTGGTAATGCCTTTAAGACGCGCAGTAGGCAAGATGATAAGACTGAATTACTCATTTTTATTACACCAAGAATTATGGATGAGAGCTTAGGTTTGCGCTAAACCTGACAGAAAGTTGACTTTGCCTTAAAATGCCTATCATTAAATTGATAGGCATTTTTATTGTGTCAAACACAAACAATATAATTTTTATAGGCTTGATGGGTGCTGGCAAAACGACTATAGGCAGGCAGCTAGCGAAGCAACTAGGCAAAACATTTTATGATGCAGACCATGAAATTGAGAGACGTACAGGAGTGAAGATTGCTGTTATTTTCGATTTGGAAGGTGAGGCTGGTTTTCGTAAGCGTGAAGCAGCTGTCATCAATGAGCTTACACGACTTGATAATATCGTACTTGCCACTGGCGGTGGCGTGGTGCTCTCAGTTGAAAACCAAGAAGCCTTAAAGCGTAATAGTTACGTGATATACCTCAGGGCGACAGTCAAAGATTTATGGAAAAGAATGCGTTACGACAAACAGAGACCATTGCTACAAAATGTTAATATACGAGACAAGCTTGAACAGTTGTATAACGAACGTCATCCAATCTATATGCAGGTAGCAAATGATGTTGTCGATACAGGCCATCAGCCAGCTGCAACACTTATTAATCAAATAAAGAAATCGTACCTAGCGTTATGAAACAAACACTAAACGTTGAGTTAGGCGCAAGAGCTTACCCAATATATATTGGGTCAGGGTTGTTGAATGAATCATTGCTTCTGCAAAAACACTTAAAGCAAAAACAAGTGGCTATTGTGACAAATACAACTGTTGCACCGTTATATTTAAAGCAAGTGTCTCAGCCACTAAAGGAGGCCGGTATAAGGGTTGTTGAAATTATATTGCCTGATGGAGAGGCCTATAAAAATAGTGAAACGCTAAACTTGATATACGATGCATTACTTGAGGCTCGCTGCGAGCGTAGCACCACATTGATTGCACTGGGTGGTGGCGTAATCGGTGATTTAACTGGTTATGCAGCGGCAACCTACCTAAGAGGCGTGCCTTTTATTCAAATGCCGACCACCTTGCTTTCTCAAGTGGATTCTAGCGTGGGCGGAAAAACAGGCATTAATCACCCACGCGGTAAAAATATGATTGGTGCCTTTTATCAACCACAGGCCGTTCTGATTGATATAGATACACTGAACACACTGCCACAGCGGGAGTTATCTGCTGGTGTAGCTGAGGTTATAAAATATGGGCTCATTCGTGATGCTGGCTTTTTTGCATGGCTAGAACAAAACATGAGCAAAATAATGACGTTGGATAAAGCGGTCATCACTGAGGCAATTTATCGATCATGTAAAAATAAAGCAGAGGTGGTAGCCGCAGATGAAAAAGAAACAGGTGAACGTGCTTTGCTAAACCTTGGACACACTTTTGGGCATGCCATTGAGAACGCAATGGGCTATGGCGTGTGGCTACATGGCGAAGCCGTTGCAGCAGGGACAATCATGGCCGCTGAATTTTCCAAAAGTATGCGCTGGTTGCAAGAGCAAGACATTGAGCGGATTAAAGCAATATTCCAAGCTGCCATGTTAACGCAGCAACCGCCAGCATTGGGTGCAGCTAAATATCTCGATTTAATGGGCTTAGATAAAAAAGTACAAGATGGAAAAATTAGGCTTGTATTGCAAAAAGGAATAGGTGAATCTGTTATCACCAGTAAGTACGATACAGAAAAGCTACAGTTAATCTTAGATAATTGCTAATGCCATATTATTTGAGTATCTGTTACTGCTAAAGTGCCAGGAGAGCGTTAGCATGGTGAGCTTACCCTTGAGTACTACAAAATAATATTCGGCTGAGAGGCTGCTTTTTTGCAAGCAATGTTGTCAAATTACAACATTGCTAGGGCTGTAGCGGATAAAAGTGGTAAAAAGCTTGCTGGTGAAAGCGACTCTTTGGCATACTTACACATAACCTTCTTAGATCAATAGATCTTAATCGATTTGGTAGGGAAGTTTAGGAGATTTCTCATCTAATCAGGCTGATTAGTTTGTTAGTGAGCTTGGGGTGATGAGGTCTATTAAGTAGTAGATTTAGCAGTAAAATATTAAGTAAAATTTTAGGAGAATTACATGAATAACAAACTAAGTTTAGCAGTAGCTGCAGCTTTATTGGCTGGTGCTTCAAGCGCTAACGCTGGCATCATGATCCCAGCAGGCGATTGGACACTAGATATCGGTGGCGTTGTAAACGCTTACTACACAGTAACAAAATTTGATGATGACCGTGGTGCTGGTACTGCACCTTTAGGCTTAGGCAGTGGCGACTCTAGCTCACAAGGCAACATCACAACAGGTTTGCTACCTAACTACCTATCAGTTTCTGGTAAAACACGCCAAAATGATTTAGATGTTGGTTTCACAATCAGCATTAACCCTGGTGCTTCTACAACTCAAGGTGGTAGACAAGCAGCTCACCAAGAAAATCGTCAAGCATTCTTGACATTTGGTGATGCTTCATGGGGTTCTATCAAACTTGGTAAAGATTTAGGTATCTATGCTTCTGACGCTATCCTTAACGACATGACTTTATTAGGTGTTGGTTCAGCAGCTGGTTCACTAGCTGGTAACACAACTACTTTAGGTCGTATCGGTACTGGTTTTATGTATGCTGACTGGAAATCACAAGTCGCTTACACATCACCTAACTGGAATGGCTTTAGCTTTACAGCTGGCCTTACACAAGGTTGGAATGCAGTAAGTACTCCTGCTGCTGGCGGCACTGTTAGTACTGACCGTGCAGGCGCAGGTTCAGCGGTTGAAGCTAAGGCTTCTTATGCATGGACAGGCGACTTTGCAGGTAAAGTTTGGGGTTCTGCTATTAAACAAAAAGTTGCTGGTTTAGCAGCGGGTGGTACAGATAGTGCTACTGCATTCGATATTGGTGCAAACGTTAACGTAGCTGGCTTTGGTTTAACAGCTTACTATGGTGATGGTGACGGTATCGGTCAAACAATTCAATTGTTTGATGGTTTTGATGCTACTGGTAAATCACGTGATTCAGACCAATGGTACGTTCAAGGTACATACACTATTCCTGGTGTAGGTACTAAACTTGGTGCTAGCTATGGTGTGTCAACATTAGATGGCAACACAGGCGATACTTTCAACGAAATTGAAGATTCAATGTGGGTAGTGGGTGCTTATCACCCAATCACAAAACATCTAAACTTAGTTGCTGAGTATTCAGAATCTGAACGTGAAAGATCAGGTGCTGGTGCTGTTGCAGATGCTGAAGGTAGTGCAAAAACCATTTCATTGGGCGCTATCTTATTCTTCTAGAATTAAGTTAAATCTTAAAGCAGGGTAAACCTGTTCTAGAGAGTAAATAAAACGGCAACTTCGGTTGCCGTTTTTTATTGCATGCTAATTACGCATTATAAATTTGCTATACTTAATTATATGTTGTTAAACTAAAGTCAAATGATGAATTTATATCCAGTAACCGTAGTAGAGAATTTCTATGAGAACCCTGATGCAATCAGGCAATTTGCACTAGCGCAAGAATATACTTTTTGCCATGACAGAGAGAATTTGGAATATGTTTATCCTGGCAGTCGGACTAAAGATATATTTGATTTAGATAAAACGCTGCACGAAAAAATTGTCAAAAAGTTGATATCAGTATTTCATAATAGTGAGCATGACGTTATGCGTTGGGCAGTTTCTACTAATTTTCAAGCTGTATCAGAAGGGTATGAAGAAGGCGTCATTCATACTGATGAAAATACAATATTTGCTGCAGTGCTATTTCTAACACCTAACCCGCCATTAAACTCAGGTACATCCTTATTCCGTAAAAGTAAAAACTTCGATCAAGCTAGGTACGACAAAGCGGTAGATGAAAATGATATTGGCTTTAGAGCTGGGGATATCGTCATGAATACTAGTTATCACGATATGTTTGATGAAATCGTGCGTGTGAACAATGTATATAACACTTTGATTTTATATGAAGGCCGCCACTTTCATGCCGCTAACAAATTCTTTGGTAAAAACCTAAAAAACTCACGTTTAGCGCAAGTGTTCTTTATCAATAAAATTGATGCACAGAAACACAGCGTATTTCCTATTAAGCGAGTAGGCGAAATTAAGTTGTAACAATATCAACCGTCGATACCAAGCTCCTGAATTTTTCTGGTTAGTGTATTCCTCCCCATGCCAAGCAGGACAGCTGCTTCAATACGACGGCCATTAGTATGCTGTAGCGCTTTCTTAATCATCACCCGTTCAAAGTCCTTGTTTAGGGCCTCTAGCACGCCTTGTTCGCCACGGTTGAGTGCATCTGCAACGTCCTGCGCAAGTACATCTTGCCATGAGTCTTTAGATAAGCTCTTACCCGTATTCTCTTTCAGCTCTGGTGGTAAATCAGCAATATCGATATTTTGTCCTGGCGCCATTACGGTAAGCCAATGACAGACATTTTCTAGCTGGCGCACATTACCACTCCAGTTAACGGCAGTAAGGTATTTTAAGGCATCGTCAGAAAGTCTTTTGGCTTCAACACCTAGGTTTAATGCACTTTCTTGTAAAAAGTGTTTTGTCAGTAGTGGAATATCTTCACGCCGTTCACGTAGTGCGGGTAGACGCAAACGGATAACGTTTAAACGGTGGAACAAGTCTTCTCTAAACAAACCAAGTTTAACGCGTTCTTCGAGGTCTTGGTGCGTGGCTGCAATGACGCGTACATTCACTTTAATGGGTTGGTGGCCGCCTACACGATAGAATTGCCCATCACTCAGTACACGGAGCAAACGGGTTTGTAGGTCAGCTGGCATGTCTCCAATCTCATCAAGAAAAAGCGTACCATTATCGGCTTGTTCGAACCGACCTCTTCTTGCCGCTTGCGCGCCAGTAAACGCGCCACGCTCATGACCGAACAGTTCTGACTCTAATAAGTCTTTTGGAATGGCAGCTGTATTGATTGCAATAAAGGGGTTGTCAGATCTAGGGCTATGCTTGTGTAAAGCGCTGGCAACAAGCTCTTTGCCGCTACCAGACTCACCGTTAATGAGTACCGTAGCATGTGAACGACTTAGCCGGCCAATGGCACGAAATACTTCTTGCATGGCAGGCGCTTGACCAATGATTTCTGGGGTTTCTTCTACGATGACATTGTCGACTTCTTGATGTAATGTTTCATCGACTGCACGCTTAATCACATCTAACGCTTGATCCACGTCAAACGGCTTAGCAAGATATTCAAAAGCACCATTTTGGAATGCGGCGACAGCACTCTCTAAATCAGAATAAGCGGTCATAATAATGACCGGAATATCTGGGTATTTTTCTTTTACTTCGGTTAAAAAATCCAATCCTGAGCCGCCTGGCATACGAATATCACTAACGATAACTTGGGGCTGCTCCTTGTTTAAGGCCTCTAATGCATCAGCGGTATTAGAAAAGGCTTTAAAAGCGAGGTCTGACCTTGCAAGCGCCTTCTCAAATACCCAGCGGATAGATTTGTCATCATCTAATATCCAAATTGGTTTCATTCTCTAATCACCTTGCTTCGTTTTATTGTTCGATAATTGCATGCTTAACTACAGTGCTTTCTATTGGCAGTAAAATGGTAAAGCGCGTATCCCCAGGTCTGCTATTACAATCTATCATGCCATGATGCTGTGTAATAAAGGTTTGTGCTAGCGCAAGTCCGAGACCTGATCCGCCTTCTCGCCCTGTCACCAAAGGGTAAAATATTTTGTCGGCCATTTCAGGTGGAATACCTGGACCGTTATCGGTAATTTCAAGTTTAATGGCGACACGATAGCGTTTTCTACTTAATGTCACTTGATTCTCTGAGCGTGTTCTTAATGTAATTTCAGCATTCGAGGTGTTATTTGATAGTAATGCTTGTACCGCATTGCGGGCAATATTAAGCACGGCTTGAATCAACTTTTCTCTATCTCCAACGAGTTCAGGTAAGCTAGTATCATAATCTCTTTTTACGGTAATGTTGTTAGGTGATTCAGCTAACAATAAACTTCTGACACGCTCTAACACTTCGTGAATGTTGGTTGGTTCGTATTTAGGCACGCGATGCGGCACTAATAACCTATCCATCAGACTATGCAGCCTGTCAGCCTCTTTAATGATGACTTGTGTGTATTCACGTAAGTTTTGTTGGGGCAATTCATGTTCTAACAATTGAGCAGCACCGCGTAGTCCACCTAGCGGATTGCGAATCTCATGTGCTAAATTACGTAAGAGCTCAGAGTTGGCCTGCTGTTGGATTAACATGCGCTCTTCTTTTGCTATGCGCAATTGCTGGTCCATTTGCTGGAATTCTAATAGCAGAGTGGCTTCGTGCATCTCAATAGGTGTGACGGCACAGGTAACTACCGAGGTGTGTTGGCGAACAGTAGCAATAGCAAACTCATGCTCTCTAAAAGGACTATTATTTTTGATTGCATTTGCAATGGCGATATCTAATATTTCACAATTTAAGAATACCTCTGAAATATGACTGTTCGCTATTTTAGTCGTGCTAAGGGCAAATAAAACTTCTGCGCTCGGATTTGCATAGACGACTTGTTGAGACGCATTAAGTAACATGACTGATGTGGCAAGATTTTCTAAACCAGAAAAGCATGCGGGGACTTTTTGAACCATGAGTTAAATATTAGCACTAAATTATGTGAATGCTAGTATTTAAGCAAAAGATAAGCCAGCTTCTAAATGGCTATGAGAACTTACTTAATATTACTAATTTCTTTTTCTAATAACGCGATATTACGTTGATGTACATCTACATCAGCCTGTAATTTTTTCATTTTCTCTTTGTATTTTGCCACATTACGAAAAGAACTAGAGCTGCCATCAGCATTTTTTTTCCTAAATACCTCTGGATTCTTTGCTCCTTCATCATAAGCGCTTTTAGCGGCGTCTAAAGCTTTTTTCTCTGATTCCAGTTCAGAAAGTAAGATTTGTTTGCGAGAGTTATCTCTTTTTTTTTGCGTATTAGTATCCACTTTAGGAAATTCATTTGGTGTAGCGCTCTTTGAGGTCGGCTTGGTCTTTGGTTTTGACCTGCTGTTAGTGCCGAAACTAGTGTCCGCAGGCTCTAACTTTATTCTTTTGCCACCTTTGATTTTGACATTTGAGTAGGTGATGCGTCCATCTGCATCTACATGCTTGTAAATCACTGCATAGCTAGTCAGTGGAAATGTAAATGCCATTAGGCAAGCGAACATAAAAATGAATTGTTTATTCATACCAATAGTTTAGATGAGACTGTTAGTGTTAGCAACGAAGTTATGCTTATATTGGTTGACTTGCAAAGTTAAAA
The DNA here is from genome assembly GCA_036479055.1 of Methylophilaceae bacterium. GTDB lineage: Bacteria > Pseudomonadota > Gammaproteobacteria > Burkholderiales > Methylophilaceae. The sequence goes on along the minus strand of JAZGEZ010000106.1, from coordinate 402 downwards.
TCAAGCAAATGCCGATTATACAACGCAAAGAAATGAAAAAAGGGCAGCGAAGCTGCCCTTTTATATTGTGATTTTGCAGTGTGCTAATAGCTGTTTAGCAGCTGTAATACATATCAAACTCTAATGGTGTTGGTGTCTGACGTTGTTGCGTCACTTCTTCCATTTTAAATTCGATGTATGACTCTACCCAGTCTTGCGAGAACACGCCGCCTCGAGTCAAGAACTCGTTGTCAGCTGCTAATGCTTCCAAAGACTCTTCTAATGAAGCAGCAACAGTTGGGATCAATGCATCTTCTTCTGGCGGAAGATGGTATAGATCTTTAGTTGCAGGCTCACCTGGGTGAATTTTGTTCTGCACACCGTCAAGGCCAGCCATCAGCAGTGCTGAGAACGCCAAGTATG
>JAZGEZ010000105.1:0-2128 GCA_036479055.1 Methylophilaceae bacterium | reverse complement strand
GGCGTTACTTTAATCATTCCGATAGGCGGAGCCGATATGCCAGTAGTCGTTTCTATGCTTAATAGTTATTCAGGCTGGGCTGCGGCTGGTATTGGTTTTACGCTTAACAATTCGGTGTTAATTATTGCTGGTGCATGTGTTGGCTCATCTGGTGCGATACTGTCTTATATTATGTGTAAGGCGATGAATCGATCAATTTTGAGTGTGATGTTAGGTGGTTTTGGCGCAGATGTTGTATCTAGTACAGAGGGCGGTGAAGAAAAGACCGCTAAAGCGGTTTCGGCTGAAGATGTCGCTTTTTTATTGGCCAACGCAGATTCGGTGATTATTGTGCCAGGCTATGGCTTGGCTGTAGCACGTGCACAGCTAGTTCTACAAGAGCTGGCGTCTCGATTGATTGAAAAGGGGATCAACGTAAAATATGCCATTCACCCTGTTGCTGGGAGGATGCCAGGACATATGAACGTATTATTGGCTGAAGCAGATGTGCCCTATGAGCAGGTAGAAGAAATGGAAGAGATTAATAATGAATTTGTACAAACGGATGTTGTTTTTGTCATCGGTGCAAATGATGTGGTTAATCCTGCTGTTAAGAACCCAGAAAGCCCTATTTATGGCATGCCGATTTTAGATGCTTATAAAGCCAGAACCATTATTGTCAATAAGCGATCAATGGCAACAGGTTACGCAGGGGTGGATAATGAATTATTTTATCTTGATAAAACGATGATGGTGTTTGGCGACGCCAAAAAAGTGGTTGAAGATATTACTAAAGTAATCGATTGAACTTTCTGTAGTAACATCCTTTAGTGATTCATAGGATTAACACTAAGAGAAGAAAAATGAAAAATAAGTTTTATATCGATTATCCCCAAGAAAATTTTGAGGGACAAGCAACACGTTATCGTTGTACGCTATGTAAAGAGGAAACGACTAAGGTTAATGGACGTTTAGAAGGCCATTTGTCTGCATGTGAGTATCGCGTGAAAATAGAATCGCAAAATGTTGCTGTAGAAGCAGGTTTATTAGATGCTGAAGATTTAGATTAATTACTTTAATTTTTATACTGTTTCAACCGCTAATTCTTGCGCTTGAGCATAGCCTTCTTCTTCAGCCAAAGTGGCAAAGTCTGGCAAGATAAGCAAGGTATTGTCTAAATTAAGTAATTCCCAGAAGTGCTGGTTTTCTTCTTGGAGTCGTTCGTATTTATTCATCACACACCTCATTACAGCATAATGTATTGTTAAGTATTACATCGGTAGGTTAAATGCAATCTTTAGAAAAAGGGTGCTTTTTATGATTAGCTCACATTATAGTGTTGCAATGTTACCGCAGCTAGCGCTGATCCATTTCCCATCAATGTCTGCTGTCTCATTCACAGATGCGCCTTGAGCAACACCCTTGAAAGTAGAGGTGCCAGAGAAGCTTTTAGCGCTTGTAATTAAGCCTTCTGCCATACCTTTTCCTTTAAGTTCTGCACTGTTACATGAGAAGTTTACTTGATAGCGGTTGCCATCACGCGTTGCGTTGTTTGATGTACAACCTAACTCTTCTTGATAAAAATTAGGAAGTGTTTGTTGGGCTACCATTTTTTGTGTAATACATACTTGCGATACGGCCGAGCCATTTTCTATTTGCGGCATTTCTAGCCCGTATTCTTTGGCTAAGTTTTCGATGCCTTTCATTTGTTCTGGCGGGATATAAGGCGCTAATAGTAACCAGTCAGATGTAGTTTCTAGTTGCCATAAGCCCGCACGCATGTTTACTTTACTTGTATTTGCTGTTGAAGAAAAAGTGGCGGTAGCAAAAATTAGTGCGATGATTATTTTGTACATAGGCGTTCCTATCAATCACAGTTTTTATGGACGTTAAGAGTAGCAATGTGCGGTTTAAGTTCATCAATATAATAAAATATTAAATCTAACGTTTGAGACATAGCAACACCATTGCTTTATGCTACAGGTTTAATTCTTAAAAATATTTTATATCAATGCGATGAACCCAGAAGACTTGCAAAAATTGGTCACGATGACCATGCCATATGGTAAACATGCGGGGCGTGTATTGGCAGATTTGCCAGGGAATTATTTAAATTGGTTTGCACGTGAAGGCTTCCCCAAAGGGGAGC
>JAZGEZ010000104.1:0-2238 GCA_036479055.1 Methylophilaceae bacterium | reverse complement strand
ACTGGTAATTATTCTTATGAATGTGACCGTACGCATGGTGAAAGCTACCTATTGTTAGGCGATGCATTTGCTTTTATTGACCCGGTTTTCTCTTCTGGTGTGATGATGGCAATGCAGAGTGCTTTTGCCGCCGCTGATACAGTAGAAGTTTGTTTGAATCAACCTCAACAGATGCATACAGCATTGAAAAATTTTGATCGTACTATGCGTGTGGGGCCAAAAATATTTTCTTGGTTTATCTACCGTGTTACTAACCCAGTGATTAGAAATATGTTCATGGAGCCGCGGAATATTTTTCGTGCCAAGGAGGCAGTATTGTCAGTGTTGGCAGGCGATGTTTATGGTACAACACCTATTCAAAAGCCATTGTTTTTATTTAAGGCAATTTATTATACAGCTTCACTACTTAACCTTAAACGAACAATAAAGTCATGGAAAATGCGTCAAAATAATATTAAGCCAGTAGAGGAAACTGGTTCTACAGTCAACTAATGCACCAAGACAAACCATTGTTATTTGGCGGCAGCTTATCCACAAATGCTTTTTTGCAAACAGCGATGCAAAAAAACGTATTGGGCATGCTATGTTTCACGTCAAATCATGATGTAGTACGGGCATTAAAAGCGCAATCAAAAGTGCCGTGTTTACATGTACCAATGGAAAGTCTAGGCAATAGCGAAGCATTTTGTGAGTATTGGTCTGGCTTTGGGTCGTTGCAGCAAGAAACGGCTGGCGCCATACATTATCAATACGACGATGACGTATTGTTTGGTGTGATGCATTTATCTGAATCAGATTTTCAAGCCACTGCAGATAAAACACCACTTCAGCAGGCGACGGTAGAGGCTTATCATCAGATTTTTACATTGATTGCACGCTTAAAATATCCGCACATTTTCCGTTTTTGGAATTATATTCCTAATATCAATACAACTAGTTTTGGACTAGAACGTTATCGCCAGTTTAATTTGGGTCGGCAAGAAGCTTTTTTAGCCTTTCAACGTGATGTTGTTGGTAATGTGCCTGCTGCTTGCGCATTGGGATTTAATGCGCCCGAACAAACTGGTTTGTCTATTGCATTTATGGCAGGACGTGTTCAACCAACGGTGATTGAAAATCCTAGGCAGATAAGTGCTTATCAATACCCAGAGCAGTATGGGCCGGTAAGCCCCACTTTCTCAAGAGCATCTTTGGTCAAATTAAAACAGAGTGAGTTATTACTCATTTCTGGTACCGCTAGTATTGTTGGCCATGCCACACAACATGACTCCGATGCTGTCGTTCAGACACGCGAGGCGATGATGAATATAGAAGCTGTCCTCGGGCAAGCCAATGCTATTGCCTCTCATGCTACGTTCTCTTTGGCTGATTTACATTATCGTGTTTACGTACGTCACCCCGCACACATGAGAGAAATTCATAATGAATTGATGCGCCATCTCTCAGCAGACGCTAATGTTGAGTACTGCCAAGCTGAAATTTGCCGTCAAGATTTATTATTAGAAATAGAAGCAAGTGCAGAACAGCCTTTAGTTTCTTCAGACGAAGTGAAAGATTGATTTTGCATAGGGTGCTAAGAGTTGTATTAGGCATTTATGATGTGCTCGTTATGTATGTGTGTTTGTTCTGGTTAGGGGTGCTGTGCTTGGCTTGGACACCCATTGCGATGGTGGTTTATCCGTTGCTGCCCGTTCGCCAAGGGCGCACTTTGGGACGGTTTATTATTTCAAGGGGTTTTCGGCTATATTTAGCGACATTAGTTAAATCTGGACGATGTACTTTTGATTTAACGGCTCTAGATGTGTTGAGCAAGGAAGGTGCTTTGATCTTGGCGCCTAACCACCCTTGTTTGTTGGATGCAGTGATGGTGATTTCACGGTTACCTAATGTGGCATGTGTGCTGAAATCCGCTCTGATGAGAAATGTTTTTCTAGGTGCGGGCTCACGTTTGGCGCGTTATATCCCAAGCGACCCTGTTCGCGGGATGATTCAACATGCGGTTAAAAGTTTTGAGAGTGCTAGTCAGTTGCTGCTTTTCCCTGAAGGGACACGTACTGTAAGTTCACCTGTTAATCATTTCAAGGGTAGCATTGGGATTATTTCAAACCACGCTAAAGTCCCTGTGCAAACTATTTTAATAGAAGCCGATACTAAATTTTTAAGTAAAGGGTGGTCGCTGTTTCGTAAACCAGTATTACCCATTCATTACAAAGTTACTTTAGGTCGACGCTTTGACCC
>JAZGEZ010000103.1:0-10115 GCA_036479055.1 Methylophilaceae bacterium | reverse complement strand
TTTTAAGCCCAATTCTTATATTAATGAATTGGGCAGAAACAAAAATGATTTCAGGGATTACTGCCGCTTTTATATTGGTTAATTCTATCTCTGGGTTAGCTGGTGTGTTAACCAACTCTGTTACGTTGCCTTCGGGCTTGTTTGCTTGGGGAGTGGCGGCGGTTATAGGTGGGTTAATTGGTGCTGAGTATGGTAGCCGTCGGTTAGCGAACCCAACAATTAGAAAGATATTGGCCTTAGTCTTAGTCGTGGCTGGTGCAAAGATGCTGTTTACCAGTTAATATTTTTGTTGAAACAACCTAAATTTTTCTTTACGTTCACTGATGCGCTTACCACTCCAGATGAGTTGCCAGCTAGGGTCAAGATTGTTGTTTTTTGATTTTTTATTATCTTGAATCAGAAATAAATCACAGTTTACTTTTTCTCCTGGCTGCCCTGCGTATGTTTTAACATCCGCATAATAGTGCAGTAAGTCACGTTGAGCGTTGCCAAGGTTTTCACTAGTAATACACGTATAATTTTCTGGCAGTGCTTTTTTTAAGCTAGTAAATACAGGGCCATAACTACGCGCAGAATCAATCATTGGTAGCCATAAAGTCATCAGCAGTGTCCAAACGAATGTCATACCAATGGCCCAATTGGTGGCGGCAGAACGATTAGAATGCTGAGAGCGAAAAGCTGCAAATAACCATATTAATGTAATAGCAGAAGCTATCACAAATGCAAAAATACTAAAGTTGAGCTCTGTTAGGCCTGACAAAAAGATTAAACGTTCTTTTATTTTAGCTGGGCCACCTGTCATCATGGCATTCCAGCCCAACCAAATCAAAAAGCCTAAGAGGCCAAATAATATTAAGCCGAACCAGTTTAGTGCGCCTGCGGCACCACGTTTTAACGTTTCAATACTGCCACTTGCTAATGCGGTTAATGGGATCAGTAATGGAAGCGCAAATATACCTTTGGTTTCGCCAGCAGACCCAATTAAAACAAATGCGACAATAAAGAATGTGATGCAAAGCTGAAATCTAGCTTGAGAAAGCAGTTGGCTGCGATAGCGCCATATTGCCCATCCTGCCAAAGGTAAAGCTGGCCAAGCATACCAGAGCAATACATTCATAAAGTAAAGATGCAGATATTGACCAAACTGATTGATTGACTGAAGCCACCAGTTATTCAGTAGTTTAGGCGTTGAATTAAAGCTAAACCATAACCACGTTAGTATCATTGCGCTAGCAATCAGTGTGGCGATTGAGAGTACTTTAGCAAAGCTAATCGTTCGCCAGACACTGAAAAAACAAGGCAGTGAAAAACAGGAGAGTAATATAATACTCAATGGTAGCAAGCCCGTAGATAAGAAGCTAACCCCCATACCAACACCTAATAAAGCGCTGGCCCGGTAAGGCCTGCGTTTCGCTAGTGCTAGCGCATAAAAACTGGCCGAAATACCGGCTAAAGCAGAAACTTCTGGTGTTAGCGTATGTGCACTAGTAACCAAGCCAATGGCACTGATAAATATAAAAGTAGTTTGCCTACCAAAGCCTCTGCCCCATAACTCTCTACCTGTCATCCCTACCATCAGCAAGGTAATTAACATCCATAGACCAGTGCTGATGCGAGCACCATCATGTATGGGCAAGATGCCACTGAATACTTTAGCCGTTAATGCGGCACTTAAATAGTAAAGCGGTGGATTAGAGACCTGCTCATTGCTAGCAGATATCGGCATAAGATAACTGCTACTATCAAGTATGCTTTTAATAGTACTAATCGTGCTAGACTCAAAGGGTTTCCATGGATGATGGCCTATCAGGCCCATTAACAACCAAATACCACATAACAAAATCAGTAGACGTGTTTTCGCTCGCTCTCCTACGCGCACACGTGGAGTAGACATGTTGCCTTGCCAGTCATGGTCGAGATCAAAGCGCATATATTATGGGTGTTTGTTTTTTACAGTTTGATTTTAGCATTTAGTGTTGAGCTGTAATAATAAAAAAAGGCAGCTAAGCTGCCTTTTTGAGTAAACAAAAGCGTTTACATCCCATATTTTTTACGGAACTTATCAACACGACCAGCCGTATCTAGAATCATTTGCTTACCTGTGTAGAACGGGTGTGATTTTGATGATACTTCAATCTTAACTAATGGATACTCTTTACCGTCTTCCCATTTGATGGTGTCTTTTGCAGCAATGGTAGAGCGCGTTACAAAGCTAAAATCTGCACCAATGTCTTGGAACACGACTTCTCTGTATTCTGGGTGGATACCATCTTTCATAATATAACCTTATCTTTGTTGCTAGTTGCACCAAATTTCAGCAACTAACTAAATTAAACTTTCAAGCGAGCTCAGCATTCTATTTGTTTTTAGGTGGGGAAGCAAGTACAACATTTTTTTATTGCGTTTAAAAACAGCTACTAGCTGCCTCGGCGCATACTATCAAAGAAATCTGCATTGTTTTTAGTTGCTTTGATTTTATCTAATAAAAACTCCATGGCATCTAAATCATCCATTGGGTAGAGTAATTTGCGAAGCACCCATATTTTCTGTAATACGTCTTTTTCTATTAGTAGCTCTTCACGACGGGTGCTGGATTTGTTGACATTAATTGCTGGGTAAATACGTTTCTCAGCCATGCGACGGTCCAAGTGGATTTCCATGTTACCTGTACCTTTAAATTCTTCGTAAATCACATCGTCCATGCGTGACCCTGTATCAACGAGTGCAGTAGCAATAATGGTGAGAGAGCCCCCTTCTTCAATATTACGCGCAGCACCGAAGAAGCGTTTAGGTTTATGTAATGCATTAGCATCGACGCCACCAGTCAGTACCTTTCCTGATGATGGAATCACTGTATTGTAAGCACGTGCTAGACGCGTAATGGAGTCTAATAGAATGACAACGTCTTTCTTGTGCTCGACTAAACGTTTGGCTTTTTCTATCACCATTTCAGCCACTTGCAGATGCCTGGCGGCAGGCTCGTCAAATGTTGAAGCAACGACTTCGCCTCTCACAGAACGCGTCATTTCAGTGACCTCTTCAGGGCGTTCGTCTATCAGCAATACAATGAGTGTTACGTCAGGATGATTGGCTGTGATGGCGTGTGCAATATTTTGCATCATCACAGTCTTACCACTTTTGGGGCTAGCCACTAACAAAGCACGTTGGCCTTTGCCAATTGGCGCAATCATATCAATGACTCTGCTTGTTGTGTTCTCCTCCCCTTTAATATCACGTTCAAGCGTCAGCGGAACGGTAGGGAAAAGAGGGGTTAAATTTTCAAATAAGATTTTATGTTTGCCATTCTCTGGGGGCTCACCATTAGCCATATCTACCTTTACTAGCGCAAAGTAGCGTTCGCCATCTTTTGGTGTGCGTATTTCACCCTGAATACTGTCGCCTGTGTGCAAGTTGAATCTGCGTATTTGAGAAGGAGATACGTAAATGTCACCTGGGCCTGCTAAGTACGAAGTGTCAGGTGAGCGTAAGAACCCAAAACCATCTTGCAATACTTCTAAGGTACCGTCTCCAAAAATACTGTCACCTTTTTTTGCTTTGTTCTTAAGAATCGCAAAAATAACATCTTGCTTACGCATTTTACTGGCGTTATCAACTTCATCGGCAACGGCCATTTCGACCAGTTCGGTTACAGGTAAATGCTTGAGATCAGATAGGTGCATGGGGGAGACTCACTAGAAGGGGTTGTTAAACAGGTGGTTAAAGGAGCCTAGCTTCTTAAGTAGCATGAAGCTAGGTGTTTAAATATTACTATCAATAAAAGCCATTAATTGTGATTTTGATAACGCGCCAACTTTGGTGGCTTCCACATTGCCATTTTTAAATATCATCAGAGTTGGGATGCCGCGGATACCATACTTGGGTGGCGTTTGCTGGTTTTCATCAATATTAAGTTTTGCAACGACTAGGCTCTCAGCATATTCGTTTGAAATATCTTCCAATATTGGTGCAATCATTTTGCAAGGGCCACACCACTCTGCCCAGTAATCAACTAATACTGGCAATTGTGATTGTAATACTTGTTCTTCAAAACTAGCATCGCTAAGATGAATGATTTTTTCGCTCATGGGGGAACCTCAAAGGTTGGATGTATAGGTTAAATCAATAATAGATGGTTAACGTTTTTGGTCTAGTCGTTTACGTAGTCCGTAATATATTGCTTCACGCTAAGACATACATACTGTATTAAATTCATACTGAAGCGCTAGTATAACAACATCATTAGTGTTCTATCAAGTTGTAATGATAACGCTCGAATGATGCTGTCCGTTCTATTAACTCTGTTACGACCACTTTGTTTCGTATACCATCATTGGCAAACGCCAAGGTTTCACCAGGCTCGCATTCGCCGCGCTGTATAATAAAGCTCGTTTTTTGTTTAAGTGCTGAGATTTCTGGTAGTAGTAGACCAATAATTTTATCTTTTCTCTTAGGCACTTTGATGGTAACTGGCATTGCGCTTGGTGCAATCAGCTCAAAGCCAATATCTAATTGATTTAGCTCATTAATACTTGCCCAGCGAATCACGCCAATCTCCCAGTAAAGAGACTCATTATTCTTAATAACAGCAATATCGCCTACTTGTATAGATGCTTGTGATGAATTAAATTTACGAAGTGCATAACCACCAGCACCAACATTCAAGATTTGCCAGCGTGAAGGTTTAACTGCAATGCTTTTGACGACAAGGTTTTTGTAATCGTTACCGATTTTAGGAGAAAAATAATGCGCATCATGTATGCCAATGCCCAACTCCATCCCATCATTCTTCTTGGCTCTGGAGAATGCTCTGATTGGCGACTTGCCAATATGGGTAATTAAATGTTTGAGTAAGTCTTGATAATGGCTATTAACTGCGTTACTTGGCAGGCTGCCATCATTAGGCAATATATCGTCTTTTAATAACCTAAGGTGGGTGTGAATTCTTTTTGCTAGCTTAACGGTAATCATCAGTAGATCAGTTTCAGTGTTTGGCGTATCGATGTTTCTGGCGTAAGCCGTAGGCGGCTTGTTTCCATCCAATTCGATTAAAAATACACCTGTACTGCTTTCCACATGACCAACGGTACTTAATTCAACATCGTCAGCTATTTTAGTTAAATAAGCACTCGTTCTCACTAACTCTTGCCCAGAAAGTCTTTGAGGGTGCGCTAGTGCCAATAATAATAGTTCTTTATAAACAGAATCAACAGAGCTTTGGTTGTCGTCAGTTAGGCTTTCATTAACGATTAGCGCTTGTGCGTTTTGCTGCAGTGCACAGTAGTAAAGCTGATGTAATTCTGCCCAAAGTGATCTAGCTGGTGCACGGTATGTTAAATAGCTAATAAAAGCAGTTTCTTTTAAAGCATGTATTGCACGCTGAATAACGAGCGCTGCAGATTTGTCACTATTAATGTTAATGATTTTATTTTGTAAATCAATCAATGCCCATTTATAACCAAATGCCATCTCTTCCCATACTTGTGAAGCGGCGTCAGCATACCCTTTTTGATTTTTTGATATCGGTAACTTCGAATAACTAAACAGAGGAATGAGTGCTTGGGTGATTTGTATCGCGGCAGGGCGGTATATCTCAAGTGCATTAAGGCGGTTAGAATAGCTTGTCTTTTGGCTGTTCAGAATCTGCAGCTCTTCTGATAAATCAGCCGCGGCTTTCATTGGGTCGCTAAATGGGAGGTTGCGCACAAACTCATTGAGCTTGCTGGCGCGCGTTTCTGCCAATAATATTGGATTACTTTCTAATTCGGGAAGCTTAAAGCTAATGGGCATACAGGCTCCGTACAATTTAGTTTATCATTAGATATGACCGCCCATAATATCATTATATTTAGCTAGAGTAAAAAAACATGACACAGTTAAAAAAGAGGCTTTTATTCGTGTTTCTGATGGTGTTTTATATGCCAGCAACAATGGCTGCCAGTGATTTTGTGCTTGAAGATCTGTCTGGGAAAAAGCATACCCTTAGCCAATACAAAGGGAAATGGCTTATCGTGAACTATTGGGCAACTTGGTGTCCACCTTGTTTAGAGGAGGTGCCAGAATTGGTGGCACTTTTTGATCACCGTAAAGACAAAGATGTCATGGTTGTTGGCGTAGTTTTTGACTATGAATCAATTAAAGAAGTGACCAGCTATGTTGATGATATGCTGATGTCATATCCCATTGTTTTGGGGAATGCTAACATTGCTAAACAAATAGGCAGTGCCGAGGTGTTGCCAACAACCTATCTTTACAACCCAAAAGGAAAGTTAGTTAAGGTTAAGCGCGGTTTGGTGACTAGGCATTACCTCGAGTCACTCATGTTAAAACATAAATAAAGCGGTTGCTGTTATTCAGGTGTCGAGATAGCAGCACCTTCACTGTCCAGTATGTTGAGTTGATTCTCCGATGCAAACTGCATTAACTCTTCAAAGCCTTCTGGGTTGGCAATTTTTAGTTGCATTTTTACGGCCAAACAACGTACGCCATCAATCATTTCTGGTTTTAAGTAAGGTGAATAGCGCAGTCTGCGGTCTTCACCAAATGTTGCATAGCTGCTACAGATACGGTCCACCCAATCACTAGGGCGAAAGCGTTTTCCCTCGCGCGTTAAACTTTGAATGATAATTTCTTCGTTTTCATTCTTGCTTTCGTCTATGTTATTGCTGTTATTGCTTTCGTTTTCCATCTGGTGTTAAGTCCTATGCTTTAGATTTGATGCATTTCAATCAGCTTATTTCGTGTATTCAAATACTTTAACGACTTTTGCCACCCCTTCAGTCGTCCGCGCGATTTCTGTTGCTAACCTTGCTTCATGGTCGCTAACGATGCCTAAGAGATACACGACGCTATCCTCCGTCACTATTTTTACGCTATTGGCTGCAAAGTTCTTTTCGGCGACGAATTTTGCTTTTACTTTAGACGTGAGGTAGGTGTCGTTACTGCGGTCGCCAATTGAGCTTTTTGGTCCAACAGAAATTTCGTTGGTGATGTTACGCACATTTTCGATGGCTTTAACAATGTTTTCTGCTTCTGTACGTGCTTGCTGGCTAGGCACCTCACCTGTCATTAAAACATTCAGGTTGTAGCTAGTGATGTTCACATGCGCTTCTTTGTCCAATGTTTTGCGTATTTGTTGTAATGCCTTTATCTCAACATTTTCATCCTCCACAAAAATGCCCGTGGTGCGCCTATCTGCAGCAGCAGTACCGCCAACAGCAGCACCGCCAACAGCAGCAGTAAGGCAGCCTGTTAGTTGAGCACCTATAGTTAAGATGAAAGCAGTACGAAGTAAAAGTTTTGTTAAAGATGGCATTGAGGTCTCCTAAAATATATTATAGTTACACGTCTTTTTGCGAATGATACGCTTTTTATGCATCGAATGCATTACGTACCCATTCAATGTTATTCAAATCAGCCTTGTTCATTAAAATTGCATCAAAGCGACAGGCAGCTTCACCTTTTGACTTAGCGTTATGTATTTGCAAAAAATGTTGTGCAGTCGCAATAAGTTTTTGCTGTTTATGTATCGTAATGCTTGCGCCAGCACCGCCAAACTGATTATTAGATCTTAACCTAACCTCAATAAACACTAAGGTTTCGGCTTCTTTCATAATTAAATCAATTTCCCCAAATCGGCAGTGATAGTTTTGCATCACAAGCTTAAGTCCATTATTCGTCAAAAAAGTTGCAGCTATTTTTTCGGCTTCTAATCCAGCATTGTTTTGATTAATCTTCATCGCATGCTTTTATTATTCGGTTTAATGGTTTTATTTTAATAGCTGTTATAAACGCTTCGCGTTAAAATTTGATTAATGACTCAATCAACATCAACATTATATGTTGTCGCAACACCAATTGGTAACTTAGGTGATATTACATTACGTGCGCTAGACGTTTTAAAAGACGTCGATGTGATTGCTGCGGAGGATACACGGCATACCTCAGGGTTGTTATCACATTTTGGTATCAGCAAAAAACTCATTGCTGTGCATGAGCATAATGAACAAAAAGCCGCGCAACTGTTATTAGAACGTTTGCAGGCGGGTGAAAGTATTGCTTTAGTCACCGATGCGGGTACGCCCGGTATAAGTGACCCTGGTGCAGTAGTCGTTAATGCCTTGCATGAGGCAGGGGTTAAGGTAGTGCCAATACCTGGCGCGAGTGCTGTGATAGCAGCGCTATCTGCATCAGGTATTGTTAAAAATGGATTTAGCTTTGTCGGGTTTTTGCCAGCCAGTGGATCGCAGCGTCGTAAAGCGTTAGCGCTATATCAATCGCTTAGTCATACACTGGTGTTTTATGAAGCACCACATCGCATTGTTGATTGTGTAGCTGATATGGCAAAAGTGTTGGGTGGTGAGCGCCGCGTGACCATTGCGCGTGAGCTCACTAAAACGTATGAAACGATTTATCGCTGTGCATTAAACGATGCACAAGCCTGGCTTGAAAGTGACCTAAATCAACAGCGTGGAGAATTTGTGCTGCTGGTAGAGGCTGCGCCTCCAAAAGAGGAGGCGGCTGTCAGCGAAGAGGCAGAACATACATTAAAAAGCTTATTAGCAGAGCTGCCTTTAAAGCAGGCTGTTAAACTAGCTACAGAAATCACTGACGCCAAGAAGAATGATTTATACCAGCTTGCGTTAACATTAAAAGATAAGACTTAAAACGATCGATATGACAAAACAAATTACAATCACACGGCCAGATGATTGGCATTTACACCTAAGAGATGGCGCAGCGCTGCAAGCTGTTGTGGCTGATACGGCCAAACAATTTAAGCGTGCCATTGTGATGCCTAACTTACGTCCACCAGTCACCACGACAGCGTTGGCGACTGCCTATCGTGCGCGCATTATGCAAGTGCTACCCACTAGCTCAACTTTTGAGCCACTGATGGTGCTGTATTTAACTGACAAAACAAGTGCGGATGATATTCGTCAAGCAAAAGCCAGTGGCATTGTGCACGGGGTGAAGCTTTACCCAGCAGGGGCAACAACCAACTCGGATTCTGGCGTCACTAGTATTGATAACTGTGCTGATGCATTGGCAACCATGCAAGAAGTGGGCATGCCTTTGTTGGTGCATGCGGAAGTAACAGGTGCTGATGTTGATGTGTTTGATCGCGAAAAAGTATTTATTGATCGTCACATGAAAGCGCTCATTGCGGACTATCCTGATTTAAAAGTGGTGTTTGAACACATTACGACGAAAGATGCGGCTGAGTTTGTTGCTGCTTCTGGCGATAACGTTGCCGCCACAATTACCGCACATCATTTACTGATGAACCGTAACGATCTCTTTAAAGGCGGTATACGCCCCCATCATTATTGCTTGCCAATATTAAAGCGAGAAGAACATCGTTTGGCCTTAGTCAAAGCCGCAACTTCTGGCAGCCCTAAATTCTTCTTAGGTACCGATAGTGCACCCCACGCAAAAAATGCCAAAGAAACCACTTGTGGATGCGCTGGCATCTATACCGCACATGCGGCGATTGAATTGTATGCTGAAGCCTTTGAAGCGGCTGATGCATTAGGTAAACTTGAAGGGTTTGCCAGTTTTTATGGGGCAGATTTCTATGGTTTGCCTAGGAATACTGACACCATTACGCTTAATAAAGAAAGCTGGCAGGTGCCAGAAAGTTATCCTTATGATGGTGATTTATTGGTGCCGTTGAGGGCTGGGGAGAGTGTTGCTTGGAAAATGATTTAGTCATATGACTTGGTATTGGTGGCTGGCTATTGTATTAGGTATTGTGCTGTTAATGGCAGCGCTGCTAGCAAAACGCATGTGGCTAACGCTTAAATATAAAGACGAAGACTTAGTCGATGAGTTGTTAAATGAAACCTTTTGGCAAGGCCAAACTGCCGAGCAATTGCGTGACTCACTAGGTGAGCCGTTGGATATTGATCAAAAAGTGCTTAAGACTAAGGTGAAGGAAGTTTGGAAGTATGAGCAAGCGGGGAAGAATCGTTATGCATTGAAGATTACGTTGGATGATGGTGTTGTGGTGGGGTGGGATCAGAAGTAGGGGGGTCAAGCTAAATCTAGCTGCTATCTTTTGTGTTTGATTGTTGCTCGTTGTTATCTTCCGTGCTTGACTGTTCTTCATTTTGTGG